>PLYJ01000092.1 GCA_003151745.1 Bacteroidota bacterium
CATTTTATGGAAGAGATGTAAGGGGTCGCGGATTTAATCCGCAATCCCTTTTTTCTTTTGGTGCAAGTCCATTTTCGGCATATCCGATTGACTCTCTTTGCTCATGTCGGTCAATATTCCTTCTACCAGGCAAATCACTGGGAGGCGAAGTATTAAATGCGCAGGAGGTCACTTTGGGAGAAACTGTTGCCTCCGTTCAAGAAAATCCTTTTGCAATGGATAATGTTTCTCTTGATGCTGCATATCCAAATCCTTTCAGTCAAATCATTAACATAAAAGTTAATATTCCGGCTACTCAGCATGTATCCGTGAAGGTGTATGATATTTTAGGGCATGAGGTTGCCACTCTTGCGGATGAGAACCTGTCACAGGGTGTTCACTCTTTTTATTGGGACGGCAATAGCAAAAATGGTTCTTCACTTGGCAACGGTCTTTACCTGATAAGACTACAAACAGAAAAACAGTCCTTAGCTAGATCAATTGTGCTCACAAGAAACTCAAATTAAAAATTAACAATTAAACCAAAAATTATAATTATGAAAAAGTTTACAAAGCTTACAGTAGCATTCGCATTAGCTGTTTCCTGTTCAGGATTTGCTCAATGCATGTTGACTGAACTGCCTCTTGTAGATCGCGCGAAAAATGCGACCTTTATATTCGAAGGGAAGGTTCTTGACAAAGTTTCTTTCTGGAACGAGGAGCATACCCTTATTTATACTTCAAACATGATAGAAGTGTACAAAGTTTTTAAGGGAACAGTCACTGCTGAAAAAGTGGAGGTAGTTACCGAAGGCGGCACAGTAGGAGACAGAATAGAAATCGTCACTCCCTGTCTTCAGTTAAGTACGGGCGAAACGGGGATGTTCTTTGCTGCCTCATCTGCTGTGCTTAACTCTCCTGCTGACATTTCTATAAACAATCGTTATGAGCCGTATGCCGGTCCGCAAGGTTTCATAAAATATGATTTGATAAATAACGTCGCTGCCGATCCTTTCAGGAAATACAATGATATTGAAAGGTATATATATAATGTAATCGGCAAATGGGCGAATCAGTCCTATAAAACTATTAACGTTGTCCCTGTTAATATACCACCCGTAGCTGAAAGAACAGCGTCGGGTATTGCCATTTCCGGTTTCTCTCCCGCTTCAATCACTGCCGGCACCCGGAGCACGCTGACTATTAGCGGTAGCGGTTTCGGTGCTTACACCGGTAATCCTCCCGCAACAGTCAATTTTAAAGATGCTGATGCTGGCGGAATTGACTACATTCCTGTCAACAGTGTTGCCAATGATATTTTATCTTGGACAGACACTCAAATTCAAGTGCTCGTTCCAACAGGTGCCGGCACGGGTACTATACAGGTTGTCAACAGCAGCAGCACAACTTCCACAAGCAGCGCCAGTTTGACTATATCTTACGGTCAGCGTACGAGTACCGATAATACCGGAACCGAAAACAGGATTACACAGGCGAACAATAATTCCAACGGTGGTCTAACTTTTCAATACAGTTCAACAATCAGTTCAAACACTGCTGCCAAAGCAGCATTCGAAAGGGCAATGAAAACATGGAGCTGCAACACGGGTGTTAATTTTACTATGAGCACAACGGTTACAAATACTACCTGTTATGCAGCCGATGGAATAAACATGGTCAGCTTTGATAATAACTGTGCATTGATGAACTACTTACTCGGACAAACAAGAACATATTATAGCACTTGCGGCGATGGTACCGTTACCTTAACTGAAGCGGATATTATGTTTTCTGCCAACGCATCTGGTGGTACTTGGAATTTTGGGCCAGGATCACCTACTGCCAGTCAATATGATTTCGAAACTGTGGCTCTTCATGAATTGGGTCATGCTATGCTGATGGCACATATCATTGATGCTTCCGGAAATGCATTAATGCATTTTCAAACAATGGTGGGTAAGACGATTCGTACGCCTGCTGCAAATGATCTTGCAAATGGAAACGATATCATGACACGCAGTATTGGATCAAGTAATTCTTGCGGAGTCACTGGCATGACAAAAGTAACACCTGCAAATTGCCCCACCGGAATTGATGAAAGCTCCTCAGCACTGCAATCAATTTTAATTTATCCTGATCCTGTTCTCAATGAATTAACAATTTCTTTCTCCCCTCTCCTTGGGAGAGGGGCCGGGGGTGAGGCTTTAATGGATATATATAACATTCTTGGAGAGAAAGTCCTTTCGCGCACTTTTATCGGTAACGCTTGCTCCCTCTCCTTGGGAGAGGGTCGGGGTGAGGCACTTCCTTCAGGAATCTATTTTATTCGCTTGCAGGAGGCAAACAACGAAAACAACAATTGGGCAGGTAAGTTCATCAAAGAATAAGTACGAATTCCCCCTTGTGTGGTGGCATTTTGTGCGTTGGCGAAGGGGGATAAAGGGGGATGTCTTTAATACCAGTCATTAATTTAGCTTAGTTTATGTTATAACCATTTTACTCAAATCTAGATCCTATGAAAAATAATCTCTACTCCCTAAAAGTTGCTTCAGTATTTGCAAAATGGCAAAGCAAACGTAAGTTATTGTGTTGTTTATTGCTAAGTATAGGCGCCTGTTTTTTTTCATCTGCACAAACACCTGGTCAATGGGTTTGGCTTGATGGAGACAGCGCAGGGAATAGCGCAGGAAACTTCGGCACACAGGGCATTGCCAGCTCTACGAATCAACCGCCTGCTTTGAGTAGTATGTGCAAATGGACGGATAAAAATGGAAACTTTTGGTTTTATGGAGGACAAGACAACAGTTATGGCCTTCATAATGATCTATGGAAATATAATCCTGTCACACAGGAATGGACCTGGATGACCGGCACCGGCATAGTGAATGATACGGGTGATTATGGAACTCAAGGAGTGGAATCACCATCTAATCGCCCTCCCGGTTCTTATTCTTCACAGACTTGGGTTGATAGCAGCGGCAACTTCTGGATTTTCGGCTTCTTTTATTCTTTTGGTTACGTTTATGATGATCTATGGAAGTATGACATAAGCTCCAATGAATGGACGTGGATAAAAGGCCCACATGTTGATGGCGATTTAGGGTCCTATGGTATTCAAGGTGTTCCCGACTCCAGTAATAATCCAGAATTGATGGATGGCGGAAGTGGTTGGACCGATAATGCAGGGAATCTCTGGCTTTATGGTAACACCCATAACAGTAGTTTATGGCGATTTAACATTGCCACAAATACATGGACATGGATGAGAGGATCAAATAACGGCAATTATAGAACGGGTGAACTAGCTGTTTATGGAAAGATGAATGTGGAGGACAGTGCGAACTATCCTGGTGTCCGCGTGAATTTTTGGAGCTGGAAAGACAATAATGGAAATTTCTGGCTTTTTGGAGGATCCACACATGCTACATTCGAGATGAACGTTGCAAAAAATGATTTATGGCGGTTCAACCCGGTTAGTGGTAATTGGACATGGATAAATGGTGACAGTAGTTCTAACGCCTTCAACGAATTAATTTATAATGATTACGGAACGAAGTGCATCACAAATCCAATGAATACGCCTGATGGTCGTTATAATAACGGCAGTGCATCTGCATCTTGGAAGGATTCGGATGGGAATTTATGGATGTTCGGTGGGTTAGGCGGGAATGCTATGGGTCAACCAGGCTGCTTATTAAACGATCTCTGGATGTATTGTATTGCAGGCAATCAATGGACATGGAAAGGCGGTCCCGATTGCAACATATATATAGATCCTGACTCTGCTGAAGCTGCTCCTGGAAGTTGGGGCACTTTAGACGTGTCAAGCGCTACCAATAACCCCAACTCATTACTAGGCGCTATAGGGTGGGCAGACAATAAGGGACATCTTTATTTATTCGGCGGTATTGATTTAAATTCTAATAAATATAATACCCTATGGAGCTTTACAATTGATTCGAGTTGCGGCACTTGTCCTACTGTGCCTGTCACCTCTTTCCAATCGGATAATGCCTACATCTGTCCTAATTCCTGCATTAACTTTACTGACCTCAGCCAGAATGCAACTTCATGGCAGTGGAGTTTTCCATGGGCTGTTCCCGCTTCTAGCTCTGCTCAAAATCCGCAAAATATCTGTTACCCCCTCGTAGGTAATTATGATGTAACGCTCATTACTGGCAACGCCTATGGCAGCGACACTCTTATATATACGTATTATATAACAGTTCATCCTGCCCCAACAGCGCCTGTAATTTCTCAGTCTGGTGACACACTACTTTCTTCGCCCTCCTATACATATCAATGGTATTTTAATAACTCTATTATCACAGGCGCAACGAAACAATTTTATATACCATCTCAAATCGGTTCATATACTGTTTCTATTATGGATGCCAACGGATGTCCCGCTATATCTGCCTCATTTTATGTAACTACAGTCGGAATAACTGATCTGATAAGCAATAACTCCTTTTTAATTTATCCCAACCCTGCTTCTGATTATGTAACAATCTTCTTCTCCCCTCTCCTTGGGAGAGGGGCTGGGGGTGAGGTCTCAATATATAACGTGATGGGGCAAGAAATTCTCTCCCGCCACTTTATTGGGAGCACCTTCTCCCTCCCCCTTTGGGGAGGGGCTGGTATTTATTTTCTCCAAGTCACCAATGAAAGCGGAAGCTGGGTAAAAAAGTTTATAAAGGAATAAGTCAAAACTATGATGAATAAATTAATGCCTGTAAGATGCTGCACACGATATTCCGTGCTAATTCCCCCTTGTGCGTTGGCAATTTGCGCGTGGCGAAGGGGGCCAGGGGGTCTTTTTGCTTATATATAATATAAAACAATCGTCTCAAATCTCACGTCTCACATCTAATAATAAATAATATGAAAAATTTTATCTCAACTCTCAAGTCTCAAATCTCACTTCTATTAATTACGCTTCTGGCTATACATCCGGCTTTCAGTCAGACAGAAGCAGCACTTGGTTCTTCGGAAAAGCCCAATTGGTCAAGTGCACCTTATGAGCACAAGGTTTTTATAGAAAACAAAGGACAGTTTGACCCTGTTGATAATAAAGACAAAGCCAACCCGCTCCTGCCCCCTGGTTACGTTCAGAAGGAGATTAAGTATGCCGTTACAATGGAAGGTATGAACATATACTTTACCGGCCATGGATTAACATACCGACGGGATGAAACGCAGAAGCTAAGCGAAGTAGAAAAGGAAAAAATGGAAGATGCAAAAGCAACACTTGGGAAAAAGGATCTCAATGTTTCCCTCGCAGAAGGAGAGGAAGAGCATGAAGGAAATGCGTCAAAAAAAATATTTCATCTTGTCAACATGGATTGGCAGGGAGCAAATCCTGATGCTGAAGTCATTGCGGAAGACCCTGTTACTTATTATTATACATACGGTGACAGAAACGATAAATCAGGCAAATCAACCATCAAAGCCCTTGCTTACAACAAAATAACTTACAAAAATATATACCCGGGTATTGATATTGTATATACGTTTCCGCAAAATAAAACCGGGATCAAATACTCCATCATCCTTCATCCCGGCGCTGATGCTTCCGTCATAAAGATGAAATATTCCGGTCAGGACATCACCGCCTCTTTCGCGGGTCAATCTGTGGCACCCTTAAAAGGGAACATGCTCAGAATAGATGAACAGGGTAATATGCTTATTGAAACTCATTTTGGAAACATTACAGACCATGCCCCTGCTACTTATTACGAAGATGGATCACCTGTGCAATCCGGTTTTCAGCTTGACGGAAATGTTGCCTCATTTAAAATGAATAAATCTCAAATCTCAAATCTCAAATCTCAAATCTTAGTTATTGACCCCTGGACCACCTTCCCTCCATTCTCTAATCCCGGCAACATCAACGGTGCCTACTATTTAGATTATGATTTTGCCGGTGATGTATATGCTTATGGCGGTTCAAACCCCTACCAGGAAATAAAATTTGATAAATCTGGGAATACGCAATGGATATATACTACCACACCTTTCTTTTATCGTTGGGATGTCCCTAATAACTGTGGTGATAATGCTGTGGACGGTGCCAGCGGAAGCAGCTACATCTGCGAAGGATTTAATCCGGCAGCTTTGGAGGACACGACGATATGTCATTGCCATGGTACAGAAATAATTAAGTTAAATGCCGACGGCATGGAGGTGGGGTTTTACCACGGCAATGACTCTACGATTGAAATGTGGAAGATTAGTTATGATAACTGCACCAAACAACTGCTAATTGGCGCAGGAGGATACATTGACGTGTTGACCCGGCAGATTTTCACCATTGACACAAATCTTACAACTTTGACAGGTGCAAATGTTTACCCTTATCAAAATAATGAAAAAGATGCCATGCTTTTGGCTCTTGATAATTCAGGTAATGCTTATACAGCGTTATGCAGAAGGTGGTCTTTCTCGTGGGCAGGGGAGACAAACCGTGAAAATGTTCTTATAAAATTCCCTGCAAACAGCACGTTGCTTCCTATAGATTACATGGTGGAGGATCACTTTGAGTTCATTGAAATCTGGAGTGTGCAGTACGTGATAACTGATACTCCCTCAACTGGGCCTAGCGCTATGGAGGGCTACAACGGCTTAGCTGTAAATGATTGTTATGTATATATGTATGACGGCTCTTGTATAAAAAGAATCAATAAAAATACAGGGGCAATATTGGACAGCCTTATCATATCACCCTATCTATGTGCCTGGGGCGGTATTGCTGTAGATGGGTGCAATAATATATATGTTGGTTTGCAGAATGCAGTAATGAAATATGATAGTGCTTATAACTTGCAATCCATCATTCATACAGCAGGCACTGTTTACGATGTTCAATTAGCCCCGGGTAATTTATTATATGTATGTGGCGATGGTTTTGTTTCATCCTTCCAATTGAGACCGGGTGCGTCATGCAGTTGCAGTGGTGCGCCTTTAAATTTAACGGTTTCTGCTATTTCTGATACCTGTTTATCAGGAAAAGGTACGGCTACTGTCATCCCTTCCGGAGGAAGTGGTCACTATACCTATTCATGGAATCCTACCTTACAAACTACGCAAACCGCCACTGGTTTATTGCCCGGAGTATATACAGTTGTTGTGGTTGATTCGTCTGTTGTCGCCACGCTCTGCACAGCAGGCAATGGCGGCGGCACTCAATCGGCAACCGTCACGGTTGGAGATATCACGGGGTCTCCCCTTGCATCTGCTTATCCGGACACATCAGTTTGCTCCGGTTCTTCCGTTCAGTTGCATGCAACAGGAGGCACAACCTATAAGTGGATACCTACAACAGGTCTTAGCGATTCCACCATTGCAAATCCTGTGGCAACGGTATATGCACCGACTACTTATACGGTGACTGTAACAAACCCGGTATGTGGCAGTGCAACGGCAACAGTTACCATTGGTATTTTCCCCACGCCGCCTACTCCTGTTATCACGCAATCGCACGATACGCTGTTTTGCAGCACTAATCCTGTCTATGCCTCGTATCAATGGTATTCAGATACCGCCCTCGTTGTCGGGGCTACGGATACTTTTTATATAGCCCTGCATAATGGTAACTATAATATAGCGGTAACAGATACAAATGGCTGTATGATTTCAGTGGGTATCAATATTCTTACTCTTCCACCGGCTGCTGCCTTCCAATCAAGCGCTACATCATTGTGTAGTAACAACTGCATCAATTTTATAGACAAGAGTACAGGTACTCCTCTTGCATGGGATTGGAGCTTTCCGGGAGGCATACCTTCATCAAGCAGTAATCAGGATCCGCAGCAGATATGTTATCCAAATTCAGGACTATATACGGTAACACTGGTCGCAGCGAACGCAGCCGGCAGCGATACCATTGTAANNTCAGGGAGGAAGCTATCATGTCGAGGTAACCAATGAATATGGATGTAATAGCTCAGCGGGCTTTGCTGTCGGTCTGCAGGATTATGCTTCAGATAACATGATATATATGTATCCTAATCCTGCAGGAGATCAGTTGATGATTGACGGCTTAAAGCTTACCAAAGAAACGATAATAGATATTTATAATGTGCTTGGGCAAATAGTGCAGGAAGAGCGTGTAAGCCGCAGCAACACAGCAATTATAAGTGTCAAAAATCTTGCTGCCGGTGTTTACTTTGTCCGGGTGCCTATGGGTGGTGAAAGAGGTACGCTGATAGGGAGGTTTGTGAAGGAATAGGACGAAAAATTTAGTTACTTAATAACAGCCGCAGATTTGCAGTTTTTTAAATGGTTTAGACTGTGAACCTGCGGCTCAATTCTGAATATCACTTCAACAAATGAAAAAGCATTATGCAAAATAGACTAATAGACCTTACTCACATTCTTAACGAGAAAATTACCGTCTATCCCGATACGGTTGCACCTAAGTTTGAAGTGCTGAATACTGTTGATGAACATGGATTTGCTGAACTTGAAATGACTTCCGTGTGATATATCATCTCCTCTAATCTGTCACTGACTTTAAAAAATTATGATAATGAAAAAACTTAATTCTTTATTTAGAACTTCCCTGTTAACATGTATAGGGATTTTGCTAATCCAAAGTTCTTTTGCGCAACAAACAGGTTCTTTCAACCGGACAATAAACTTTAATGGAAATCCGGGATGGGTGCTCTCTTACTATGTGCCGACTAATTATAATCCTGCCAACAAGTATAAATTAATTATTGACTTGCATGGTTATGGAGATACTCCTCAAAATGAACGGGATGTTATGGTTTCTGTAGCGGTATATTCCGGTACGAACATGTATAACGCCGTTATCGTTTGTCCTTATGGTGGTGGGTATATTGATGGCGATACTACTGCTGATTGGAGTGATTTTTGGACTACATGCGATACAAGTATTATAACCAGCTGCATGACGGATGCGATGTCCGCTTATAATATTGATGCTGATGATATGTACTTAAACGGATTTTCTATTGGAGGAAGAGCAGCCCTTCGTTACGGGTTGTTAAATTACACACGTTTCCGAGGCCTAGACTTAAGGACACCGGCAATTCAATCTATGGACGAAGCCAATAATTTAACGTCATTCACTTATATATGGCAAAATGGTCAGTACATCCCGATAACTATTTCAGTGGGAGGCGCCGATAATACTTATAGCTCTATTCTCACAGTCGCTTATCAGCATTTATCGGATGCAGGAGCTTTAGTTAATTTCCAAATTTATTATGGTATGGGTCATTCATCACCACATTTCATAGGGGATTATATAAGCGAATGGAATTATTTAGATTCAAACGCTACTTCTTATGCCATGAATGATGCAGGGATTGTAAACATTGCATCTCCTTTTCAAGAGGTGTGCGGAGCCTCATTCATCCCTATAGCTACTATTCAGAATAAGGGTGTCAACAACCTCACTTCTGCCACCATCAATTACCAAATAGATAACGGAACCATCAATACATATAGTTGGTCAGGTAATCTTATGCGACTTGGAAGAGAGAAAATAACATTATCAACTCAATCCGTTTCAGCAGGTGCTCATACTTTCAGGGCATATACCACCATGCCCAATGGTGTTGCAGATACTGTGCCATCTAATGATAGTATGACCATAAATTTTAATTCCATAACCCATGGCATAACGAGTATTACAGAAGGATTTGAAGGTGCTGTATTCCCTCCATTAGGATGGAGACTGGCGGGATCAGATTCTGCCTGGGGTTGGAAAAGGACAAGTTATCAAAACGCTAATGACCAAGATCCTGAATTTGAAAATTTGGCGATAAGACCATCCGGTCCTACCGGTGATAGTGCTGCCGGTATCTTTTTTGATAACGAGATACCGAACAATATAGGCAAAAGCTATTCTATTTGCACCCCGCAATGTGACTTCACGAGTGCAAGCAGTCCCATTTTAACCTATAATTATGCTTATTCCCCATATTCTGCTAGTAGTGGTACTGACACCATGGCAGTATATTATTCAACAGATTGCGGCAGTACTTGGAACACGCTTTTGAAAAAAGGAGGACTTGCGCTCAGCACTACCGGTGGATATACCAGTGCTGTTCAGTTTATCCCGACCTCATCTCAATGGAAGCAGGAAACCATTGATCTTAATCTTAGCGGCATAACCGGTCAGCCCGAGGTAATGTTCTCTTTTGAAAACATATCTGATTTTGGGCACATGTTGTACCTGGATAATATCAATGTAAATACTGTTACAGGTATTGTCAATGAAACACAGGAATCAGCATCACTTAATATATATCCTAATCCTAATAATGGGCTGTTTACTCTCTCCATCAACGCGACAGCTAATGCAAACTATACTATTGCGGTCAGAAACTTGCTAGGTCAAATGATATATAGCGAAAAGCTGAATGAATTTTCAGGAAATTATACCAAACTGCTTGACATGAAAGGGTATGGTAACGGAGTATATTTTGTGGGTTTAAAAACACAGGATTGCGAGATCGTCAAAAAGGTTATTGTTTATTAGCCATTCTCATTATTCAATCCCCAAAATAATCATTCATATATTCTCATCGCGCATGAGGAATAGCATGTTTATGCTGTTGACCGGACTTGCCTTTTCCTTCACTTTTGTTCCATTATTTTTTTTGTCAACGGACAGAAAAATATAAAAGACACATGAAGAAAAATTTGAGCAATATAAAAAGCCATATCGGGGAGGATATAAAAGCCAATAAGATGAACATGCTGCTGGCCTATGCAAAGGAGATGGATGAAACGCTTTATAAAAAGGGAAAGCGTAGAAAACGTACTCCGGAACAATTACTTTCTCATATCATTGAACTAGCCTTAAAGCTGGGTTATACTCCTTCGGGATCGGAGATATATACAAAAGGAAAATACTCGCATAATATGTCACCTACTGTTTTGGCTCTATGCGTAACGCGCAGCAATTGGCAGGGCTGAAACCCAACACACAATATAATACGGTTGAAAATGTCAGCCGCCGTTCAAACTATGTAACGAGAGAGCATTGTGTGGAGGACGTGGTATTTGATTTGAGGGTCGGAAATGAAGGTTGTTGAAGTTGTTTGGATTTAAATTAATCGGGCTTAAAGTCAGAATATCTTCAAATAAAATTTGGGTATATGTGTAGCCTGAACACAAGTAGCGAAAAAAGGCAAAATTTCCCCATTTGTTGCTTTTTAACCCCTTTTGCATGGTGTTATCAAATTAAATTTGCGGTTGAAACATTTTTTTGTTTCCTTTGTTTAATAATTCGGAAACCGCATACTTCTTTTTACCCATTTTTTATTCAATCTCTATGTTTTTCGCCATCTCAATTTAGTTGGCATTGTTATAGCGGGTGTGAGAATAAACTTAGTCATTGCATTAGTGTTATTAATAAAATATTTCGACATCTCGAATTAGAAAGTATATTTGACCCGACTAAAGAACATCATTAACCTTAACAAAAAAGATTTTAAAAAAATAAAATGGCAACATTTGGTGTAATATCACAACAAGCCCTCAAAGGATTTTCTATCGTATTTAATTCAACCATAAAAAAGCTTGATTCTTTAATTAATGAATTAACTAAAATCCCTAAAGGTTTAATTGTCTCAGATATTGAAGAACTTCTAATTAAGAAAAAAATTTATAATGATGATGAAGCAGATGAAATAACCAAATTATTATATGTTTTATATAGATTAAAGGTAAAATCAAATAAAAGTACACAAGAGGTAGTTTCAGGTATATTTGATGATTTAGGAGAAATAAAGCAGAATGATTTTAAGGTACGTGAAGATTATAGAAAATATTTTGAAAAATTATTATCAATAGCTAATATAGGGATAACTTTAAAATCATTAGGATTGGCTTACGAATATGGCAAAGTATATGTAGATTCCAGAATAATCACTGACATAAGACCTTCGTTTGATGATAATATAGATGATAAAATTGAGGCTGCCGTCATGATTCATAATCTAAAGATAGAATATCATGTAGGGCAAAATCCATTTCATGAAGAAATTTATTTAGCTCTTGATAGCAATGATTTAATCAAGTTAAAGGAGCAGATTTTAAGAGCAGAAAAGAAAGATAAAACAATAAAGAATACTTTTTCAAAAAGTAATATTACTTTCATTAAGACAAGTGAAGATTAAATGGCAGAATTAATAAGTTTCGTTAGTTATAAGGAATATCCCAGAAAAGATATTCCTTATGCTGCTGATCCCACCATAAAAGGAAAATTAGATTTTACAAATGCAATGCAAGCCGCTATGCAGCGAAGCGAGCATGTTTTAGGGCATAGACATGGTTTTAAATACCGTTCTCATTCTTATTTAGAGGAATATGAAGCATTGCGAAGACAAAAAAAGATAACAGTTAAAATAACAAAGACTTATTCAATAGAGTTATCATTAAAGCTAATAGACCTTTCCCAAGAGATTGAAAATTCAAAATACATTTTAAAACTAAAAGAAAATTGGGACGATAATGGTACACAAGGATATAAAGAGGCAACATTTATTCAAACCATAGAATTTTTAGTTAAATATGCTGAATGGATTTTGAAAGAAAAGGCAATTATTATTGATGTTCCATTTATACAACCATCAACAGATGGGGGAATTGATCTCTATTGGAAAAAAGATAAATACGATTTATTAGTTAGCATCCCAGCACATCCTAATCGAATTGCAAAGTTTTATGGGGATGACAAAGGAGATATAAAAATTAATGGCGAATTTCCTATTAATTTAGATAATCAAGGAATATTTTTATGTCTACTAAACCTGAAGTAGGGGTTGCGGTTAAAGATATCCCTAAAGAAACTATCCTTGACAAGGACTTACTTTATCTAAGAGTACACAAAGCTAATTTTCAAAGAGAAGTATTAAATCTAAAAGTAGCATTCGCTAATCATGGTGCTGGAATGTCAACTGATTGGTCGAAACATTCCACGCCACAAAAAACTAAAGATAGCGTAACGCACTATGGTAAAGACCCTAAGAATTATGGTGTCTTGCAAATGAATGTGGCAAAAGTCAAAAATATAAAAGGACAAATAGTTGAACATACTCCTCGATCATATAACCTAGCACATACAGATGTAAAAGGAGAAAAAACACAAGAAGCATTAGTTTTATTTAGCAGGATTTATGATTGGTGTATTAAGCCACCAAAATCACCCTAGAATAAGATAAAAATTTATTTTTCAAAACACTTGACAAGTGTATAATAATGAAACTTAAACTCCGGCGAAGTTTTCTTACTTTCCTCGGAGTTACAATATATAATGTACATCGAGCGATACGCTTGTAACGCCGAGGAGGATAAACAAACCCCTGCGAAACTTTATTTTTATTAACCTGTCCTGCTTTTATATTCTCATTCGTTATCATCCAAACAAATAAAACTAAACCAATATGTCTAAAACTATCGTGCAAAAAGTGGTCTTCAAAAACACGACTCCAAAAGCTCTTTATGAGCTTTATGTAGATGCGAAAAAGCATTCATTAATATCAGGGAGTCCGGCTAAGATTAACGCAAAACCGGGCGCTAAATTCTCCGTTCATGGAGGATATACTACGGGTAAAAACCTTCGTCTTTTAAAAGACAGGCTGATTGTACAAAGCTGGCGTGCACAGGATTGGAGCAAGAATGATATTGATTCTACCTTCATCATTGAGCTTGAACAGAAAGGTAAAGATGTTGTGCTTCATGCCATTCACGCCAACTTGCCTGATAAACATGCTGCAGGCATTAATAAAGGATGGCATGACTATTATTGGAATCCGTGGAAAGCCCACCTGGCAGGCAAGGCAATCAAGAGACCTTCCATGTAATTGAATTATAATAGCCGCATATTAACTTCTTTTAAAAATCTGCGGCTATTCTTTAAAATAAAATCCGCCGGAATTCGTCCATATTACCATTAGGTTATTATTGCTTCAGGGGTCTATGCTTTGTTGAAATAATGACTACTTTTGAAATACAATTTATAATGTTTAACCTTAAAACTTAACTAAAATGACAAACAAAGATTTCTTTATTGCCTCATGGCAGCGCGATGCAGGCATCACTGCAAAAGCATTCCGTTCATTGCCAACAGATTCAGCCAAGCTGAACAAACACCATCATGAGAACTTCCGTTCTCCATGGGAAATCGTTAACCACATCGGCCCTCATGCAAAAGAGCTGGCACAGGCTATTACTGAAGGACGTACGGATTTAGTAAACGAAGGGAAATTTCCTCTCGACAGCCCGACTATTTATAAAAGCCCGGAAGCTGCTGCAAAGGATGTAGAAACTAATACCGCTAAGTTAATTGAGCTTGCAAAAAACTGCAGCGACACTGACTGGACTACAAAGAAAATTCCTGTGTACTGGGGTCCGATGAAAGTATTCGAAATGACTCTTATGGAACTTTGCTGGACGATGCTTTTCGATTCTGTTCATCACCGCGGGCAATTGACTTCATACTATCGCCCCATTGGTGTTACTCAGCCCAACCTCATGGGGCCTACTCTTGAAGAAGAGATGGAGATGATGGCAAAGCAAAATTAAGTTGGCAGTAAACAGTTGGCAGTCTTCAGTGCGCCTGGAATTTAATTCAGCGCTTACTGAAGACTGTTGGCTGTGGACTGAAGACTTCCTATTTTCTAACTTCACTTAATCTAATCAACAACATGGCAGCAATAAAACATTTGTTTCACATCAATGCTCCCCGCGAAAAGGTATATAAAGCGCTCAGCACCATTGACGGGCTTGCAGGATGGTGGACAAAAGACACAACAGGCGAAAGCAAAGTGGGTGGTGTGATTGATTTCCGCTTTGGAGGTCATGGTGTCAATACGATGAAGGTGAAAGAACTGAAGGAAAATGAATCCGTTGTTTGGGAATGTATTGACAGCGCCCCTGAATGGATTGGAACTGTAATTTCATTCAAGCTGGATGAGAATGACGGGAAAACCCGTATCCGTTTCACTCATGATAACTGGAAAGAAGCGGGCGACTTTTATGCCTCCTGTTGTTTTTCATGGGGAAGATATATGGAAAGCCTTCGCCAGCTTTGCCAAACGGGAAAGGGTGAAGCCTTTGGCAGCGATAACTACAGAAAATAATTTTTTACCGCCTGTCCTGTTTTAAAAGTCTCAATCGTTATCAGCTAAATAAAATGTTTAACTAAATTAAAATCTTACAACTATGGAAAAGTTCATGTATTTATTCAGAGGCGGCGTAAACCACGCCCACAATGCCCAGGATTCAGAAGCAGCAAAGAAAAACATGCAAGTATGGATGACCTGGATGAAAGGCCTTGGCGAAAAAGGAATTCTTGCCGGTGGCGAACCGCTTCAGCCTACAGGCAAAAACGTAAACGGCAAGAAAAAAATCGTTAGCGATGGTCCTTTTACTGAAGCAAAGGAAATGGTGGGCGGCTACCTGATCGTGAATGCCAAAGACATCAACGAAGCCGTTGAACTTTCAAAAGGCTGTCCTATTTTTGAAGAAGACGGAAATGTTGAAATCCGTCAGCTTCAGAAAATGGAAATGTAAACCCTGATGTCAGATTCTGAAAATTCAGAAGTCTACAAAACAGTTGACCATCTTTTTCGCACCGAAGCGGGAAAGATGGTTTCTGTTTTAATCCACCTCTTTGGCTTTGCCAACATGGAGCAGGCAGAGGATATTGTGCAGGATACTATTTTAAAAGCACTTGAAGTATGGAAGTGGGGCAAGGTGCCGGAGAACCCGCGTGCATGGCTGTATCAATCTGCAAAGAACAAGGCCATTGATCTCATCCGGAGAGAGAAGCTGAAATACAAAATCGAAAACGAACTTTCTTATCTTTTAAAATCTGAATACACCTTGGCTCCTGCCATCAATGAATTGTTTACTGAAGGCGAAATAAAAGACAGCCAGCTGCGCATGATGTTTGCAAGCTGCCATCCCGGCATTAATGTAGAAGCGCAGATCACCCTCATCCTTAAAACCCTTTGCGGGCTTAGCGTTAAGGAGATTGCAAATGCATTTCTTGTTCCCGAAGACACGATCTCCAAACGCCTGTATCGCACCAAGGAGAAAATAAGAAATGAAAAAATATCGCTTGATTACCCGGGTGCTGACATGATGCAGGCAAGGCTGGAAGCGGTACTCAAAACACTGTACCTGCTTTTCAACGAAGGCTACAGTTCTTCGCATCCTGAAAAACTGATACGTCAGGATTTATGCGAAGAAGCGATCCGGCTTGTGGTTCTTCTTTCTGAAAATAAAAAAACGAATCTTCCGCAAACAAATGCCCTGCTTGCTTTGCTATGTTATCAAGCATCACGATTTGATTCGCGGATAGATGATAAAAGATATATAATTCTATTGAAAGATCAGGAGCGCAGTCAATGGAATAAATTTCTAATTCAAAAAGGAAATGAATATTTAACGCTTGCTGCAAAGGGTGAAGCGATTCATGAATACCATTTGGAAGCAGCCATTGCCTCCATTCATGCCAATGCAAAATCATACCAAGCAACAGACTGGAAGATGATCCTGAACATATATAACAGCCTGCTTGCAATAACACATAACCCTGTAGTTGCTATCAACCGCTGCATTGCCATTGGCGAAGCAGAAAACTATCACAAAGCATTTAAGGAATTGAGCTTGCTCAAAGACATGCAGGAAAACTTTCACCACCTTACCGTAAAAGGCGAAGTGCTGATGAAAGTTGGCAATGCCTCAGAAGCCATCACTGCTTTTAACAAAGCGCTTACGCTTACTTCTTCTGTTGCAGAAACTGAGCTTATTCAACGGAAAATAAAATCGTGTACGGCTTTGCTGTCATGATTTTTTTGAGAAGAAGCGGCCAAGGTTCTTTTTTAAACAAATACCTACTTTCGCCTCATGCAACTGCTTACCCCTACGCATTTTCACGACTATGAACTCATTGACTGCGGCGACTTTGAAAAACTGGAGCGCTTCGGCAAATACATCACCATACGTCCTGAGCCGCAGGCAATATGGGACAAGAAGCTCACGCAACGCGAATGGGACAAGACTGCGCATGTGAAATTCCAATCTGTAAACAGTTCATCGGGAACGTGGAAAAAGCTTAAGGAGATGCCGGACCGGTGGAATATTGAGTATGCAGTTGGTCCCGCAAAAAGCGGGATCCATCTTTCGGAGGACAGTCGGCAGTCGGCAGTCAGTACGTTAAAATTCAGATTGGCATTAACAGCTTTTAAGCATGTTGGTATTTTTCCTGAGCAGGCAGTGAATTGGGATTACATATATGAAACAGTAAGGCTTTTCACCAAGAGCTCCTCTTCTCCCCTCTCCTTGGGAGAGGGGCCGGGGGTGAGGCTTCCTCGTGTACTCAATCTTTTTGCCTATACCGGTGCAGCATCCCTTGCAGCAAAAGCAGCAGGTGCCGACGTTACACATCTTGATTCTGTAAAGCAGGTAGTCACCTGGTCGAGAGAGAATATGGAACTAAGCGGACTGAGTGATATACGATGGATGGTGGAAGATGCCATGACGTTTGTAAAGCGCGAAGTGAAGCGCGGCAAAAAATACAATGGCATCATTCTCGATCCCCCTGCTTACGGACGTGGCACAGACGGCGAGAAATGGAAGCTGGAAGAATCCATCAATGAAATGATGCATCATGTGTTGTCACTGCTTGATGAAGAAGAACATTTTCTAATCCTCAACACCTATTCGCTTGGCTTTTCTTCGCTTATCATCGAAAACATGCTGCATGGAAAAAAGGATCTCAACATTGGTGAGCTTTATTTGCAGTCAACATCGGGTTATAAGTTGCCGCTTGGTGTGTTCGGGCGCTATCGTAAAATAAAAATATAAAGAGTTTTCTCTGCTCTGTTTAATCCTGCATAAATTCGTTGTCGCCTTAATAACAACAGCTACTTTGGCAAGATAATTGTCTCAAAAACATAGTATACTATGAAAAAAATATTGTTCGCACTGGTATTATCGCTTGCTGCAATTGACAGGTATGCACAGATGGGATTCGGGTTCGGCATGGGCATGCACATTCCTTTAAACGGAAACAATGGCGCTCAAAGAAGCCGCAACATTGAAAACCATGTGCAACAAATGAAAACGGATCTGAACTTAAGTGATGACCAGACTATATAGGTGCGCGGACTGCTTGTTGAACGCGACCGCCGGCACAGAGGTTCAGACCCCATGATGGGCAAAGAATACAATCAACGACTACAGCAAATTTTAACGCCCGAACAATATAATAAGTTAACAGAGCTAAGGCAGCAAAAACGCTTGCAACGGCAACCACAAAATCCGACTACAAACGAGGGAAAAAATTCGAAACCATCGCCTCAGCAAAAAGACGATGATGAATGAGGTGACGGTTTAAAACCTTAGTTCAAAGTTCAAGGTTTTTCGGTTCAATGTTTGTTTCATTTGTCATTGCGAACACAGTGAAGCAATCTTCATCAAATAAAACAGACGGCTTGAAAAAACCTGCCTACACAAAATCTCAAGATTCCAAAATTCTATGCGGAGCGGCTTCGCCTTTTCTTGTCCATAAAAAACCTCCTGCTGTTTTATATCTTCCGGATAGACAACCGGCAATGCTACTATTTTTTATATGCTTTACAGCATAATTAATACTTATAAAATCAGCCACATGCTCACCTTCCAAAGTCCATTGACTAATCGGAATTTTTCTTTTACTGGGCAATCTTTTAAAAACTTCCCCTTGAATATCTTTATCAAGTTTTATTTTATAAAAACGAAGATTTCTTGAAAGCGTTATCATACTGCAAGAGATTCCCATTTCCTCTAATTCATTTAAAATTTCCTTTAAGGTCTTCTTTTCTTGTATCCTTAATCTATATAATATATCCCTATCTAATCTATTGCCTCTGAAATTGTTAAATAACTCCATTTCATTTTGAAGAATTATTAATGGCAAGTATTCCGTTAATTTTTCTTGTTCAGTATCCGTAAGGTGATTTATAAAATACTTTGACAAATCATTTATAACATTGTTGACTTGCTTTTTTGCCTGACTCATGAATCTATTCCCATCAACTTGGGTGTAATAAACTCCCTCACTTCTTCTTAAAAGAGCTGGATATTCAATGATTCTCCATACTTCGCCACCATTATTAACTCCAAGTATATTTTTTTTCTTATCACCTTTTTTGTTTTTTTCGCTTAAATGGTACCTTCCATCATAATCAGTATATACTATGTGTCCATCATTAAACACTATCCTCATGTCCCATGAAAATGGACTAAATTCTTTTTTATACTCTTGTCTAATTTCTGAACTTACTAATATTTTTTTGAGTTCATAAAAAATTATGTTTGATGGCAACGAACTTCTGTTTAAGGATACCGGATTACAGTCTTCACAGTAGTGATACATCATTCGCACACGAAGTCTTAAGGTCATTTGATATTCGTGTCCACAACGACTACATTTCCACCAAACAAGTCTGTCTGAACCTTCCGTTAAGTTGTCAGGTGAGTAATGCGCATTTTTTGAATAATCCCATTCTTTTAAATTTTCGTGAATTACAGGAGATTCCGATTCACTTAAACATTTATTATTTGCTGAGAAATTCTTATGATTGGTTCGCTCCCTTTCTTCATATGCGCATTTGGTGCATGCCTTATATCCATATAATATTACCTGACTAATTGGTTGCCATCCTTCTTTTTTATGTGTTTTACAATATGTTTTAATTTTCGCAGTTTTAGTATTGCCAAAAGTTATATCACGTATTTCAAAATTATCTCCTAATACCTGTTGACATTTTTTAATTAATTCGTCCTTATTTCCTTCTTTATATATTGTTCTTTGGGATATACGCCTTTCATCACCGCACGTTTTATATCCGTGATGACCTAACAAAATTGTTGGAGTCGAAGTAAACTCTCCATGTTTTGGGCAAATTACTTTAATTCTATCAGCACAACCTATATAATCATCTAATGGGAAAATATATTTATCACCCCAAATAGTTTTCAATTCTTTTAGAAGTTCTTCTTTAGGTTTTCTATGAGTATCAGCCCGTTTAACAATGCTGCATTTTGGGCATCCATGTCCATTAAGATGAGCTCCAGGAATTTGCTCAAAAGTTCCATGAACTGAGCAAATAATTTTCACCTTAAAATTATTCGACTTATAATCGACCAAATCATAATTATATTTTGGATCTCCGTCTTTGTTAATATGAATCTTAAGTGCTTTTTCTAAAAATTTGGCCTTTCCTGATTCCCTTGTAATGACTGATCTATCTTCAATACCACATATTTTGCATCCATTACTGTTTAAATGGATTGTAGGTTTTTGCACAAAGCTGCCATGACGCGGACAGATTATCTTCACCGGGATGTAACTATCCACATAGTCAACCAAGTCATAGTTATATTTAGGATTCTCATTGATGTCTGAATGGATTTTCCGTGACTGTGCTAAGAAACTTGCCTTTCTTGATTCAAGAGAATTTGACACCCACGAACGAATTTTATACGTTGGCTCAAGCTCAAATAATTTTAATTGTTTTTTCATTCGATATAGCACGTCGATTAAACGCCTTCATCCTGTATGCAACACAAAGCAAACAAAAATTCCTGACTTCGACATTTTTTCAGTATTAAAAAGAATGCTTTTCTTAAACAAGGATTGCCTCACTCCATCTAACATGCCATTCCTTCGTTCGCAATGACTAAAACTAATGTGAGGGTTAAATAAATGGCGTTTTTTGCTTAAAAAACCAACTAATTTTTTAACAATCACTCAAAAACAGATACCAACTTCACTAGCGTCAGTACCAATCTCAACGAATTTGGCACCAATCTTAACAGAGTTGGTACTGATTTTAACAAAGATGGTACTAATCGTGATGAAATTGGTACCAATCTCTTTGTGCAGGTACCAATCACGTCAGAGTTGGTACCGGTTTTAATGAGAATGGTGCCAATCACGATAAAGATGGTACTGGTTTCGACAGAGTTGGTACCCGTTTTAATGAAGTAAGTACCAATCGCGTTGGAGCAGGTACTGAATTCAACGAAGTTGGTACCAATCGTCATGAAAGTGGTACTAAATTCCAAGGCGTTTTTTCGAAAAGTGATAGGATAGCTTGAGGCTTGCCGCGGAATAACTCTACAAATGGTAAACTTTTCACACTAATTAAAACAACTTGCACCGTTTCTCGTTATAAAGGGTTCGGGGCAATGACGTATTTCACTTCTATTATTAAGAAAGTTTTTATCGGGCTGGCGATTATTGTTGCCGCTGTTTTTATTACAGGCGTCATCATCGGTGTTTTTTATGGCAAAGAGGTGAAACTTTACCTCATCACCCAGCTCAATAAGCAACTGCGCAGCGAGGTAGTGGTGAAGGAGACGGACATCAGCTTCAGCGTGCTAAGTCATTTTCCAAACGCTTCGGTCGAGTTTAAAAATATTGTGTTCAAGGACGCTATTGAGAGCGTTCAGAAAGATACGTTGCTTCATGCCGATAAAATTTCTCTACTTTTTAATCTCGTTTCTCTCTTCAATAAAAATTATACCATAAACAAGATCGAAGTGCAGAACGGACAAATCAACCTGCGTGTGGACGAGGAAGGCGGCATCAATTACAAATTCTGGAAAACAGGCGCAGATACTGTCCCGCACGTGCGGGATTCAAAAAGCGCTGCCATTAATTTGCAATGCATCACGTTGGAAAACGTCGCAGTTATCTACTTCAATAAAAAAGCGCATCATGATTATCTGCTCACTGTAAAAGATGCAACGCTTGAAGGGCATTTCGCCGATGAGCAATTTACGCTTGCTTCTGATGGCAACCTGTTTGTTGACCATCTGCGCATTGACAATTTCAATTATGTTGACAAAAAAGAAGCGAAGCTGACGCTTAACATGAAGGTGAACAGCAAAACCAATAATTATCAGTTTGAGAAAAGTAAATTGAAGCTCGCCGGTGTTCTGTTTGATATAGATGGCAATTATACGGGCGCACAGTTCAGCGACTTATTTGATTTGAAAATTAATGCAGACAAGGCAACACTGGAAGCGTTTATCAAGGTGCTACCGCCTATGCCACAGGTGCAGCATTACTTTGAACATTTCAACAGTCGCGGCAACTTTGCATGCACCATTAATATTAACGGTGCATTGGATAAACAGAACACTCCTCTCATTGATATTGACTATAGCGTGAAAGACGGAAAGATTACGCCAAAGGAGAGTTCGGAGTCGCTGAAGGATGTAACGATTAAAGGAAGATATTATAATAAAAGCCAGACAGGCAAGGCTGTTAGTACGTTGGAAGTAAATAGTTTCACGGCAACATTAGGCGGCAGAAATATTAAAGCCGATTGCAGGCTGGCTGATTTGAGCAATCCATTCCTCACGCTGCATGCAGCTGCTGATCTGAGCCTTGCAGATGTTCATCATTTCATTAAGCTGGATACATTGAAAGAAATTCATGGCGATATGGCGTTCAATGTTTCATTTGCAGGAAGAATAAAAAATCTGCCACGCTATAATGCTGAGGCGTTGTATCATGTGCAGGCAGGCGGCAATGTGAAGCTCACTAACGTAAGCTTTATGCTGAAGAACAATCCTTTGGAATTTAAAAACTTTAACGGCACGCTTACATTTAACAACAACGATGTTTCAATAAGCGATTGTAAAGGGAATATTTCCTCCAGCGATTTTCAATTAGACGGAGTCTTTAAAGACCTGGTTACTTTTATGCTAATCCCCAGGCAGGAAACAACCATTAATGCCAACTTAGTCAGCAATAAGATTAACCTCGATGAATTGCTTGCCAATAAAAATCCCGCACGTGCGGGACAGGAAAACGATACAAGCTACAGGCTGGAACTTTCTCCTTACCTGAATTGTAAATTGAATGTGACGGTTGATAATGTGCAGCTTCGGAAGTTTCGCGCTTCGCATATACGCGGCCAGATCATTCTTGCCAATAAGGTATTATCAAGCAATGCGCTTACGTTTAATGCAATGAACGGAACCGTAAAGATGAGCGGGAATATTAATGCAACGAGAAAAGATAGTGTGCTCATGTCCTGCAATGCTGATATACATGCCCTCGACATTAAAGAACTTTTTTATGAAATGGAAAACTTCGGGCAGGATGTGATGAAGGATGAAAACGTGCGCGGAAAGATTACGGCATCTGTTCAGCTTGGTTCTATCTGGTCAAGCTCCCTTAGAATTAACCCTTCCAAGGTGATCGTGGAGAGTGATATTAAAATAGAGAGTGGTGAGCTGATTAATTTCAGACCCATTCTTCCGTTAGCTAAATATATAAAGGTGACGGAACTAAACCATATTAAATTCTCGACACTCGAAAATCATATCAGCATTCGTTCCAGGAAAATAAGTTTTCCTGACATGGAAATAAAATCAAGCGCATTAAATCTCAGCGCTTCCGGCGTGCATGATTTCGATAACATGGTTGACTATCACCTGAAGCTTCTGCTGTCCGATGTTCTTGGCAAAAAAGTAAAACAACAAAACAACAGCGAATTCGGAGAGATTGAAGATGACGGACTGGGGCATACGAAGCTCTTTATAAGCATGAAAGGCCCTGTTGATAATCCCAGATTCGCATATGATAAGAAAGCAGTAACTCAAAAGCTTGCCGGCGATTTTAAAGAAGGAAAGAACGACTTTAAAAGCCTGATTAAAAATGAGTTTGGAAGCAAAAAAAATGAGTCTGCCAAAGCAGAAGGTGTTAAAAAGAAGAAGTCGGAATTGCAGATAGATGACGGGAAAGAATAAAAAAACAGTTCATTGGTTCAATAGTTAATCAGTAAAATAAGCGACTCATGAACGAATGAACTAATATGCAATTTCATCAAAAACCGCTCAAAATCGTCATTTCTTAATAAATTATGCCTCGCTCTTGCTTATCTATTGAATAATTCTATTATTATCCGTACCTTTGCGTTCCATTTCAAATAAACGTTCTCATGAAAAAGGCTAAAGTATTATTTGTTTCGCAGGAAATAAACCCGTATTTGGAAGTTACTGAAACCGGCGCGATTGCCCGTCAATTGCCGCAAGGGATTCAGGAAAGAGGAAAGGAGATACGGACTTTTATGCCTCGATTCGGAGTAATAAATGAACGCAGAAACCAGCTCCATGAGGTGATCAGGCTTTCAGGAATGAACCTGATTATTGACGATACCGATCATCCGCTTATTATTAAGGTTGCCAGTATACAAAGCGCACGGATGCAGGTGTATTTTATTGATAATGAGGAATATTTTCAACGCAAGTTCATATTTCATGATATAAAGAAGAAATTCTATAAGGATAATGAAGACCGTGCTATTTTCTTTTGCCGCGGGGTGTTGGAAACCGTAAAGAAATTAGGCTGGGCTCCCGACATTATTCATTGTCATGGCTGGATGACGGCCTTAATCCCGTTTTTTGTAAAGACCAGCTATAAAGAAGACCCGTTGTTCCAAAACTCCAAGGTTGTATATTCTATGTATGATCAGGATTTGGATGAAAAATTCAGCGACACATTTGGAAAGAAGCTGAAGATGGATGGTATGAGTACTGAGGATTTGAAATATTTCAAAGAGCCAACGATGGTGAACGTTAATCTTGCAGCCATGCATAACAGCGATGGCATCATTAAAACGCAGGAGAAGCATAATGCCAGCATTGAAAACTTCATTAAGCGCTCCAACAAAAGAGTATTGCAATATCATCCCCTTGATAATTTTGTGGATGCATACCATGATTTCTACAACGAAATTCTCGAAGAAGAGGCTGAGCTGGTTGATTGATTTTTGCTAAAGATTCTTTTAAACCGGTGACCAGATTTTTTTTTCTTTTATCACAATATCTTTCTGAAAAAACTGTTTCTTTGATGGCTATGTCGAAGAAACAGTTTTTTTTAATAGCAGGCATCATACTGGCTATTTCCTCCTGCAAGAATCCCGATAGCATCGTTGGTTTGAATGTGCAGCCGGCGTCTGATAAGCTCACTCTTTCTGTTGTTGATACGCTGACTCTTCAAACTCTTACTGTAAGGGAGGATACACTTCGCTCTGATAAAGTGCTGAACTTAGTGGGTAGCATCTGTAGCTCCGTGTTTGGGAAAACAAATGCCAGTGCTTACGCACAGGTAGTTTTTGGATCTCTTCCTGTCTTTGGTTTGTCAACAGATACGCTTTCTACCGATTCGCTTGTGCTGAAACTTGCCTATAATGGATTTTATGGAGATACGACCCAGCAACTTACCATACATGTGTATCGCCTGACGGACAGCCTGAATATTGATAGCCCGTATTACAGCAACAGAAGTTTTGCACATGATATAGAATTAGGTTCGCTTACTTTCACCCCGCATCCCAATACATATCTCACAGAATATGGATTTGCAATTCCGCCTCAATTGAGAATACCGCTCAGCAAATCGTTTGCAGACAATATCCTTTCTTTAAACGGACAACCGACGCTTGCAAGCAATGCTAACTGGATTGAATATTTTAAAGGTATTTATGTTACTGTTGACCCTATAAACACTCCCGGTCGCGGTTGCATTCCTTATTTCAATATGGGAAGCCTTGATTCCAAGATGACCTTATATTTCCACAAGGGTACAATTGGCGATGATACTCTGTTTTACGATTTTCAAATGACAGGAGCACGCCTTAATCACCAGGAGCATGATTATACGGGAACAGTTGTTGCCAGCCAGCTTCTCGACTCAACGTTCGGAAATAGCTTAAATTATATTCAGGGTGCGGCAGGTGTGAAAGTGAAAATAAAAATACCTTATCTCAAAAAATTTATTCAGAAAGGAAATATTGCTGTGAATCGGGCTGAGCTGATTATCAAGTGTCAGAAAACGTTGCTTGATCCGCTGCCTCCGCCTTCACAACTATGGCTTCAGGAAATGGATTCGACCGGCGCAGAAGCTTATATTCCTGATCAATTCGAAAACAGTCCCTTTTACGGTGGCATCTATGACTCTACCAATACCCAATATGTATTTAACCTGACTCATTATATACAGGATATATACAAAGGTACGGTGATTGATCATGGATTGTTTTTAGGCGTTTCCGGCGCTTCAGTGCTTGAATACTATGGAGTGATACAAGCTAACGGAGTTGTGATCGGAAGCGGTCAAAACACCGATCTGCCGCAGAAAATGCAATTAAAATTATATTATACCAAGCTCAATTAAAAAGCAATTTGTTGATTTGATAATTTGAAGATTTGAAAATATTTAAAGCCAATCGACTGATTTCATCTTCAAATTTGCACATCTTCAAATTTTCAAAATAAACTACCTCGCAGCATAGCTGACGAGGTATTGATGTGAATTCTTGTTTTATGCGAAGCAGAGCTTCGAGGAATTAAACCTAAATGAGATTAAAGATGCCATGTGTGGAATTGTAGCTTATATTGGTAAAAGAGAAGTTTACCCCATTCTTATCAAAGGATTGCAGCGCCTGGAATACAGAGGTTATGACAGTGCAGGTGTTGCCATTCTGAATGGTGAGTTAAAAGTATTTAAGAAAGCCGGAAAAGTAAGTGAATTAGTGTCTTTTGCAAAAGGCAAGGATGTGAAAGGCCATCTAGGCATGGGTCATACACGGTGGGCTACACACGGCGAGCCCAATGACCGCAATGCGCATCCGCAATTTTCACAGTCAAAGAATTTCGCCATCATTCACAATGGAATTATTGAGAATTACGCCAGCATTAAGCAGGAGCTGAAGAAACGCGGCCATGTGTTTGAAAGCGACACCGATACGGAAGTGCTGATCCACCTGATTGAAGATATATATGAGCACGGCAATGTTTCGCTTGAAGAAGTTGTCCGCCTTGCACTTGGTGAAGTAATAGGAGCGTATGCCATTGTTGTGCTTGCAAAAGAGCATCCTTCGGAATTAATTGCAGCGCGTAAGGGTAGCCCTATCATAATCGGCATTGGAAAGGAAGAAGGAGAATTTTTTGTTGCATCAGACGCGACGCCTATTATTGAATATACCAACAATGTTGTTTACCTCAATGACGGAGAAGTGGTTTTCATCCGCGACGGAAAGCTCACGATAAAGACCATTGAGAACCAGGTAAAAATTCCTTACATCACGGAGTTGGAGATGAAACTGGAACAACTGGAAAAAGGCGGCTATGAGCATTTCATGCTCAAAGAAATTTATGAGCAACCTGTTTCTATTTGGAACAGTATGCGGGGCAGGATTGATGCTTCAAAAGGATCTCTTAAGCTTGGTGGAATCGGCGAATTTGAAAATAGATTTTATAATGCAAATCGCATCATCATTGTAGCATGCGGCACATCGTGGCATGCCGGCTTGGTTGCTGAATACCTGTTTGAAGATTTGGCACGCATTCCTGTTGAAGTGGAATATGCATCAGAGTTTCGTTATCGCAACCCGATTGTAAACGAAGACGATATTATCATTGCCATCTCGCAATCAGGTGAAACAGCTGATACACTTGCCGCCATCGAACTGGCGAAATCTAAGGGGGCAACTATTTTCGGAGTGTGCAATGTTGTTGGCTCTTCTATTCCCCGAGCCACGCATGCAGGTTCATACACGCATGCCGGCCCTGAAATCGGTGTAGCTTCAACGAAAGCATTTACGGCACAGGTTGCAGTGCTTACCCTGATGGCTCTTCAGCTTGCATATAAAAAAGGAACCATTACCGAGTCGCGTTTTCATTCCCTTCTTCTTGAACTGGAACAAATTCCTTCCAAAGTGGAACGGGCATTGAAAACGAATGACAAAGTAAAATCAATAGCAAAGAAATTTAAGAACACCAGAAACTTCCTTTACCTTGGTCGTGGCTATGGTTTCCCTGTTGCATTGGAAGGTGCGTTAAAGCTTAAAGAAATATCCTATATACATGCAGAAGGATATCCTGCTGCTGAAATGAAACACGGCCCCATCGCTTTGATTGATGAGAATATGCCGGTAGTGGTCATTGCCACAAAAAATTCTTCTTATGAGAAAGTAGTGAGCAATATACAAGAGGTAAAAGCCAGGAAGGGAATTATTATTGCCATCGTTACCGAAGGAGATGATGTGGTGAAATATCTTGCAGATTACGTTATTGAAATTCCCGAAACGGAAGACATCCTCGTGCCTATTGTTTCTGTAGTTCCGCTTCAATTACTCGCTTATCATATAGCGGTTATGAGAGGCTGCAACGTAGATCAACCGAGGAATTTGGCGAAGAGTGTGACTGTGGAATAACCGTCAGTTACTCAAAAACAACATTGCTTTTTAATAAGCAAGATTGGGACCTAACCACTTTTCTATCTCCTCTATCTTCATTTTCTTTCTTTGCGCATAATCTACAGCCTGCTCCTTTGTTATTTTGCCAATCCCAAAATAGTGTGATTGAGGATGAGCGAAATACAAGCCGCTTACTGCAGCAGTGGGATACATGGCTAAGCTTTCTGTAAGAACGATGCCAATGCTCTTTTCAACATCAAGCAATTTCCAAAGATCAATTTTTTCAGTGTGATCAGGCTGTGCGGGATAACCCGGTGCAGGGCGAATTCCTTGATACGTTTCCTTTATCAAATCTTCGGTGGAAAGTTTTTCATCTATAGCATAAGGCCAAAACTCAGTACGTACACGTTTATGTAAAAGTTCTGCAAAAGCCTCAGCAAGACGATCTGCCAATGCTTTCAACATGATAGAGGAATAGTCATCATGATCTTTTTCAAAATCTGAAATCTTTTTCTCAATTCCGAATCCTGTTGATACTGCGAATGCGCCGATGTAGTCGCGCCCCTCTCCTTTGGAGAGGGGTTGGGGGCGAGGCTTTACAAAATCCGATAAAGCCACATTCGCTTGACCTGCTGGCTTCTTTGTCTGCTGCCTGATGGTGTGAAAAGTTGTGATTGCATTTGAATGCTTTTCATCTGCATAGACTTCAATATCATCGTCGTTAACTGCATTGGCAGGATACAAGCCAATAACCGCTTTCGCTGTAAGCCATTTTTCTGCAATTACTTTCTTCAGCATCGTCTGCCCCTCATCAAAAAGCTTCTTCGCTTCAACTCCGCGTCCAGGATCGTTGAATATTTTCGGATAGCTTCCTTTCATCTCCCAACTATGGAAGAAGGGTGTCCAGTCTATATATGTTGCTATTTCAGCTAACGGATAATCATTAAATACTTTGTTACCAAAGAACGCGGGCTTTGGAATACCATTTCCACTAAAGTCAATCTTGAATTTATTTTCACGGGCTTCTTTGAGTGAAATAAATTTGTTTTGCGACTGCGCGTTTTTATTCAGCTCGCGCAAACGTTCATATTCAATGTTTACGTTTTTAATTAAATCAATTCTTAGCTCTTCGGAAATTAAGCTGCCCACTACAGGCACTGAGCGTGAGGCATCATTCACATGCACTACAGCATGTTTATAATGAGGTGCGATCTTCACAGCCGTGTGTACTTTAGAAGTCGTTGCGCCACCAATCAACAGTGGAATGCTGAATCCTTCGCGCTCCATTTCTTTTGCTACGTGTACCATTTCATCAAGCGAAGGAGTGATAAGTCCGCTCAGCCCGATGATGTCAACCTTTTCTTCCTTGGCTCGTGCAAGAATTTTATCACATGCCACCATCACACCCAGGTCAATGATTTCATAATTATTGCAGGCAAGCACAACACCAACGATGTTTTTACCGATGTCATGCACATCACCTTTTACCGTTGCAAGCAAAACTTTGCCTGCTGATTTTCCTTCGTCACCTGCTTTCTTCTCTGCCTGCAAATAAGGTTCGAGGTAAGCGACCGCTTTCTTCATCACGCGGGCGCTCTTCACTACCTGAGGCAAGAACATTTTTCCGCTGGCGAATAAATCTCCCACTACATTCATTCCTTTCATCAATGGCCCTTCTATCACTTCCAATGATCTTGAAAAGCTTTGCCGCGCCTCTTCTACATCCGTTTCTATATATTCAACCACTCCTCTTACAAGAGAATGTGTTAAGCGCTCTTCCACACTGCCTTTCCGCCATTCTTCATCCTTCTCCTGCTTCTTTCCTTTTCCCTTTATCGTTTCAGCATAATTGATTAGTTTTTCCGTTGCATCATCCTTTCTGTCAAGCAAAACATCTTCAACAAGCTCAAGCAAATCTTTTGGAACCTCATCATACACCTGCAACTGCGCAGGATTTACAATGCCCATATCCATGCCTGCTTTGATGCCGTGATAAAGGAATGCAGCATGAATGGCTTCACGCACTAAATCATTTCCGCGAAATGAGAAAGACACATTGCTAACTCCGCCGCTTATTTTCGCTAAAGGAAGATTTTGTTTGATCCATCTTGTTGCTTCGAAATAATCAAGCGCATTCTTTCTGTGCTCTTCCATTCCTGTTGCAACAGGAAAAATATTCGGGTCGAAGATGATGTCCTGCGGCGGAAACTTAACTTCGTTAACAAGAATATCATAAGCACGTTTACAAATTTCAATTCTCCGTGTTAGTGAATCGGCCTGCCCCTGCTCATCGAAAGCCATCACGATAACAGCAGCTCCGTATTTTTTTACAAGACGCGCCTGCTCTTTAAACTTTTCTTCTCCTTCTTTCAACGAGATTGAATTGACAATAGATTTCCCCTGTGTACACTTCAATCCCGCTTCTATCACATGCCATTTCGAAGAATCAATCATAATTGGCAGCTTGGAAATATCAGGTTCAGATCCGATGAGATTAAGATACGTTACCATCGCTTTCTCTGAATCCAACATTCCTTCATCCATGTTAATGTCAATGGCCTGCGCGCCTCCTTCCACCTGATCTTGGGCAACGGTAAGAGCATCATCATACTTGTTATCTATAATTAGCTTTGCAAACTTGCGCGAACCAGTCACGTTGGTACGTTCGCCAACGTTCATGAAATTAGATTCCGGACGAAGCGTGACAGGCTCTAATCCACTCAAGCGTAGGTATGGTTCTATATGTGGAATCTCTCTCGGCTTTGTTTTGTGGGCATGTTCTGCCATGTGACGAATGTGATCCGGTGTGGTGCCACAGCATCCTCCTACAATGTTTACAAAGCCACTTTCAAGAAAATCATGAATATCGTTGCCCATGTGTTCAGGCGTTTCATCATACTCGCCAAACTGGTTGGGCAAGCCGGCATTCGGATAACAGCTTATATAGAAGGGCGCTTTCTGAGAAAGCTCTTCCAGGTAAGGGCGCATCTCTTTTGCGCCCAGGGCGCAGTTTAAACCAACACTCAACAAGTCAACATGTGAAACAGAATTTAAAAATGCTTCCACCGTTTGTCCGCTCAACGTTCTTCCACTTGCATCAGTAATCGTTCCTGAGATCATGACAGGAAGCTTAACGCCTTTTTCTTCCATCACCGTTTGAACGGCAAATAATGCAGCCTTTGCATTAAGCGTGTCAAAGATCGTTTCAATCAATAACAGATCAACGCCGCCATCAATCAATCCTCTTGTCTGTTCAGCATAAGCATCCACCACTTCATCCCAAGTAACAGCACGATAACCGGGATCATTCACATCAGGAGAAAGTGAAAGCGTTCTGTTTGTCGGACCTAATGCACCGGCTACATATTTGTTTTCATGTTGCCCGACTTTAGACTTTGAACTTTGAACAGTGAACTCTTCTACCACCTGCCTTGCAATTTTCGCCGACTCAAAGTTTAACTCATAGTCAAACTCCTGCATGTGATAATCAGCAAGAGAAATTTTTTGTGCGTTGAATGTATTGGTCTCTATGATATCAGCGCCTGCGGCAAGATATTCCTTATGAATATCTTTAATGATATGCGGTTGGGTGAGAGACAATAAATCATTGTTTCCCTTCACATCATGCTTCCAGTCTTTGAAGCGTTCCCCGCGATAATCGGATTCAGACAACTTATGTTGCTGAATCATGGTGCCCATTGCCCCATCAATGATTAAAATCCTTTTTCCTAATTCTTGTCTTATATCTGTCATACCTTATGCTTCTGATAACCACAAAAAAAAATCTCTTCGGTCAGAAGAGATTTCATATATTGAGTTAGAATATTCGAATATCACTCTGACTTATCTTCTCTCACGTATTGAAAATGAGATAGGAATTGGCACCTTCTTCCCGCTATAACACGGGATTGGTTGCTAAGGTTTCATCGGGCCTGTCCCTCCACCTTTCTTGATAAGTAAGTCCTGCCTGAGCAGGATTTTTAAAGAACTGATGCAAAGATACAAACTATTGGATGGAAGTCAAGTATAATATTAACCTGATGCGTCAACTTTTATAGCTTCTTTCAATAAACTCACAATGGCACCCTCATCAATATCATCAACATTTTTGAATATTTTATAAAATATTTGCTTGTTGGTGCCATGAGTAAGGTAATTGTTTTTATCTCTAAGCTTATTGCCGTACCAAAACCCCAGTAGCACACCTTTTTTTATGCCACCTCTTGGAATAGTTGCAGGCCAAATGATGCAAATTCCCTTCCTGCCATGAAAAAACGGAACATTGTAAGATATTTTTTCCTTAAAGCCGCTTGGTAAATTTTCAAGTATTATTTGTCTTAATACATCTACGATGGTGCGTTCTTCTTCAGGAAGCACTTCAAATAAATGAACGAGAGAATTTATTTTGACAGGTGAATCGGGTTTCATAAAGGAGTTTTTTCTCAGTGCAATGTCTATGCTAAAGAGATTGAATGGCCTCACCAGCAAATTTGTGAATTAAATAACCAACTTCAAAATTTACATCCCGTTTAAATGTTAAAATACCTCTATCTTTATGTGGTGCAAAAACAGGACGCCTTTTTCGAATTTAAATTAACTATTTTAGAGAAGTAAAACACTTGGAAGAATTTGATACAATAATAATAGGGTCGGGAGCAGGAGGCCTGGCATCAGCCATTTGCCTGGCAAGAGCCGGGCAGAAGGTGTTGGTGCTGGAGCAACATTATGTTCCTGGTGGTTGGTGTCATAGCTTTCATTTAAACGGCCAGCGTTTCAGTCCCGGCGTGCATTACATAGGTCTTATGGAAGAAGGAGATTCAACAAACAATCTTTATAAAGGCCTTGGAATTGCTAATGACCTTGTCTTTTTCCGAATGAATAAAAACGGATATGAACATTGCCTGATTGGTGATAAAAAGATTGATATACCAGCAGGATTAGATAATATGTATGAAGGCCTGTCAAAACAATTTCCGAAAGAACGAAAGAATATAAAAAAATATCTTACTCTTATAGAGAACGTAACCAACCAGGTTTTATTAATTCCCAAGATGAAAACATTTTGGCATCATGTCACGATTCCATTCCGCACGCGTCACATTGGCAAGTATGGTTTGTTCAGCCTGAAAAGAGTCATTGACTGGCATTTAAAAGATCCTTTATTAAAAGCAGTGTTAAATATTCAATGCGGTGATCACGGACTGCCACCCTACAAAGCAAGTTTCCCGGTGCAATGTGTATTGATGAATCATTATTTTCATGGCGGATTTTATCCGATGGGTGGCGGAGCAGGTATTGTCAAGGCTATGACCAATGCTTTGAAAAAACACGGAGGGGAATTAAGAGTAAAACAAAATGTGAAAAAGATTTTAATTGAAAACAAACAGGCATTCGGTGTTGAGCTTGCAGACGGGAAACAAATTTTTTCAAAAAAAGTTATCTCTAATGCCGACCCTTCCATTACCTATTTCGATTTGGTTGGAAAAGAAAATTTAAGTGCTAAATTATTAAAGAAGCTTGCTAAAACAAAGTACTCTGTTACATCTTTAATTCTATTCTTAACCCTCGATATGGATGTGAAAGAAGCAGGTATCGATTCTGGAAATATATGGTCAGTGAAAAACGATGATTTAGATGGCCTGTATAATGAGTTAAAAGAAAATGCTCCTTTTGCAGGAGATGAATTCCCTGCCGTATTTATTAGCTGCACCACGATCAAAGACCCTGCTTCTTTCAATGGCAGGTATCATAATCTGGAACTGATAACATTTATTGAGTATGACAGCTTTAAAGAGTTTGACTCCGGAGGAGATTATCATTCGGCAGCGTATGATGATCAGAAGAAAAAGATCATCAATAAATTTTTGAATAATTTAGAGAAAGTAATTCCGGGCGCAAAGCAACATGTCGTTCAGGCTGAATTGGGAACACCCAAAACCAATCAATATTATATAAATGCTACGGAGGGTAGTGTTTACGGAACAGAAAAAACATTGAATCAAATTGGTCCGTTTGCATTTAAAAGCAAATCGGAAATAAAAAATCTTTATCTCTGTGGCGCGAGCACGTTATCCCATGGGGTAAGCGGTTCAACCTATTCGGGGGTGGAAGCAGCAGCAATTATTTTGAACACTACTTCCGAGGAACTTTTGAAGGACACCGAAAATCAACAATTAAAAATTTACGATGCAGAGGATAAGTCCACCTGGCCATCTTCTGTTGTTCAAAAAATGGAATGCAGGAAAAGAAGATTCAAACAAGCAAATTTGAAAACAATCTAAAAAAGTAAGCAAATGAAAAAAGTAATTACACTTTTAGCATTAATTTTTACCCTGTCAGTTAATGCGCAAACCGTTCAGTATGTTTAGACGGGGGAAGAATTCTCAGGCCCTTTCAGCAGCTGGAAGAACGTTAAAACCGATTTCGGTGCAAAAGGCGATGGCATAACGAATGACGCACCTGCCATTAACGCAGCTATGTTGGCGATGAAGGTTTCGGCAGCAGACAGCTTTAGCGTTCTTTATTTTCCTGCAGGAACTTATTTAATAACAGACTCTTTATATAATCCCGGAAACGGATATGATGGGATGATCATTATGGGCGAAGATCCGGCAACTACAACCATTTCATGGGGTGGAGCTGCCGGTAGCACCATGTTTTATCTTACGGGTTGGTATCTCAGAGTTAGCCGCTTAACTTTTGAAGGAAATAATAATGCATTAAATGGAATATTTAAGGCAGGCGGTTTTTCTACACACAATGAGTTCAGCGATATTGTGTTTAAAGATTTTAATACAGGCATAGGGTTAAATTTAAGCGGCACAAATCAAGGCCACGCAGAAAATGCAATCCTGCGTTGTACATTTTCAAATTGCGCCTCCGGCATAGCAAGCTGCAATTGGAACAGCTTGGATCAGTGGGTATGGTATTGCCTGTTTGAAGATTGTAACCTTGCCATTAATCAGTGCATCGGGTATTTTCAAATATATAATAATGTTTTTCTCCGGTCAAAAACGTATGACATTAGTTCTTCTCCATATAAGAATGTTATTACAAACAATATTTCTATTAATTCTAAATGCTTTTATGCAGGATATGAATCCTTTCTGCGCGGAAATAAAATATATAGCAATGTAGATTCCTTTTACACAGCCGCAGGCAGCAACACCGTGATGCTTGACAATCTTATCCGCACCACGAATAATGCTTACGCAACAACAAGTGTCGGAAGCGCCAATATGTTCATAGGCAATACTTTTTCCAACGTTAACTCTGCCTGGAAAAAATGGCCTTTTCAGCCTCCCTTCAATCCTCGCAGCCATGGCTTGGGTTCAGGTTTTGTTACAAATAAACAAATTGAAAAAGGGATTGATGGCAATGCTGCAACAAGCTATGCTATTGATGTTGCGCCCTTTGGCATTAAGTGGAATTGTCCGCTTGGAACGTAAAGAACAGCGGTTAAATATACCATCTCTGCACCGGCTGGAGCAACATCACCCAAAATTTTTCAGTTACTTGGTTCAAACAATTGGGGATATAGCTGGGATGTTTTAGATTTTCGAAGCAATCAAACTTTTACCGGAGGAGGAAATCCTGTTACCTATACCATCTCAAACACTACCGCTTACAGTATGTATGAGCTTTTATCAATGAACCCATGGCAACAGGCTACATTTGGCGGACGTTCAATTATTAATACGGGTGCGCAGGCGGGCACCTGGTGTGAACAAATGGTGCTGCCGGCAGCAGTAGTTCCAAGAAATGTATTTCAGAATATAGCCGTAAAACACGATACTTCCTATACAGTTTCGGGTTGGATGAGTAGTAATGCGGTAAACACCAATGGCTCCATATTGGTTTTTTGGTACAACACGCCTAATCCCCCCGCTGGCATTGCATTTGCGCCGGCAGGATACATCCAGGGGGATACCATAGGTATTATTACCGGAACTACCGGATGGACTGCTTATTCTAAAACAATTACTGCACCCGCTACCGCTTTAAGTGCTATGCTTTATTTGGGAGGTACTACCACTTCCACCAGCACAGGCACCATTTGGTTTGATAGTTTTTCTTTCGCTAATTCAGCAAACTTGTCTAATAATATTTTGCTTGACCCGGGTTTTGAAAACGGACTAAATCAATCGCAATTTGAAGTAAACGAATTTACCTTGCTTAACAGCGCAGGAAATGATTTAATAAAGGATAGCCTTGGTTTTGTTTCCGGTGCGAATGAGCCTTGGGGTGACTTTTACGCTTTCGATAATATGGTAGCAGATACTTCTGCAATTCCTTTCCCTGCCACAGTTTCTTTACCGGGAACACCGCAGAATTTGAACCGTACAATATATAATGTTGTAAAAGGAACAGGCAATGATGCCCTCGCCATTCAAACTAAAATAGATTCAGCTGCTCTTCAGCCATTAGGAAGCAAACCTGTCGTACACATACCTATTGGCACATATAATATCAACACTACGCTTACTATTCCTGCCGGAAGCAATATGCAAATAGTCGGAGATGGTTTGGGCACAGGTGTAACCACCCGCCTTAACTGGAGCGGCAATGAAATAGGTCCGTTGATGCACCTGTTGGGTCCAAGCAGGGCAACGATAAAAGATTTATTATTGAATGTTCCTTACGCTTCTTATGTAGGCCCTGAAGCTCTCGTTATTGAAGATGCCGACCAGGTGGGAGGACGGATTTACGGAAACCAATTTGATGCAGGCGGTCCGCAATGGACACAGCCCTGCGATGTGGGGCTTTATCTTGATGGAATTGAAAACAGTGATGTTACCATGGCTTGCTTCTATCCCGGCTATGGCAACAACGGAATGGTAAAAGCAAACGGAGGCCCCGTGCTGTCAGCGGGAGGAAACACCAACGGGCAAATATCGTTGCTGGCGGGAGCAACGGGTGATTGTCAAAATTTATTCAATGTTTCAAATGGCGGAAGAATAGATGCGGAAGGAATGTGGAATGAAGGTGATTGGGCGCGCACAAGCGGTCTTCTTAACTTAAGTAATGACACTGGCAAAGTATCCATTGCCTGCATGTCTTGGAATCTGCTTACGAATGCCGCTCATCCCATGATAAACACAGATAATTTTAGCGGAACATTGACTTTATTGCTGAACCATTTAAATAATTCACCTCAAACGTATGTTCCGTTAGCGGGTAACGGATCCGGTTTAAATGTTTTAAGCGCATACAATGATTTTGGTCAAAGCGCCACCATTGGAGGCACCACCAATTCTACCTGGCAGGACATAACTTCGCCTGATGCTAATTCAGATTTTATAAGCAACGTGGCTCTATCCGGGTATATTCTTGATGATGTAGTCAGCAAAGTGCACAACGTTAGAGCCGACAGCACTTCCATCCTCAATGATCTTGCCCAGTTACGGGCTGTGCGCACCGAACCTCCTACTGATCGCGCAGCAGGTGTTACCGATGTTAAAATATTCAGAGTTGCCGCATGGGGTACACAAGGGCATATTGCAGCACATTTTAACAGGGCTTCAATCACAACAGGCATAGAGCAGCTTTCTTCTAAAAACGCAACCGGCTACATTGCCTTACATCCAACCATCGTATCTCACAATTACACCGTAAGCTACACCTTACCAAAAAGCGAAACAACGTATATATCAGTATTTGATGTTTTCGGAAAGCAGGTGTCTGAGCAAAAAATAAATGATACCGAAGGAAGCCACCAGCTTAATTATTTAGCCGATGGATTAAGTGAAGGCACTTACTTTCTCCGGTTTCTTTCAGGATGAATGGTAGATACTAAAAAGTTTATTGTGATACGATAACAATACTCGAACGGTCGTAGTTTATCATCACACTTACCCGCTCACGAATCTACAACTAACGGAGGATTGAATGCGAATTGTGCCTTGGGTAACGTTTTGAGTTGTTTTTGGGGTTTAAAGAGGATTAAGGAAAAACCTTATAAATATCCTTCCGATGAACTACACGGGCAAATTGTACAATCCCTTTCTCATAAAACAACCCGATGCGGTAATCGCCTGTTCTTATTCTATAGCAGTTCTTAAAACCGGACATCTTTTTTATGCCCCTGACAGTATATATGGATTTTGCATTTTCCACGTCAAGTATAGCTTCAAGAATGGCTTTGCGCACAAAGGGGATGTGAATGTCGTCAAGGTCTTTATTAAACTTTGACAGGAATTCAACTTTCATTTACCGGAAAGCTTTTTTACAATTGTGTCACGGGAAACTTTTTGTTTCCTGTCAGCCTGAGCCATCAGGCGGGCTAACCCCATGTCTTCTTTTTCTTCGGCAGAAAGCACTTTGGTTCCTATGCCCATCTTTCTGAAAAGGTCTGCCAGTAGTTTTTCCTCTGATTTATTGCGCGGCGTGATAATGATTGAATTCATAGAAATGATTTTATCGGCTTACAAATTTAAAGATAATTTCCTTTGTGCTCCCGTGCATCGTCTGGAAGGGATTCCTAACGGCATAGGAACACTCATAGCTTTTCTGTTTTAAAATATCTTTCTACAAATACATCTATTGAAGTTAGGTTTTTGAAATCATTCCCAAATCTAATCAAATCATCTTTCCGCAAATCACTTAAAAAACTTTTGAAACTCTTGTCTGCAAAATCAATTCGTATTCCTCTGACTCTTATAGGAAATATTAATGTTAATTTTTTTATATTTTTCAAGTTAAAAGTCTTTGTCTTAGAGAATAAATAATAATCCTTTTTCAATAATGTCTTGTTAAAATTAC
>PLYJ01000049.1 GCA_003151745.1 Bacteroidota bacterium
AATAAAATTTAAACAGTTTCTAAGTATAAATAAATTTTCACTTGCTCTAAACAAAAGCCAAAAGTCTTAATTCAATCAGCATTATCATTCAAATTTGATTTCCAAATAATCAAAACATTTTTTCAGTTAGCTAAACAAAAGCAAATCACCGTATCCCTTTCAAAACCCCCTCAAAACAACAGCTTATTGCCCGCATTTGAAACCGGAATACCGCTTTTTACATGTAAATTGCCTGAAAGCATTCAAAAATGATGTGTAACCACATCGTGGTGATAGGTAACTACAACGTGATTACAGATAACCACATATTAGGGATAGGTAACCAATCCGTGGTTACTAATCATTTTATTGTGTTGGTGGGTAATCACGTAAATTTGGTTAGTAACCACAATGTGATTACAGGTAAACTCGTCTTAGTGACAAGTAACCAGGGTTATGATTACAGGTAATACGATGTAGTTACAGGTAATCATGTTGTAATGGTTGGTAAACACGATGTGATTACAGATCATTTTTGGATGATTACGGGCAAACGGGTTGCAAAGTCAGGAGTAATTTATAAAAAGAAAAAGCAGATTTGTTTAACAAACCTGCTTTTCAATATGAGTGTGAGCCAACGATTATTTGAACATATTCGCCGACTACACTACCGTCACCGATTTAATGTTGCGCGGATACTTTGCCACGATTTCATCTTCATCCGGAATTTTTTTTAAAGTGCTTTTCCGGTTTCTGTAAGCGGTATTATAATCTTTCAATGAGATTTTATTGTGGCGTCTCCCTACCTGCCGCCTTATATATTAATACTATCAGGTGGTGAAACCAGCACAGGAATATGATTGATAATAATAAGGTTGGCATTTTCGCGTTTCTATCTTTTACTAAGGTTTTTATTCATGTGCATTTTTCCTTTTACCTTAGTAAAAACATGCACGCCGCACTCTCAAACCTTATTTCCTTATTCCTCTTTTTATTAAGCTATGAAATAGTTTGAATTAGGAAAGAAATCTATTGAAGAAAATAGGCCTTCAAAAGACGTCGGTTGATTTTAGCTTATTTTAAACTCATCGGCATCTTCAATAAAAGCAAACGTTTTGCGAAAATCATTGAGCGGTGGTTTATGGAGCGTAATGGTTTCTGTACCTTCTTCATTTGGTTTTATCTTGCTGATGTGCTCTCCCTTAAAATCAATTACGGTAGAATCTCCGGCATGATAGAAGTCATTTCCGTCGTTGCGAATGCGGTTTAATCCTGCCACGTAACTTTGATTTTCGATAGCCCGCGCAACAAGCAATTGTTTCCACGCATGATTTCTTCGTTCGGGCCAGTTTGCAACGTAGAGCAGCAGATCGTAATCGTCTTGTTTCGTTCTTCTGCTCCACACGGGGAAACGAAGATCGTAGCACACTAACGGAAGTATTTTCCAGCCTTTTATTTCAGTATATATTTTCTTGTTTCCGGGAGTATATGTATGGCCTTCATCGGCAAGGCGGAATAAATGCCGTTTGTCATACTGTTCATAGCTGCCATCAGCCCGCATCCAGATGAGACGGTTATAAAACTTAGTTCCTTCTTTGGCAATAATGCTTCCGGTGATGACGCAGTTTTTTTCAGCGGTAGTTTTTTTCATCCATTGCATGGCGCTTCCGGTCATGTCCTCAGCAAGTGCTGCTGCATTCATTGAAAACCCTGTGCTGAACATTTCAGGAAGAAGAATTAAATCAGTCTCCACTTTGATAGAGAATATTTTCTGCGAAAACATTTGCAGGTTAGCGCTGATATCTTCCCAATGAAGTGAAGTTTGAATAAGCGTAATTTTTAAAGTGTCGCTCATAACTAATTTATTTTCATAAGCCTTTCTGCTGCTTGCTCCAGTGTGTCCTCTTTTTTCGCAAAGCAAAACCGGAGCAGCTTATTATCAATGGGTTTGTGATAAAATACAGATATGGGAACGGATGCCACTCCGTACTCTTTCGTGAGCCGCACGGCAAAGTCCGTATCTTTCTCATTGCTGATAGCGCTATAATCAAGGGATTGAAAATAGGAACCCGAAGATGGACGCAATTTGAATTTTGAATCTTTCACAAGATTGTTAAAATAATCGCGTTTCTTTTGATAAAACGAATTCAATGAAAGATAGGCGTCTTTATTTTTCATGTAATCGGCAAGTGCATATTGAATGGGCGAATTGGCACAGAACACCATGAACTGATGCACTTTTCTGAACTCTGCCATCAGGTTCGCGGGAGCTAATACATAGCCCATCTTCCACCCGGTAGTGTGATAACTTTTGCCAAAAGAAAAAATGATAAAAGTTCTTTCGGCAAGTTTTGGAAAACGCGCCACACTTTGATGCTCGCTGCCATCAAATATAATATGCTCATATACTTCATCGCTTACAACGACAATATCAATGCCTCGTGTAATTTTCTCCAGTTGCTGCATGTCCTTTGCAGTCATGACGGCGCCTGTTGGATTGTGAGGTGTATTAATCATGATCATGCGTGTGTGCTGATTCACGACTTTCTTCACTTCATTCCAGTCAATGCTATAATCAGGCGCTTTCAGTTGCACGAAAACGGGTATACCTCCGTTGAGCTCAATGGCGGGAACGTAGCAGTCATAAGCGGGTTCAAACACTATCACTTCGTCTCCTTCCTGTACCGTGGCGGCAATGGCGGCATAGATGGCTTGTGTACCGCCGGCTGTGATGTTTACTTCTGTTTCAGGATCATATTTTGCAGAGTACAACTCTTCCATCTTTTGCGCAATCGTTTCCCGCAACGGCAATATTCCTTGCATGGGTGCATATTGATTCAGGCCTTTTTTCATGTATTGATTTACGAGTGAAACCAACTCAGCAGAACATTCAAAATCAGGAAATCCTTGCGAGAGGTTGATGGCATTATGCTCACGCGCCAATGCCGACATGACAGTGAAGATGCTCGTTCCTGTTGTAGGCAGCTTTGACTTAATGGTGCCTTGAAAATGACTCATAAATATCAGATATCAGGGGGTAAATTTAATAATGTTCCTTATTAGTCTACTTTTGCGCTCCTAAATTGGTCCCGTAGTTCAACGGATAGAATAGAAGTTTCCTAAACTTTTGATGGCAGTTCGATTCTGCCCGGGACTACACTCAAAGCGCAAATCTAATTCTTATTTGCGCTTTTTTCGTTTTTTAATATAAAAACGCGATTCATTCGCAGTCATTCGGCTTCATTGGAAGTCAAATTGTTTCAGAAATGTTTCAGAAATTGCCAATGTTTCAGATTGGCTTCCGGCTTTGTTAGCTTCTGGGGTTGTTAAAGGATTGACAACTTTGAACGATCTAAGTACCGAAAAAAATAAGGCATCACTCAATCCAGTTTACTTTCTTTGGAAAGCGCAGCAAAATTAAATTGATAGACGACCCTTAAGAGAGTTTTGCAAGGTAAAATGTTGATAAAAAGCAATAGAATCAATACTTTCCGAGGTTTCTATTTGTATTATTGTTGAATGATAATTCAACCGGACCTACAAATGAATTTTTCCGATTTGGCAGTATCCCAACGTAAAATAGACATGACATTTTTTAATCAAATCAATAAA
>PLYJ01000195.1 GCA_003151745.1 Bacteroidota bacterium
GGGGGGGGGGGGTAATGTACCTTATATAGCCCTGCCCTTGGGTTAAGGTGCTGGTTCTTTTGCAAAAAAGTAAAACAATTCATTACATGACAAAAGTAGGGCAGGCATTAATAAAAAAAAAATACTATTTTTGTCATCATACGATAACATTAAGGTATCAGAAGCCTCACCCCCCTCTCTATTGTTTCCATTCATCGCAATAACACACCCAACGGGGCAAAGTTGAGAGCAAACACACCTGAAAAATGAAAGGGGAGGTTCCCACCTCCCCTTCCCAACAGAAAAACATGAACACAAAACGTTGCAAAGATATATTATTTGAATCTTCTTGTCAAGGGATTGCTTCACTGCGTTTGCAAAGACAGAAAAACTCTCTTTTGCTTTGCCCTTCACTTTAGCAATTAAGCCGCAGATAAACCGGCTCTCTTGCTTGCGTTTAATATAGTCAGCCCGATAACTTCATCTTTCTCGTAACGAACAATAATTTCATCATCCGTCATTTCAGAATCATCTGCATGACTGGGCTTCTTAAAATGCAGATAAAGCACATCTGCCTCGCTGTCATACGATGACCAAACGGTTTTATGTTTTAAAAAATAAGGAAGCGCTTCTTTTATCTCTTTTAATTCTGCTGTTCCCATAGTATTGATTTCTTTTTAAACTCTTGTTTCTTTGATGAAAAGTAAGCCGTGATAACAAACCCTTCATTATTTAGCTCCTTGTATATGACCACTACAAATTTATCATTTCTTTCCTTCATCTTCTTAACGGCAATCCTGGCATCATTGTTTCCTTCGTATATGATTTCAGGGCTTTCAATGGTTTCGAGTATTTCGTAGTAATAATCCGAAATTTCAGGATGACCAGTTGTAATGTGCTGCCATCTTTCAGATGTCAGGCGGATGGGAACACCATTTTTAGAAATTGCAACGTCCACAATATTTTAATTCAAAGCTACAAAAAATCCCGCATACGCGGGATTCCTTTTATCTCAAATTTCATCCACCTCAGGCGGATCAACTCACTTTCTCCGCCTTCGCTTTTCCCTTCACCTTAGCAATTACTTCATCAGCCATTGCTCTCGGCACTTCATTGTAATGTGAGAACTCCATGGTTGAAGATGCACGGCCTGAAGTGATGGTACGTAAGGTTGTTACGTAACCAAACATCTGGCTCAGCGGCACTTTTGCCTTGATCACCTGTGCACCTGCACGGGTATCCATACCTTCGAGGTGGCCGCGGCGTTTATTCAAGTCGCCCATGACGTCACCCATATATATATCAGGAGTAAGAACCTCCAGCTTCATAATCGGCTCCATCAGCACAGGCTTCGCCTTTGGTGCAGATTCGCGGAAAGCGATCTTGGCGCAGATTTCGAACGCTAAGGCATCCGAGTCAACACTGTGAAAAGAACCGTCGAACAGTCTTACCTTCATCATGTCAATCTGGTAACCGGCCAGCACACCATTGCTCATAGCGGCTTCAAAGCCTTTCGAAATAGCAGGAATAAATTCACGGGGAATAGCTCCGCCTGAAATCTCATTCTCGAACTGAAGACCAGGTTTGCCAAGCTCAATAAATTCCTTGTCAGCAGGACCAATCTCAAACTGCATGTCAGCAAACTTACCGCGACCACCCGTTTGTTTCTTATATACTTCACGGTGCTTAGCTGTTGCTGTCAATGCCTCTTTATATGCAACCTGCGGAGCGCCCTGATTACATTCAACTTTAAATTCACGTCTTAAGCGGTCAACAATAATTTCCAAATGCAATTCACCCATTCCGCTGATAACAGTCTGACCTGTCTCTTCATCGGTGTGAACGCGGAACGTAGGATCCTCTTCAGCCAATTTTGCCAAAGCCATACCCAGTTTATCCACATCTGCCTGCGTCTTCGGCTCCACTGCCAAACCGATAACCGGTTTCGGGAACACCATCACTTCAAGAATGATTGGCGCTTTAGGATCACAAAGTGTATCTCCCGTTTTAATATCTTTAAATCCTACTGCAGCAGCCAAATCGCCTGCTTCAATACTATCAATAGGGGCTTGCTTATTAGCATGCATACGAATGATGCGCGATATGCGTTCATTCTTGCCCGTCCTTGTGTTCAGCACATAAGAACCTGCATCTAACCTGCCTGAATATACACGGAAGAAAGCAAGACGGCCCACAAAAGGATCCGTCATGATCTTAAATGCAATGGCAGCAAACTTATCTTTCGGATCAGGTCTGCGCTCTTCTTCTTTATCTGTGTCCGGGTTTATTCCTTTTACAGGTTCCACATCCGTTGGCGCAGGAAGATATTGAATCACTGCATCCAGCATGGCTTGTACACCTTTATTCTTAAAAGCAGAACCGCAAAGTATCGGAGTGATCGTCATGGCGCAAGTTGCCTTCCTGATAGCAGCACGCAATTCATCTGCAGTAATTGAATCAGGGTTTTCGAAAAACTTCTCCATCAAGTGGTCATCAAACTCAGCTACTGATTCAACCAGCTGCGCTCTCCAATGCATCACGTCAGCCTTCATATCAATAGGAACAGGAATTTCCGTAAACGTCATTCCTTTCGATTCCTCATCCCAAATGATGGCTTTGTTAGAAATCAGGTCAACAACACCTTTAAACATATCTTCAGCGCCAATAGGAAGCTGAAGTGGAATAGGTCTTGCTCCCAAACGCTCTTTTATCTGGGCAACAACGTTTAAAAAGTCAGCGCCTGCACGATCCATCTTATTGACGAAGCCGATACGCGGCACTTTATATTTATTTGCCTGCCTCCACACTGTTTCCGATTGCGGCTCCACACCACCCACAGCACAGAATAAAGCCACAGCACCATCCAATACACGCAGTGAACGCTCTACCTCAACGGTAAAGTCCACGTGACCGGGAGTGTCAATGATGTTAATTTTAAAATTCTCCTTATTGTATTCCCAATACGTAGTAGTAGCGGCAGAGGTAATAGTAATACCGCGCTCCTGCTCCTGCACCATCCAGTCCATAGTTGCAGCGCCTTCATGCACTTCACCTATTTTGTGAACCTTGCCGGTATAATAAAGTACACGCTCCGTTGTTGTGGTTTTACCCGCATCAATGTGAGCCATAATACCTATGTTGCGCGTTTTATTTAGATCTTCACTCATTTTATACTCTGCCCTTTTTTGCTCTTAAGTTCTAAATTTCGAATTTCGTCCCGCACGTGCGGGATTAAATTTCGGATTGAATGCCCGATTTAAGTTTATTTTTATTTCTATTTATTTTTTCTTTTACCGTCTGCCCTGAAGCTGTAAATATTGCTGTTAACTCATTTGCTTCTTTCCACAGATCAACTAAACTTTCTCTTTTCTTTATACCTGCCTCTGCAATAACTTCCAACCAAAATGCTGTCTCATCCGCTTCCTCTTCACATATTGTTATCTTTGAAACAAACTCTGTCCCGCATGTGCGGGATTCCGCTTTTTGCTATTTGATAACTAATTACAGAACCTACTTTTGATTGCGGTAATGTATCTACGAATTTTACAATTTCAACTGCGAATTTTTTAGTTCTCTTTTTAAGTTCGTCTGGACTCATTGTTCGCTGTAATCCGAATCCCGCACGTGCGGGACCGAAATCATTTATTTATGCCTTAAAGTGAGAGAACGCTTTGTTAGCTTCTGCCATCTTATGCGTATCTTCTTTTTTCTTCACTGCCGATCCTTCGTTCTTTGAAGCTGCAATGATTTCCGCTGCCAGCTTTTCTGACATGGACTTTTCATTACGATTGCGCGAGTACATGATCAGCCACTTTATAGTGAGAGCCACTTTACGATCCGGGCGAATTTCACTCGGAATCTGGAATGTTGCTCCACCCACTCTGCGGCTCTTTACTTCTACAGTCGGCTGGATATTGCTCATTGCCTTCTTCCATGTTTCAAGGCCATCCTCTTTCGTTTTCTGAGCTACCTTTTCAACAGCGTCATAGAAGATAGTGTATGCAGTACTTTTCTTTCCGCCATACATCAGGTTATTAACAAAACGTGTCACTAACTGATTATTGAACTTCGGATCAGGAAGCAGAATTCTCTTTTTGGGTTTTGATTTTCTCATTGATAGAATTATGTATTGAGTATTATGTATTAAGATTGTCTCCGTACTTAATACTTCGTACTCTGTACTCTTTTACTTTTTCCCTTCTTTCGGTCTCTTAGCACCATACTTGCTGCGTTGTTGTTTTCTTCCATCCACCCCTGCTGTATCAAGTACGCCTCTGATAACGTGATAACGCACACCCGGTAAATCTTTCACACGGCCTCCGCGAATCATCACAATGCTATGCTCCTGCAGGTTATGTCCTTCACCCGGTATATAGGCAGTTACTTCAAACTTATTGGTAAGACGTACACGCGCCACTTTACGCATGGCAGAATTTGGTTTCTTAGGCGTTGTGGTATAAACACGCGTGCAAACACCTCTGCGCTGCGGACATGAAACCAGCGCCGGCGATTTGCTCTTATCAACCAAAGTCATGCGTCCTTTGCGGACTAACTGCATTATTGTAGGCATACTATTCTTCTCTTATCAATTAATTATCAATAAATTACTCGTTTCAGCCCAATTTTTTGGGAA
>PLYJ01000262.1 GCA_003151745.1 Bacteroidota bacterium
CAAGCTATTTCAGGAAGGGACAAAGCCCTCTTTTTATTTAAGAAGTTGAATGTCATAGGCAGAGACGCAAGATTTTGCGTCTCTGCTGCACATCAATCAGAACGAAGCAATCGTCCTTTTGATAATACCAATACACTCCATCAACTGCTCTTCTGTAATGATTAAAGGAGGGGCAAAACGGATAATATCCTTATGCGTTGGTTTAGCGAGAAGACCATTTTCTTTGAGGGCAAGACAAACATCAATAGCCCCCCTGCCCCCCGAAGGGGAAGCCTCCCCACCCCCTCCAAAGGAGGGGCTTTCAGCACTTAATGAAGTTACGCGCGAACTCCCCCCTTTGGGGGGTGGGGGGGCTTTTATTACCATAGCACAAAATAACCCTTTACCTCTCACTAACTGAATCATGTCATGCTTTATGCTCTTGAGTTCATTCAACAAAATCTTACCAAGACGCTCTGCATTTTCCGGCAGATGTTCATCACGCAACACTTCAAGTGCTGCGATGGAAACTTTGGCTGCCAATGGATTACCTCCGTAGGTGCTGCCATGCTCGCCGGGTTTTATGCAAAGCATTATTTCATCATCAGCAAGCACAGCGCTCACAGGTATGGTGCCTCCGGAAAGGGCTTTGCCGAGAATGAGAATATGAGGATGCACGTTTTCATGATCGCAGCAAAGCATTTTGCCAGTGCGCCCAAGGCCGGTCTGAATCTCATCGGCAATAAATAATACATTCTTTGCTTTGCATAATTTATATGCTTTGGCTATATATCCTTCATCAGGCACAATCACTCCTGCCTCTCCCTGAATCGGCTCAACAAGAAAGCCTGCAACATTCGCATCTTCAATGGCCTTTTCTAAGGCATCAATATTATTATATGGAATGGAAATAAACCCCTGTGTGTAAGGGCCGAAATCATTTTTAGCATCCGCGTCGCATGAAAAGCCGACAACTGTAATCGTTCTGCCATGAAAGTTGCCGCCGCAAACAATGATCTTTGCTTTATCGGCAAGAATGCCTTTTTTCTGATAAGCCCACTTGCGGCAAAGCTTTAAAGCAGTTTCAACACCTTCCACTCCCGTGTTCATTGGCAGCACTTTATCGTAGCCAAAGAACTTGGTAATAAACTCTTCAAATTCACCAAGGCAGTCGTTGTAAAAAGCACGCGATGTTAAAGTAAGCTTCTGCGCCTGCTCCATGAATGCCTTCATGATCTTAGGATGGCAATGTCCCTGGTTTAAAGCGGAGTAAGCGGAAAGAAAATCGTAGTATTTTTTACCTTGTACATCCCAGACAAAAACTCCTTCTCCCCGTTCAATGACAACAGGAATGGGATCGTAGTTATGAGCACCATAACGATGCTCTCTTTCAATGGCTTCCTGCGACTTTGATTTGCTCATAGCTAAATGTTTGAGGTTTGAAGTTTGGGGTTATTCAACTGAACCCTAAACTTCAAACCTCAAACTTCAAACTTTATAACTAAAGATTACAACTTCACATTCACCGTACCTCTGCGCTTGAAAGGAGTGGGCCCGACGTTAGCTTCGATAATGTAATAATATACACCCTCGGAAACTTTACTGCCTGACTTGTTTGTGCCATCCCATTTAAAGTTAGCGTCGTTTGATTCAAACATAAGCAATCCCCAACGATCGAATACCTTTATGCTGAAATCGCAATTGAAGTTCCTGACAGGTTCTTTCAACTCGAAGTTATCATTTTTCTTATCTCCGTTTGGAGTGAAGATGTTCGGAATGGGATCGAGCATGGGAGGATTTACATATATATCAAAATCGAAAGTAGAATTTGCATAACAATGGTTCACATTAAAAATAACATGATATGCTTTGGCGCGAATGTCCTTGCAGCCGGGTGCAAAATTAAAGGTTGACTGCACAGGCGTGAAACCTGATGCTGCCGGAAAAGTGGCAATGAATGAGCTGCCCAATAGCTCTGACTGCCCTGCAAGGAAAATGGAATCGGTAGGATCAACATCGTTGGTTATTATGATGCCCACTAAAGAATCACCGGAGGTAACATTAATGGAATTACCTGAATAAATCGAAACCGTTGAATCAGGCGAGTTGACGCGATGAATAATAAATGTAATAGGAGGAGCAAAGACAGGTACATCGGGCGGGGCAACAGTTATGTTCAAATCATAAGGGACGGTTACCGTTCCATAACAGCCATGTATTACAGCTGAAAACTCAATATGATAGGTGCCGGTATCGCCACAAGTAGGGATAAACCTGAAATTTGATTTTACAGTATCTTTAGCAGTAACAGGCTGCTGGAATGACGTGTTTGATCCATTCGTAAACAGATCAGCTTTTCCTGAACCAACCCCTGAGAGAGTGATGGAAACGGTATCAGTCGGGTCATGAACGATGACAGAAAGATTAAGTGTATCACCAGCCTTTACTGTAGTATCCTTAGTGGTTGGAGAAAGGAAAGCAGGAACGGAAGCACCGGTGCAAGCCAATACCTGGTATTGAATATCTCTGCGCACCTCACCGAGCTTTTTAGGATTAGCGCCTCTGGTCCATTCTTCAACAACAACACCAAACAAAAAGACTCCAAGATTTGGAGGAGTGGTAGTAAGAACACCTGAATGTATATCAATAGCCATGGCCGGACTTCCTCCAATCATATTCGTGAAGTCATAAGGTGGGTTCCATGTTATTAAAGGATAAGGTCCGGGATCAGGGCAAAAGCTTAAAGGATTTCCTGCTGATGTGTGACCTGTCAGGGGAGTAACTAATCTATAGACCAAAGAATCACCGTCAGGATCAGTACAGGTAAGCGAATCTATATTGGGATTATTAACACAAAAATAGGACTTAGGATATTTTCCAACAAACGTAGGCGTTGAGTTATGCAAGGCAGGATCGGGAATTTCGGCATACCAGGTTTCACCTGCTGAACCGGGAGCAACGATATTTGTAATGATTCCGTTTCTGCAACAGCGGCTATAGGTAATGTAGTATCCATGAGGGTTTGTAGGAAATGCATAATTGGTTTGATACGTGCCGAGCTGAACACAAAGATTAGGGGGAGTATAGCATTTATCGCCAAGCTTAAGCGTGAGTGTATCAATAATAGGCACGGTTAGACACCCTATATTTGCATTAGTAACTAGGTCATAAATACCAACAGCTACAGTAGGAGTATCGAAATAAACACCGCTGCAATCGCGATAAAAATGCAGGGTGATTTGAAAGGTCGTGTCGTGCAACCATTTTACGTCAAATTCTCCGCCCACAATGTGCGTTGCTTTAGTGGTTAGGTTTCCAAGGAATAAAACTGCTGCAATAAGTAAAATTGCTTTTTTCATATTACTATTATTTATTTAATTGTTTCAATTTTTAATGGGGCGTGCAAACCTACGTTAATTCGTGTAATTTGCAAAAAATATCTTGTTAGTTGGGAGTTGGGAGTTGGGAGTTGGGAGTTGGAAGCAGGGAGATAAGTAAATGAAGCTTATTTCCATACTCCCTGCTTCCAACTTCCGTCTTCCTGCTATTTTTAGTTTCTATACTTTCGCTGCCTCTATGAATAATGCTGATAATATTGTTATTGAGAACGTGCCTGTTATTGACATTACGCACGATGGAATGGGAGTTGCGAAGATTGATGGCCTGGTTTATTTTATTCGTCATGCTATTCCGGGTGATGTTGTAAATATCAGGATTTCGAAACGAAGACGTAAGCTGACCGAAGCAAGGTTGCTTGAGATTGTAAATAAATCTGAAGATCGTGTTTCTCCTCATTGTGAACACTTTGGAACTTGTGGGGGCTGCACCCTTCAACACATCAGTTATGAAGGACAGTTGAAATTCAAGCAAAAGCAGGTTGAGGACGCCTTGACGAGAATTGGAAAAATCCAAATTAGCAGTAAGCAGCAGCAGGAGGCAGGACTGGCTGCTGCCACTGCTACTGTAAACCCCATTCTTGCTGCACTAAAAACTACTTTCTACCGCAACCGCCTCGAGTACACGTTTTCAAACAAGCGTTGGCTGAATCCTGAAGAATTAAGTGATAAAGATATTTCAGCAACAGGTGGCTTTTTGGGTTTTCACGCAGCAGGTGTTTTCTTTAAAGTGGTTGACATCAGAAAATGCTATCATCAGCCTGATCCTTCCAACGAGATGCGCTTGTGGATAAAACAATATGCAACGGATCGTGCTCTTCCATTCTTCGACATTATGAAACAGGAAGGGCTGCTGCGCAACGTTACTTTCAGAAACACAACGACGAATGAATGGATGGTGATCTTTGCTTTTTATCATGAGGATGAAAAGATACCATTGTTGATGGAAGACTTTTCAAAGCAATTCCCAATGGTAACATCGCTTCAATATGTGATTAACCACAAAGCTAATTCCACCACTTTCGACCTACCCGTTAAAACGTTTAAAGGACCTGATCATATTTTTGAAACGATGGAGAACCTGCGGTTCAAGATCAGCGCCAAATCCTTTTACCAGACTAACAGTCAGCAGGCATACGAGCTGTACAAGATAGCAAGAAACTTCGCTGACCTAAAGGGAGATGAACTGGTCTATGATTTATATACAGGCACAGGAACGATTGCTTTGTTTGTTGCCTCGCAGGCAAAAGAAGTGATCGGCATTGATCACACAGCCGATGCTATAAAAGATGCGGAAGAAAATGCACGGCTTAATAATATATACAATGTAAAATTCTTTGCAGGTGATTTAAAAGATACCATGAATGACAGTTTTATTTCAAAACATGGCATGCCTGATGTAGTGATCACCGATCCTCCTCGCGCAGGCATGCATCCCGATCTTGTAAAGAAGCTTTTGGAAACCGCTCCGCAGAAGATTGTGTATGTAAGTTGTAATCCATCCACCCAGGCACGTGATCTTGGCATGCTTGACACTCAATATTCAGTGGAAAAAGTGCAGCCTGTTGACATGTTTCCTCACACGGCTCATGTGGAAAATGTGGTGCTGCTGGTGAAAAGGATTTGATTTAGCATTAGAGGCTAAAATCAAAGCTCAACTTTGTTCTTTTTAGCATTTATTTTTCTGAAAAGCATTTCACTGTTGTAAAGGATTTTTAAGGATATTTTTATGAGATGATTTACTTCCCTTGTGTCCAACAGTTGGTTGCTCAGAGCCTTATTAAGATGCATGTGTATTATCCGGTTATCGTGCCATTTCCCCATTAACTCCTGCAAGTCATTTCCTTTTTTGAAAACTTTTCCATCGCTTTTTAAATCAATGCTTTTCAGGTTATAATAATATTCTTTTAAAAGCTTGCGGAGTTGATGTACCTGAACAATTTTTATGATCTTTTGCTCAAGAAGCGTCTTCACTTTTCTTTTCCTGTTTCTAATATAATCAGTTGCTTTATGAGATTGTATTCCTTTTATGTATGAAATGATTTCTTTGTAATACCCTTTTAGTTTCCCTGCAGTCCTTTTATTTGCCATTAAATAAAAATCAGATTCTTTATCCTTCAGCCGGCTCTTTAATTGAGTGGGATATTTTTTAATCAAATGGTGCGGATCATGCTTTTTAATCATTGTTTCTTCAAGCTGAAGCTCCCTGATCTCTCCGCATTGCCTGAAAATATATTTAAACAGCTTGTAATAATTGTTTCTTTTAAACTTCTTTGAACAGTAACTCAACATCTTAAAAAGAGCATGCAGTTTTTTAATTTCAACATGAAGGATATGGTAATCCTCAATCTCAAGTTTACCGGCAGGCATCCTGATTAATGAATCAATATGCTTTGTGCGCTTTTTGAAATATTTTCTTAATGCATCATTTGTTTTCATATCATTAAATGATGATTTAAAAACATATCCATTATTAACAAAAATCCCCCGCCCTTGCGAGCGCGGTTTAGTATTAAAAGAGTATGCCATGAAAGGCTTACCTCACCGGCAAGGATCTTTTCTGCTTATCAGCAATCACATGTTTAAGAACTTCGCGAAACACATCAGCAGATTTAGTGCACACTTCGGCACAATGCAGGCAATGCTCATATTGATGCTTGCCGCATTCAGCGGCGCAATCAGCACAAATTTCTGAACAGAGTTTTAAAAATCTTGCTGCGCTCTGCGAATGTCTTTCTATAACCTGCACGGTGAGACGGCATATTTCCTCGCAGTTCTTGCTAAGCATCATGCACATTAATACTTCCGGCTGATTTTTTTCAATTAAGCATGCCTCATAACAGCGTGTGCACTCATAGGCACATGCGTTTAACTCATCTACTATATTTTTATTTTCCATTGTTTAGAAGGGGTATTAAATTTTATGTATCTGGTCGGCTTCCTGATCTTCTGCATATAAAATTTTGACTATTTTTTCATTCGCGTCCATGTACATCCGGGTTGATCGCAAATATTGATAATTTAAAATTAACCTGCAACTCATTTTCGATGTTGTCTGGTTTTAATTCGATGAGTTGAAAAAATTATCGTTCAGTTTTATTACTGCGCAGGCAGGAATTTTCTTCACGCCACCACGTGTTAGACATAAATTAAAAGAAAGAGCCTTTTTAAAATAGCGAACGGGTGAAACCCTCATTTCACCCGTTCTGAAAAAGAAAAACATGAACACAAAACGTTGCAAAGATATGTGTTTTTAATATTCCTGTCAAGAAGAATAATTTTAAAATCATGAAAGATACTTAATTTAAAAGCGCCAAGTAGGAAACCTGAATTCTATGATATTCACAAGTGATATTTAAAATATTTTTCTGATATTTGTAATGTTATTCGAAGAGGAATCGGGCAATGCAGAAGTGCAACCCGCCAGCAATAGAATAAC
>PLYJ01000160.1 GCA_003151745.1 Bacteroidota bacterium
TGCAAGAGGTTTTATACGATTGAAAAAAGAAGGGGCTTTATTGGTTCATCAAGTGACGCGCTATCTATATACATTCGTGGTAGGGGAAAGAGTACAGCTATCTAACCCCCCTCTTTTTTCAAATTCGTTAATCCTCCAGACGTTGTGCGCCATGCTAACAGCTCCTAATAACCATTTGTGCTAAAATGAAAGAGCAGATACTTTACACAGTTGCAATTGACAAGAACGGAAAACTAATTAAGGCAAAAGACGCCGAAAAAGGGGACAGTTATTCTTGTCCCATTTGTAAAGACGAAGTGATACTTCGGAAAAGTGGAAACACCGGTAAAGGTAGTAAGCGACCTCATTTTGCTCATCATGCTTTGACACCAAATTGCACACCAGAAACAGCATTGCATTATGCTTTTAAAAATTTACTGGCAAGCAAGGTTGAACAACATCTTGAATCAAAAAAAGCACTACCTATTTCATGGCTTTGCGAATATTGTTTCAGCAACCATTCGGGAGATTTACTAAAGAAGATTAAATCAGTTAAGATTGAGCATAACTTAATTGCTTGCAAACCCGACATTGCATTATTGGGTAACGATGGAAATGTTCATGCTGTAATTGAAGTTGTCGTTACGCATAAGCCCGAAGAAAGCGCTTTGAAATATTATCAAGCAAACAACATTGTTCTTATTCAAATTAATGTTACTTCCGATAAAGATATTGACGACTTGGAAAATAAAATCTCAAACCCTGACATTGTCAGAGCTTGTTTTAATCCAAAGTGCGAAGATTGCGGAAACCACAAACATAAAGTTCAGATGACAATTGTTGATGGCTTCTGTTGGAAATGTGGCGCAGCAATGAAAGCTGCAATAATAGAAGATGGACAAGATAGAGATGTCGAATTTACAAACGAAGAAATTCAATTTGCTAAAAGTAAAGACGCAATCATACAACTTCATTACAGTCAAACCGTTCATAGAAAATATTTAGCGAATAGTTGTACAAGTTGTGATGCTTTTGTTGGCAATCATTATTTGGACGAACAATTTTTAGAACCAGCAATGCGAGGTGAATATGAATTTGAAACTTACGATATAAGTTATTATTGCAATTATTGTCTTAATTCTGGCGAGGGATATACTAAGGAATTTGACGAGGAACATCCCCAGAGATTAGCAATTGCGCGCGTGAAGATTTGGAAACCACGTGCAGACGAAAGAGTATCAATAATAACGGACGACAGCACTGGCGCACAATAGAGTAGTCGGCTCCGCCAAAAGAAGATGACGGAGTGCGCCTTTCACACCACTGTACGTGCGGGTCTCGCATACAGTCCCGCACGTGCGGGATGGTAGTGTGGGGCTACCTCCGCTGCGCTGGATTTTTGTAATCCTGCGCTTTCAAAGCTTCACAATCTCCTTTTCAAATTTAGAATATAAACACACCAAATCTATTAGCACGAACGGGATAAACGGAATATTATTAATTTTGAGCGCTATAGAACCATCCAGCTAATATTTCGTTAATTAATAACGCGGAATCGTAAATTAACTCTTTAAAACGAACTATGATTGATACATCACTTTTGATTAATACCACTGTTACCAGGCATTCCCGCATCAACGAGATAGATCCAAAGAATCTTCCTTTTGGAAAATACTTTTCCGATCACATGTTCATTGCTGATTACAAGGACGGGGAATGGCAGGATTTCAAAATCATGCCCTACGGTCCGCTGCCCATGAGTCCTTCCATTTCCGCTTTGCATTACGGGCAGGAAATTTTTGAAGGAATGAAGGCGCACAGGACGGACGCAGGAGTAGTGCAGCTTTTCAGGCCTTTAGAGAACCTGAAACGGATGAATGCATCTGCACAAAGAATGTGCATGCCAAACATTCCGGAGAATGTCTTTATGGATGGGATATTGCAGATGGTGAGGCTGGATAATAAATGGGTGCTTGGCGAGGAGGGATGCTCGCTCTATATACGTCCGTTTATGTTTGCCACGGATGAAGCATTGGGAGTTAAAACATCAGGCAGTTTTCGTTTCATCGTGCTCACTTCGCCTACAGGCCCTTATTACAGCGACCCGGTGCGAATGAAGATTGAAACAAAATTTGCTCGGGCCTTTGAAGGCGGAGTTGGTTTCACCAAAGCCGCAGGGAATTATGGCGTTTCGCTTTATCCTGCCAGGCTTGCCCAGCAGGAGGGCTACACGCAGGTTATCTGGACGGATGCAAAAGATCACGAATATATAGAAGAAGCAGGAATGATGAATGTGATGTTCGTCATCGGCAATACCCTCATTACTCCCTCCATTTCAGGCAATACGATTCTTTCAGGCATCACCAGGGATAGCCTGATTACGCTGGCGAAAGACTGGAATATGAAAGTGGAAGAAAGAAGAGTGAGTGTAAAAGAAATCATTAACGGAATAAATTCCGGTGATCTTACCGAAGCATTTGGCGTTGGAACTGCAGCTACTGTGGCACTCATCAGCGCTATCGGATACAATGGGAAGGATTACATCGTGCCCGTCAATAATCCGGAATCTTTTTCAAAGAGAGTCGCCAAACATATTAACAATATTCGCAAAGGCAGGGCTGAAGATATTCACGGCTGGATGGTGAAGGTTTAATCTTATCTACGAATACGAATCACTACAAATGTACGAATGGGACACTATTCGTAATTCGTGAATTCGTACCTATTCGTATTCGCAGATGTCTATATAAAATGAGCAAGAAAATATTTTCCATTATTACAGGCAGCGGGAGCTATATACCCACACATAAAATCACGAATGATGATTTTATGAATCATGTTTTCTACGAAGCGGACGGAAAGAAAATTGACAAAGGGAATGAGGTGGTCGTCAGGAAATTTAGTGAAATAACCGGCATCCTTGAAAGACGATATGTTACTGACGACCTCGTGGCTTCCGACATCGGCTACTTCGCAGCCAAAGATGCTCTTGATTCAACCCTAACAGACGGCGAAACGCTTGACTATATCATTGTCGCTCATAATTTCGGAGATATAAAAAAGGAAAACAGGAGAAGCGAATTCGTTCCAACGCTTGCTTCACGGGTAAAGCATCGCTTAGCAATTAAAAATCCGAATACCATTTGTTACGATCTTCCTTTTGGCTGTGCGGGCTGGTTGCAGGCAATGATACAGGCTAACCTATATATTTCATCAGGCACAGCAAAAAAAGTACTTTGCATCGGAGCTGAAACACTTTCCCGCATTTCCGATCCGCACGATCGCGACAGTATGATTTATTCCGACGGAGCAGGCGCTCTGATTTTGGAAGCAAAACGCAGTGACATGCCAACAGGTATCTTATCAAGCTCTTCAAAGAATTATGCCGGGGAGCAGGTGTATGCTTTAAAGATGGGAAAGTCTTACAACCCTGATTATCCCGAAAACCATCTGTTTCTGAAAATGCAGGGACGCCAGATATATGAACAGGCGCTGAGCATCGTTCCTGTAGTGATACAAGAGAGCCTGGACAGGGCGGGTTTAACAGTTCATGACATTGACAAGCTGCTGATACACCAGGCAAACAACAAAATGGATGAAGCCATTTTGAAACGCATGTTTGAACAATACGGCGTTGAGCATGTGCCCGAAGATTTTATGCCGATGACCATTTCGTGGCTGGGCAACAGCTCTGTAGCGACTTTGCCAACGCTATATGATTTAATAAGCAAGGGAAAGATTAAAAATCATACTTTTAAAAAGGGCGATGTTATTGATTTTGTTGCCGTAGGCGCAGGTTTAAATATCAACTCTGTTATATATAAAGTTGCTTAACAAAGCTGCTTTGTTTCAATGATTCAGATAGCTTTTCGTGGTAATAATTACTATTCCACCCGTGGCATCTCCGAATTCTGCCGGTATGCCTCCGGTAATGACTGACATTTGCTCTATCGCTCCAGACGGAACGCTGAAACCGCCGGTCATTCTTATGCCGTCCACAATATATATGGTAGCATCGCTTCTTGTACCTCTCACATTGAGCGGCTGCCCTGCATCGCTCTGAAAGACTCCGGGGGCCTGGGCTGCAAGATCCTTTACATCATGGACGAGCGGCGTATGCTCAAGGTCTTCAGGCTCTAATACTAATCGCTAATATAAAAC
>PLYJ01000073.1:0-13320 GCA_003151745.1 Bacteroidota bacterium
TTCCCAAAAAATTGGGCTGAAACGACTAATTTACTGATAATTAACTGGTAAGGCAAGAATAGTGTGCCTTGCAGTTAAGTTTAATTGAATTGTAATGGAAAAAGGTGATATAAAAGAATTGACGACAGATGAGCTTCGCTTGCGTCTGAAGGAAGAGCAAACACTCTATACAAAAATGAAAATGAATCATGCGGTTTCTCAGATTGAGAATCCTCTGAAGTTGCGTTCTACACGCCGCGGTATTGCGATGATTCATACTGAACTTACAAAGAGATCAAAAGAGGAAGCAACAAAAAATAATCAACAATGAGCGATCAAGTAACGGAGCCGACAGCAGCAGAAAAAAGAGGGCTGAGAAAAGAGCGTATTGGTATTGTGACGAGCAACAAGATGAGCAAGAGTATCGTGGTTGCTGTGGAGCGTAAAGTGAAACATGCTAAATACGGTAAGTTCATAAAAAAGACGAGCACTTTCATGGCTCATGATGAAGACAACTCTTGTGGCATTGGTGACCTGGTGGAAATTACAGAAACACGTCCGCTGAGCAAGAATAAAAAATGGCGTTTGAAACAAATTATAGAAAAGGCGAAATAATAAATTAGTTCTGAGTTCAGTGTTCAGAGTTTAGGGTTAACTAAACAAGAAACAAGAAACTCGAAACTCAAAACTTTTAAAAGATGATACAGCAGGAATCAAGATGTGTAGTGGCTGACAATAGCGGAGCCAAAGAAGTTCTTTGCATACGTGTGTTGGGTGGAACGAGAAAGAAATATGCGTCGCTTGGTGACAAGATCGTGGTGAGTGTTAAACATGCATTGCCTTCCGGTAACATTAAAAAGGGAACAGTGAGCAAAGCTGTAGTGGTGAGAACCAGCAAGGAAGTGAAACGCAGCGATGGGTCTTATATACGTTTTGATGATAACGCTGTAGTGTTGCTTACCCCGACTGATGAGTTGCGCGGCACACGTATATTCGGACCGGTTGCACGTGAATTGCGCGAGAAACAATTTATGAAGATTGTTTCCCTGGCGCCTGAAGTATTATAATCATTATTAAGAGGAACAAACAATGGAAAGAAAGAAAAATAAACAGATCAAGCTTCGCCTTAAAAAGGGTGATATTGTGAAGGTGATTACAGGCGAATCGAAAGGTCAGCAAGGAAGAATTCTTGAGATTATTACTACCGACAGAAGAGCGTTGGTAGAAGGTGTTAATTTGGTGAGCCGTCATACGAAGCCTAATACTAAATCACCGCAAGGGGGTATTGTAAAGAAGGAATCTCCGATTCATATTTCAAACCTTATGCTTGTTGACGGCAAAGGCAATGTTACTCGTGTAGGCAGAAGAGTTGAAGAAGGTAAAATAGTTCGTTATTCTAAAATATCAGGGGAGGTTATAAAGTAATGGCATACATTCCAAGATTAAAAGCAAAATACAGGGCTGATGTAGTTCCTGCCTTGCAGAAAAAGTTTAACTACAAAAGCACTATGCAGGTTCCGCGCCTGATGAAGATTTGTCTGAACCAGGGTGTAGGCGATGCTGTAAGCGACAAAAAGCTGATCGAATCTGCTATCACAGAAGTGACAACAGTTTCCGGACAGAAGGCAGTTCCTACAAAATCGAAAAAGGATATATCCAATTTCAAACTGAGAGTTGATGTGCCTATCGGTGTTCGCGTTACTTTACGCAACGTGTTGATGTATGAATTTCTGGATCGCCTGGTTGCTGTTACATTGCCCCGTATCCGTGACTTCAAAGGCATTAACCCAAAGGGTTTTGACGGACGTGGTAATTATACACTCGGCATTACGGAGCAGATTATATTTCCTGAAATTGATATTGATAAAGTAAATAAGATAACAGGAATGGATATCACCTTCGTGACTTCAGCGAAAACAGATGCAGAAGCAATGGAACTGTTCAAAGAGTTTGGATTGCCGTTCAGAGTTAATTAATTTAAAAGTTCAGTAAAAAATATTTATATAAAATTTAAGTATGGCAAAAGAATCAATGAAGGCGAGGGAAGTGAAACGAGCAAGGCTTGTAGCTCGTTATGCTTCCAAAAGAAAAGCATTAAAGGAAGCGGGAGATTATGCAGGATTAGATAAGTTGCCGAAGAATGCCTCTCCTGTTCGTATGCACAACCGTTGCAAAATAACAGGCCGTCCGAAAGGATATATGCGCCAGTTTGGTGTGTCGCGTGTGTTGTTTCGTAAGATGGCTCTCGAAGGAAAGATTCCGGGTGTTACTAAAGCAAGCTGGTAACTCAATCGAATATTATTAAATTAAGTGATTCATAAGTAAGCATAAATTAAAATGACAGATACAGTAGCAGATTTCCTTACAAGAATAAGAAATGCGATCAAAGCAAATCATCGCATTGTAGAAATACCTGCGTCAAATCTAAAAAAGGAGATGACCAAGATTCTAAAAGAAAAGGGGTATATTCTTGATTATAAATTTGAGGAAGATAAGAAACAAGGTACAATCAGAATTGCACTCAAGTACAATCCTGTGACTAAAGCTCCCGCTATCCGTAGCATCGCTCGCATCAGTAAGCCCGGATTAAGAAAATATGCAGGATTGGGCAAAATGCCGCGTGTACTTAATGGCTTGGGTGTCGCCATTCTTTCAACGTCAAAAGGATTAATGACAAATAAAGAAGCAGTGCAACAAAATGTTGGCGGAGAAGTTTTATGTTACGTCTATTAATCAAAAGTTGATTGTTGAATAACAGACAAAAAAATAACAAATAGAAAAATGTCAAGAATAGGAAAATTGCCGGTTACGATTCCTGCCAAAGTAGAGGTGAAGGTGGATAAAAATACTGTCCATGTTAAAGGTCCTAAGGGAGAACTGTCGCAAAGGATTGTAGATGGAGTAACTGTGAAAGTGGATGGCAGCAGTGTTTTGGTAGAACGTGCTACTAATCAAAAGAACCATCGTGCGCTTCATGGTCTATATAGATCGCTTATTAACAACATGGTCATTGGTGTGTCAACAGGATTCAAAAAACAACAGGAGCTTGTTGGTGTAGGTTATAAAGCCAGCAACCAGGGTCAGATGCTAGATCTTGTATTAGGATATTCACATCACTTTGTTTTTGAATTACCAAAGGAAATCAAGGTTACTACCAAGCAGGATAAAGGAGGAAACCCGACTATTATTCTTGAAAGCGCTGACAAGCAATTGGTAGGACAAGTGGCTGCGAAGATTCGTTCACTGCGCACGCCGGAGCCATATAAAGGAAAAGGAATTAAGTTTACAGGTGAAATCTTAAGAAGAAAAGCTGGTAAATCGGCTGCTAAAAAGTAATTAAGCCATGTTAAAGAGACAACAAAGAAGAAAAAATATTCATTACAGGATTCGTAAAGCGGTTAAAGGAACTGCTGAACGTCCACGCCTTTCGGTTTTTCGCAGCAACAAGCAAATCTATGCTCAGTTGATTGATGATGTAACAGGCAATACCATTCTTGCTGCCTCAACTGCAACCAAAGACATGCAAAGTGTAAAAGGGAAAAAGGCTGAGTTAGCAAAAGCTGCCGGTAAAGCGCTTGCAGAAAAAGCTGTTCAGGCAGGTATCACAGCAGTCGTATTTGATCGCAGTGGCTACCTTTATCATGGCAGGGTGAAATCATTGGCAGATGGCGCGCGTGAAGGCGGTTTGCAGTTTTAAGAAATAATAGATATTAGATGTGAGATATGAGACGTGAGATGAAACAAAAAATATCCGGTCTCAAATCTCAAATCTTAAATCTCAAATCTCAATTTAATAAAAATGTCAGAAGCAAACGTAAAGAGAGTTAAGTCAAGCGAAATCGAATTTAAAGATCGTCTTGTTGCTGTAAAGCGTGTAACCAAGGTTACCAAAGGAGGAAGAGCTTTCACCTTCTCTGCCATCGTGGTGGTGGGAGATGAAAACGGTGTGGTTGGCTATGGTCTGGGTAAATCAAAGGAAGTTACTGATGCAGTATCAAAGGGTGTTGATGACGCAAAGAAAAACTTAGTGAAGGTTCCTATCATCAGGGGTACTGTACCTCATGAAGGTCACGGCAAGTTTGGCGGAGCTTATGTCTTCTTGAAGCCGGCTGCTCCCGGAACTGGTGTTATCGCAGGTGGTGCTATGCGTGCTGTGCTTGACAGCGTTGGCGTGCACGATGTATTGGCAAAATCAAAAGGCAGCTCTAATCCGCACAACGTGGTGAAGGCAACAATTGATGCTTTGCTGCAAATGCGTGACCCTGCAACCATTGCACAGCACAGGGGAATTAAAATGTCAAGAGTATTTAACGGATAAATTTCGATTTGAATATTTGAGAATCCCGCTTATGCGGGATTTTTTTGTGCTCTTGTTTTTGATGATTATCTTCTGTAATAGGTATAAAATTTCGGTCTTCGTAAAATTCTTTCTACCCAAACTTTATTCCGGCGTACTACTAATCCTAACCTGTAGTCATCTTTTTCGCTGAGCTTTATTTTGATTCTGTAATGAACACCGTATTTATCCAGCTTCTTGATGCCGCCGATTTTTATCCCGCATGTGCGGGATTGCTTCCTCTATTTGTTCAAGTGTGGAAGCAAGCCGGCTTTTTATTTCAATACTTGTGATAGCATCATAATCACGCAAAAACTGCGGCTTAAAAATCAATTCCATCCTTATGGAATTTTTTTACCATAAAAGAAGGCAAGAATTGGCTCGTAATTACCGTTATAGTTCAATATTTTCAATATCTTTAAGCTATGAAATTCACGTTCGATGAGAAATATAATATTGCCTATATATGCTTTAAAAAGAAGAAGGAGCATGTTGAGTCTGTAAAAGTCAGCGAGGATGTTATCATTGATTTAGCCCCTGACGGAAGTATATATGGCATCGAACTGCTTAACGCGAAAGAACAAATCTTTAAGGGTAAATTGTCAAAGTTAACTTTGATAAACGAAACAACGGGCAAGCATAAAGAGATTCAATTGCCTTTTTAGTACTTGCTTAAAATAATGTGAAATCATTTAATCCTGCTTATACGGGATTTTTTGTGCTTTTCTGATATAAGAAACACCCCGCTTTTAAATCCCAAGGCAATCCTTCACACCAAAAATCATGGGAACCTTCATTGAAGGGATGGGAATCCCGCACGTGCGGGAGTACGCCTCTATAAAAAGCATGGGAACTTTCGTTAAAGGTTCCCATGTAATTTGAAATTACATCCATGCTTTTTGTGAAATTTGGGAGATTTTTGAGAGGGGCCGGGGGTGAGGCCATTTAAAAATTCTTTCACAGATGCCAAGAGCAGATATTACTCGTCGTCGGTTTCACGTTGGAAGCAGAAAAATGAAGGCATCGCTTCCCGTCCGTCTTCAAAAGAAAGTAACAGACCAATCTCCCCAGTTAGTTTTACCCAATTCTGGTCAAACCATTTCTGTAGTGATTGAAAACGAGGTAGTATCCAAAATGACTGTCATTGCCCGGGCATCTTGGGTAAGCGGTGAAAAGTCAGGAGCTTATCAGGTAAAGGTAAGATGGAACGAATCCGAAGCCTCTGCATATTGGGATAAAATCAAACGTAAATGGTTCCTGATTCCCCCTTCTCTTTTGGAGAGGGGGCCGGGGGTGAGGTCTTCATTTTCAAATCAGCACATCTTCAAATTGGCTTTTTTCCATTCACAGGTAGTAACAGCATGTTTATGCTATTGACACCCTTTGCGAATCCATTGATCTTTGCTCTATTATTTTTTAAATCTTAATTCCAGTGGCCGACCATAATTACAGCGCGATACCTTCAAGTTATCAATTCATCTTAAAAATTGTATTTGTATTCGTAAGTACTCTCTTTTACTTTTGAGCCTTGAAATTAAATAAATGAAAACCAATACCATTATTATCATTTCGATTATTATAGTGAATGTGATTATTATTAGCACATCTGCAACGGGAATGATATGATGTAAACTAACGTGAAAAATCAAAAGCCTCCCGAAAAAATCGGGAGGCTTTTTTTATTGCTTAATTCTGAATAGAATATTAATTCTTTTAAAATGTACTACAGCGATCAAACAATTGTTTTCCTGAATGGACGCTATATAAATGCTAAAGAAGCAACAACAAGTTTGTATAGCCAAACCATGCATTACGGCAATGGCGTATTTGAAGGTATTCGTTCCTATACAACACCGGAGGGCACCAGCATCTTCAAAGCAAGAGAGCATTATGAACGACTGCTCTATTCGGCAAAAAAAATGCACATCAGATTAAATTATTCGTCGCAGGAATTGGAGGGAATAACATACACATTACTGAAAAAAAATAATTTGTCGAACGCCTATATACGTCCGTTGGTTTATTTGAATGAAAATATGTCGCTGACTCCCGCCGACGGAACAAATTTATTCATAGCAGCATGGGAATGGGGAAGCTATCTGGGCAATGAGCTGCAAAGGGTTATGCTTTCATCTTATCAAAGACCCAATCCTAAATCATGCTATATAGATGCCAAAATAGCAGGGCATTATACCAATTCCATATTAGCTGCCACGGAAGCAAAGTTAAGCGGGTTTGATGAAGCGCTCCTGCTCGACGCTGATGGGTTTGTCGCAGAAGGCTCTGCAGCGAATTTTTTCTATGAAAAAGAAGGTGTCCTGTTCACTCCCTGTAAAACCAATATCCTTCCGGGTATCACAAGGGCAACCATATTTGAACTGGCAGATGAACTTGGATTTTCGGTGAAAGAACAACAGTTCACTCCTGATGTTTTAAAAGAAGCCGACAGTGCCTTCTTCTGCGGTACTGCGGCTGAAGTTGCTGGAATCGCTTCTTTAGATAATATTCCTTTTAAGAAGCAATGGGAGGATTCATTAGGATATATAATACAAAAAGGATACAAGAAATTAGTAACTCAAAAGAGAAAGTTAACAGTTGCTTAAGGAATACAATATGAGTCTCAATAAATACAGTAAAATAATCACGCAGGATGAAACACAACCTGCAGCACAGGCAATGCTTTACGGCATAGGATTAAAGGAGGAAGATATGAGCAAGCCACAGATAGGCATTGTAAGCACAGGCTTTGAAGGCAACACTTGTAACATGCACCTCAACGATCTTGCTGAAAGAGTAAAGCATAGTGTGTCCATGAACAGCCTGGTAGGATTAATATTTAATACCATCGGAGTAAGCGATGGAATATCCAATGGCACCACGGGAATGCGCTACTCGCTTGTTTCAAGGGATATAATAGCTGATTCAATAGAAGCCGTCGTCAGCGCGCAATGGTATGATGCCTTGATAGCTGTAGTTGGCTGTGATAAAAACATGCCCGGCGCACTGATGGCAATGGGACGGCTTAACCGTCCTGCAATAATGGTATATGGCGGCGCTATACATTCTGGAAATTACAAGGGAGAGCAACTTAATATCGTTTCTGCTTTTGAAGCAGTCGGAAGAAAATTTAAAGGAGAAATAACGACTGAAGATTTTAAAAATGTAATAAAAAATGCATGTCCGGGTGCAGGCGCTTGCGGCGGAATGTACACAGCTAACACCATGGCTTCGGCAATAGAAGCGCTGGGAATGTGTCTTCCATATAGTTCATCCAATCCCGCCGTCAGCAAGGAAAAAGAAACGGAATGCATCGAGGCAGGTTTGGCAATGAGAAATCTGCTGGAACAGGATATAAAGCCAAAGGATATAATGACACGCAAAGCTTTTGAAAATGCAATCACAGTGGTTACAGTTCTTGGAGGTTCTACCAATGCAGTGATGCACCTCATAGCAATGGCAAAGTCAGTGGATGTGAAATTGACTATTGATGATTTCCAGCGCATAGGTGATAATACCCCTGTGCTTGCTGATTTGAAGCCAAGCGGAAAATACCTGATGGAAGATTTACATGCAGTAGGCGGTGTTCCTGCTGTGATGAAATATTTGCTGAAACATAATATGCTCCATGGTGATTGCTTAACCGTAACAGGAAAAACAATTACGGAAAATTTAGCTGATTTAAAAGATTTGCAAACCGGTCAAAAAGTAATTCATGCTATAAACAATCCGGTAAAATCAACAGGGCATATACAGATCCTTTACGGCAATTTAGCAGAAGAAGGCGCTGTCGCAAAAATCAGTGGTCACGAAGGTGAATATTTTGAAGGCACGGCGAAAGTCTTTGAAGATGAGTTTACGGTAATGGACGGAGTGCGCAATGGTCAGGTGAAAAAAGGTGATGTAGTTGTGATTCGTTATTGCGGGCCCAGGGGCGGACCGGGAATGCCTGAAATGCTCAAGCCTACCTCAGCCATTATTGGCGCCGGTTTAGGAAAGGAAGTTGCCTTAATTACCGATGGAAGATTTTCGGGAGGAACACACGGTTTCGTTGTAGGGCACATCACACCGGAAGCGTTTACGGGAGGAGCAATCGCACTCATCAAAGACGGTGACGTGATCACCATTGATGCAAAGAATAATTCCATCCATTTAAAAATAACTGAAGAAGAAATATCAAGACGTAAACAAGAATGGAAGCAGCCGTTGTTAAAGGTGAATAAAGGAGTGTTATATAAATATGCAAAGTGCGTTTCAACTGCTTCTGAAGGATGTGTAACTGATGAATAGCACAACCAAAATATCAGGAGCAGAAGCTGTTATGCGTTCCCTTGTAGCTGAAAATGTTGACACCATTTTCGGCTACCCCGGTGGCGCTATCATGCCTATATATGATGCTCTTTACGACTATGCAGACAAAGTAAATCATATATTAGTTCGTCATGAGCAAGGTGCAATCCATGCTGCACAGGGTTATGCAAGAGTATCAGGGAAAGTCGGAGTCTGCTTTGCAACCTCAGGCCCCGGTGCAACCAATCTAATAACCGGCTTAGCTGATGCCATGATAGATTCCACTCCTGTTGTTTGTATCACAGGCCAGGTTGCATCACATTTATTAGGAACTGATGCTTTCCAGGAAACAGATGTGATCGGTATTTCCATGCCCGTTACTAAATGGAATTTGCAGGTAACAAGAGCAGAAGAGATTCCAAACGCAATTGCAAAAGCATTTTACCTCGCCCATTCAGGCAGACCTGGACCGGTATTGATAGACATTACAAAAGATGCTCAATTCGGTGAAACCGAATTTGAGTATTCAAAGTGCAACAGAATAAGAAGTTTTATTCCAAAGCCTGAATTGAATCTGAGACATCTTGAACAAGCTGCCGCTCTTATCAATAATGCTAAAAAACCTTTCCTCTTAGTAGGGCAGGGAATTATGTTGAGCAAAGCAGAAAATGAATTGATGGCATTCGTTGAAAAAACGGGAATGCCTGTTGCATCCACCCTTCTTGGCTTGGGCGCTTTCCCAACCGATCATCCACTGTATGTCGGGTTTCTTGGTATGCATGGAAATTATGCACCCAACATAATGACCAATGAATGTGACGTGCTCGTAGCAATCGGAATGCGTTTTGATGATCGGGTGACTGGCGATGTTTCCCGCTATTCAAAGCAGGCAAAGGTGATCCACATTGAAATTGATGCAGCTGAATTAAATAAAATCATAAAGCCGGAAGCGGCTATTCATGCTGATGCAAAAGAAGCATTAACAGAGCTTACAAAAATGCTTGACGTAAGAAAGCATCCTGAGTGGCTCAACGATTTCGAACAGCTTGCCGATATTGAATATAACCAGGTTATAAAAAATGAAATCTCTTTAAAAGATAAAGGGCTGAAAATGGCTGAAGTCATTCACCTCCTGTCTGAAAAAACAAAGGGTGAAGCCATCATCGTAACCGATGTGGGGCAACACCAGATGGTAACAGCGCGCTATTATCAATACAGAAAAAGTAACAGCAATATTACCTCAGGCGGTTTAGGAACAATGGGATTTGCCTTGCCTGCTGCAATCGGCGCAAAAATCGGAAGCCCTTCAAGAACGGTCGTTGCTGTGATCGGTGACGGTGGCTTTCAGATGACAATTCAGGAGTTGGGCACCGTTTTGCAGGCTAAAGTGGATGTGAAAATTTTAATCCTCAACAATAATTTTCTTGGAATGGTCAGGCAGTGGCAGCAATTATTTTTTGACAAAAGGTATTCGTTCACCGAAATTGTAAATCCCGACTTCACTGCTATCGCCAAAGGCTACAGCATTGAAGCTGCAAAAGTGATAGACCGCCTTTCTCTTGATGATGCCATTGAAAAAATGTTGCTCCACCAAGGCGCCTACTTGCTGGAAGTGGTGGTGGAAAAGGAAGAGAATGTATTTCCCATGGTGGCTGCCGGCGCTTCCGTTTCTGAAATTCGATTAAGTTAAAACAAATGGAAAAGTTATTTACGATCTCCATATTCACGGAAAATCAAATCGGCATCCTCAACAGGATCACGATCATATTTACAAGGCGGCATTTGAATATATCAAGCATCACTGCTTCCGAATCGGAAGTAAAAGATGTGTACCGTTATACCATCGTTCTGCAAACAACGCATGATCAGGTGAGAAAAGTCATTGCTCAAATTGAAAAATTAGTTGATGTGTTAAAGGCATTTGTCCATGAAGACACAGACATCGTTCACCAGGAAATCGCTTTGTATAAAATTAAAACAACTGCCCTCTCAAACAGCGAAGTAGAGAATGTAGTCCGTGAGAATCATGCGCGCATCCTTTCCGTTGACCCTCAATTTATCGTCATAGAAAAAACGGGGCACAAAGCTGAAACACAAGTGCTGTTTGAAAAGCTAAAACCCTTTGGAATACTGGAGTTTGCTCGTTCAGGGAGAGTGGCTGTCACGAAACCAATGAAGGAATTAAGCGCTTATTTAAAAGAATTAGAAATGCAGAATTAAAAAGTTCAAATTATAAATATATATAACAATAGACTATGGCAACAATAAATTTTGGCGGTATAGACGAAACCGTTATAACCCGTGAGGAATTTCCATTGAGCAAAGCTCTGGAAACTCTAAGAAATGAAACCATCGCCGTAATCGGTTACGGAGTTCAGGGTCCCGGGCAATCGCTCAACCTCCGCGACAATGGTTTTAATGTAATCGTTGGGCAGCGAAAGGGCAGTAAAAGCTGGTATAAAGCTTTACAGGATGGATGGAGAGAAGGCAAAGATTTATTTGACATTGAAGAGGCTTGCAATAAAGCCGGCATCATTCAATTTCTTTTATCAGATGCAGGTCAAATAGAGCTATGGCCGAAAGTGAAAAAATACCTCACAACAGGTAAAACATTATACTTCTCTCATGGCTTCGGAATAACATTTCATGAGCAGACAGGCATTGTTCCTCCTGCTGATATAGATGTCATTCTTGTTGCTCCCAAAGGTTCCGGCACCTCTTTGCGCAGATTGTTTTTAAAAGGAGAAGGGTTGAATTCCAGTTTTGCCGTGTATCAGGATTTCACAGGCAACGCGAAGGGAAAGGCGATTGCCTTGGGAATTGGTATCGGTTCCGGTTATTTATTCGAAACAGATTTCAAAAAGGAAGTGTACTCCGATTTAACCGGCGAACGTGGCATTCTAATGGGAGCGCTGGCTGGATTATTTGAAGCACAATACAATGTGCTGCGCGGCAAAGGGCATTCGCCCTCTGAAGCATTCAACGAAACAGTCGAAGAGCTTACTCAAAGTTTAATGCCTTTAGTTGCAGAGAACGGAATGGACTGGATGTATGCCAATACTTCCGTTACCGCTCAGCGGGGAGCATTGGATTGGAAAGAAAAATTCCGTGATCTAAACACTCCTTTGTTTGAAGAATTATATGACAGCGTTGCTTCAGGTAAAGAAGCAGCACGGGTAATTGCTGAAGGAAGCAAACCGGATTACAGGGAAAACCTTGAAAAAGAATTGCATCAAATAAGGGAATCCGAATTATGGCAAACTGGTGCACAGGTAAGAAAACTAAGATCCAAAGCATGAACCTTTTTCAAGAAATAAAGCTGGCTGAAGAAAATCTGAAGGATGTCGTATCGCACACACCGGTCACTAAAAATATAAACCTCTCGGAAGAGTTTGGGGCTAACATTTATTTAAAGCGGGAAGATCTGCAGGTTGTACGTTCCTATAAAATTCGTGGTGCATACAACAAGATCAGCAGCTTGGATGAAACTGAAAAAAGAAATGGCATTGCAACTGCAAGTGCAGGCAATCATGCCCAGGGTGTCGCTTATTCATGCAAGCTGTTGCACATAAAAGGTACTATCTATATGCCTGTTCCAACGCCAAGGCAAAAAATCAAGCAGGTGCAGTTGTTCGGGAAGGAGAATGTTGAAATTATTTTAACCGGCGACACATTTGATGATTGTTATTCACATGCTTTGGAATATGCCGCAAAAAATAAAAAAGTTTTTATTCACCCTTTCGATGATGAAAAGGTAATTGCCGGTCAAGGAACCGTAGCCTTGGAAATATTGACAGCATTAAACAATACTGCCATAGATTATATTTTTATTCCTGTCGGGGGCGGCGGTCTTGCTGCAGGTGTTTCAACTGTCTTTAAAACAATGAGCCCTGGAACAAAAATTATCGGCGTTGAACCTGCCGGCGCTCCTGCAATGAAAACTTCAGTTCAAAACGGAGTAAATACGACCCTTGAGTACATAGATAAATTTGTGGATGGCGCTGCCGTAAAGCGGGTAGGGGATAAAACTTTTGAAATATGCAAAAACACTTTGGATGATATTGCTTTAGCGCCGGAGGGAAAAGTATGTACCACAATCCTGCGGTTGTACAATGAAGAAGCTATGGTAGTAGAACCTGCAGGTGCATTAAGCATAGCAGCGCTTGATTTTTACAAAGAAGAAATAAAAGGTAAAAACATTGTGTGCATTGTAAGTGGCAGTAATAATGACATTACCCGCACAGAGGAAATAAAAGAGCGTTCCTTATTTTACGAAGGATTGAAACATTACTTCCTGGTGCAATTTCCGCAACGCCCTGGCGCATTAAAAGAATTTGTAAATGAAGTACTGGGTCCCGGTGATGACATTACCTACTTTCAATTTACAAAAAAGAATAGCCGTGAAAGCGCTCCGGCTGTCGTCGGCATCGAACTGAAAAATAAAAATGATTTTAAGAACATAAAAAACAATTTAGAACTAAAACATATTCAATACCGGTATCTAAATGAGAAAGAAGACTTGTTCACCCATTTAATTGGCTAAAATAGCCTTGTAGCATTGCTTCATCCGCACTGACTGCTCCCCTCTCTTTCGGGCTCCTTGAGCCTATAGAGTGAGGTCACTGAGACTGTCGGGTGTGGTCATTGAGCTTGTCGAAATGCCATTCGTAAATTCGTAAAGACCTGTCCCGCCTGTGCGCATACGCGTCAACCTAACA
>PLYJ01000073.1:13390-15377 GCA_003151745.1 Bacteroidota bacterium
GTTTCTTAGGTTGACGGCTATGCGCCTGTGCGGGGTTCGTTATTCGTAGATGTATTCATTTTCAAATCTTCAAATCACCACATCTTCAAATTATTTTCCCTCCACCTCCGCATGCCAATTTTATCCGGACATTTTAGAGGGGTCCTGGCGGCTGTCGAAAATATCGGTTATATATATGATGTTCTTACTGATGCGATAGATGATTTTATAATTGCCATCCACTATACGCCGGTGCTCCAGGCCGAGTTCTTTCAGGTATTCTTCCTTCTGTCCTCCAGGAGGATTTGCTTGAATGTGTTTTAGCTTTACGATGATACCGGATTTTATTTTGCCGGCAATTTTACGGCTTACTTCTTCTTTGTAGTAGTCATGAATTTCTTTAAGCCGCAATTTGGCAGGTTCTGTTACAACTAATTTCATTCCTACCAGTTCTTCATTTCTTTTTCTAATTCTTCAATAGAAACAAATTTATTTTCACTGATAGCTTTTTCCGACTCTAATGCACGTGCAATCAGTTCCTCTTTTGTTAACGCGACAGGTTGATTTTTCTTTACTAATCCGAGGAATTTCTTAATTGAAAGGAGGATAGATTCATCATTAATGCTGTCAATCTGCTGTTTTATTTTTTGCTTTTCAAGAATAATATCCATAGTAAAAATTTTTTTCAAAGTTAAGGAAATTATAAAACATCCCATAGTCCCCCTTTCCCGAAGCCTCGGGACAGGCACCGGGGGAATTCAGCGCGCCATGCCCCCTTGTACGTTGGATTTAGAGCGTAGGCGAAGATTCGCAGTAGGACAATCCTGCTTATTGCAAGAGGGCAAGGGGATGTTTTTCCCTCCGGTCACTGAGCCTGTCGAAATGCCATTCGTAAATTGTTTTTCTCCTCCCCTTCGGGGAGGCTGGGAGGGGCCAGCCTACACCAGCCTCCTCTTAATCGCCTTCACCACCGCTTCCGATTTGGAATGTACATGCAGTTTTTTATAAATGTTTTTAATGTGGCCGCTCACCGTGTCTATGCTGATGAAGCAAGTGTCGGCAATGATCTTGTAGCTCATTCCATCCACTAAGCATTTAAGAATTTCTTTTTCTCTTTCAGTGAGGTTAAATTCTTCCGAAGTTTTCTCTATGGGTTTGTTTTTAAACATCTTCAGCACTTTGCTGGCAATGCTGGGAGTCATGGGTGCGCCGCCTTCGTATATCTCCCTGATGGAAGCAAGGATCTGAAGCGGAGGAGTGTTTTTAAGAATGTATCCTTCGGCGCCGTTACAGATGGAATGAAATATTTTATCATTATCATCAAAAATGGTTTCCATCAGAATTTTTACCTCCGGAAATTTTTCCTTTACTATTTTCACGGCTTCAACCCCTGATATGCCCGGCATTTCAATATCCATAAGAATTACATCGGGCGATGTTTCTCCTGTATTCTTCAGCGCGTTTAAGCAATTGGGAAATGCTCCGGAACAGCTAAAACCTTCGCTGCCATCAACTAATTGAACCAGCCCTTCGCGCAAGGTGCGGTTGTCTTCAAAAATAGTTACTCTTATATTTTTCATATTTTCAATTTTATATATCTACTACCCTCCTTGTCCTGTAGGGACTTAAGCTTGGTAAAACGTTAACGCTAAACCAAATCCCGTACCATCGGTACGGAACTATTCTTGTTGCGTCCCGATGGGACGCGATTAATTGGCGGGTCTCTTTACTACCAAGCTTTCGTCCCTAATGGGACTGAACCCCAAATAGCTTAAAGGGCGCCATCATGTTTCGAACACTAATGAATACGAATCGTTCGATTGAGCTAACGCTGAAGTCTTTACGAATTACGAATCGCTCTCCTCTCCCCTATAATAATAATATAAGCGTCATTCTGTAAGAATCTTCTTAAGAATTGGCTAAAAATATTATTTCCCTCCATCCATCTATACATTAGCCCATAATTTATTATCGAGGATCGGAGGCGTGTCCCATTAGGGACTATAGC
>PLYJ01000115.1 GCA_003151745.1 Bacteroidota bacterium
TGTTTGCAAGAGGTTTTATACGATTAAAAAGGAAGGTCTTCAGTCCCTGCAGTATTCTTATAAGCAAGTTTTCTTAATTTAATAATGCCTTTCTTGCTAGTTAGTTGCTGTCATTGCGAACGCAGTGCTGAAACTCCCATCTGTACGCGAAAGTAATCCCTATCTCATAGAACTCACGAAAACTTAATTAGGTAAACTAACGTTTAATTCGAACTTTGCAAAACATTTCCATGCAATCAGCTTCCTTTCTTCTACCCTATGATTCTGTTTTCAAAACCTTGCAAGTCATTGCAAAGAGAAAGGGCTATGTCATTACCTCTGCTGATAGCAATGAAGGAATTATAAAAGCAAACAGCCGTAATTTCCTATTCAAGAAAACCGAAAAACTTGAAATCAAGGTTTACAAGAAAGACCTTCATACTACAAACATCAGTTTGATGATAAATAACAATGCAAGTCTTTTTGAAAAACCCGCTTCTTTAGATGAATTTGAGGAGCAACGGCTGCTTGATACTATTCATAAATATTTTTGATCCGCCCTCTCTCCTTTGGAAAGGAGCTGAGGGTGAGGCCTTATCCAAAAATCCCCTTAAAAACCTCCTCCTGCACCGGCTTCACAATATAATCCACCACAAACTTATTTTCCTCAGCCCGTTTCCTGTCATGCTTGTCTTCCGACGAAGTTAACATATACACCTTGCAACGTTGGGTAACTCCGTCCGGCAATTTTTCATATTCAGCAAGAAACTCAAACCCATCCATCACCGGCATCCTGATATCAAGAAAAATAATATCCGGCAAGTTTACTTCCTCCGTGCTTTTCAGATAATCCAATGCCACCTCACCCATATTAATAGTTTTCATTTCAATCTGAGGGTAATGTTTACCGATAATTCTTTTAGTCACATATAAATCATCATCGCTGTCATCAATCACCAGTATCTTCATAATGAGTAGAATTTTAATTCAAATTACTTTCCAGAGATGGCATTTGTATGGAAAAAACGCTGCCCTTTCCCGGTATTGAATCGAGCAGTATTTTCCCGTTTATCTTGCTTACTATTTCATTGGCTATATACAATCCTAAGCCGCTGCCCCTGCTTCTGGCCGTCCCCCTGAAAAACATTTCAAATATTTTTTGCTGATGCTCTTTAGCAATGCCAATACCATTATCCTTTATCTGCATGCTGGCAGAAGCAGCATCAAAATGAACAAAAAGATGTACCGTTTTTTCCCTCTCCTCCTCATGATGAAATTGAATAGCATTTTGTAAAAATGTACGTAGCAACATTGCTATCCGCTCCTCGTCACCATAAAAATTTCCATCTCCTTTTATTTCATAACTAAATTCAATCCCATTCTCATAAGCCAATGGCTTTAGCTCATGCCAGCATTCCTTAATTAATTTTTCCCAATCAATAACAATAGAAACAAATTCCATCTTCGTATTTCTCGAATAAACCATCAGATTATGAATAAACCGCTGCAGTCTCTCAGTGGTCTTTTCTATACGATGCAATATAATACCATGCTCCTGCTTATCCGTTTCCTTATCCTTATTGGCAATATTCAAAAGTCCAAGTATAGATGCAATCGGCCCCCTCAAATCATGCGATATGCTATAAACAAAATGGTCTAATTCAGAATTTATTTTGTTTAACTCAGCATTTTTCTGAATCAGATTCTCTTCTGCTTTTTTCTTTTCCGTTATATCGTTTACTGCCAGGCAGATTCTGGTCACCATGCCGTTTATGTCTGAAACAGGATTTCCATTTATATGGTACCAAATAATAGTCCCATCTGTTTGAGGATAATTAGTTTCATAGTTAATATTGTTACCCTTAGTAATCTCTCCAAATAAACCCGAAAACTCCTGTTGCCTTTCGGCAGCAAACATGCTGACGAAATTTCTGTTCTTCTCTAAGTCAAAACCAAATGAAAGTCTGGCGAAATGATTTGCCTGTTTGTTAAATGAAATAATAGTAAATTTCTTATCCAGCAATAAAAAGCCCGTATCCGTATTTTCGAAAATGGCGCGAAGGTTTGTTTCTGATTGAATGAGCATTTCTTCAGCATCATGCTTTCCCCTGATTTCATCAACTTCCTTCAATGCCCGTTCAATTTTAACCGGCAACGAGAATAATTTATCCTTCAGCACATAATCTGTCACCCCACTATTAATAAGCTCAATAGCATTTTCTTCCCCAATAGCCCCCGAGACAAAAATAAACGGAGTCCGCGGAGCTATTTTTTCTTTTATCTCAAATGCCACAACCCCTGAAAAAGACGGAAGATTATAATCCGAAAGAATAATATCTGACTTAAAACTTTGCAAAGCATTTTCATAGTCTGTTTTTGTCTCAACTATTTCTGCCATGTAATCAACATTGGCTTTCTTTAACTCGCGTTGAAGAAAGTCAATATCGCTCTTATCATGTTCAACGATTAATATTTTCGTTTTAGTTTCCATAGCAAATAGTTAGCGGGGAGGTTGGTTTAATATCATCCAGTAAAAGCCAAGCTCTTTAATAGTCTGAAAAAAATTATCGCTCTCAACAGGTTTCACTATATAGCTGTTGGCGCCAAGGTCATAGCATCGTTGAATGCCAGGGTCTTCCTTGGAGGAGGAGAGTATCACAACAGGAATTGCCTTAAACGCCGGCTCCGATTTTATTTTTTCCAGCACTTGAATTCCCGACACTTTAGGCATTTTAAGGTCAAGCAACAATAGCTTGGGTATCTTCTCAATATTCCGCGAAGCATAAGCCCCTCTACAATACATAAAATCAAGCGCCTCAGCGCCATCTTTCACATGGAAGATAGGATTAGAAAGGCCGCCCTTTTTAAGCGCGCGCATGGCAAGTGTAGCATCGTCCATACTATCCTCGGCAAATAAAATTTCAATGGCATCGTAGTTCATAACATTTTGTTTTTAAGAGTTAATAGTAGGTAAAGTGAAATAGAATGTACTGCCTTCATTTAATGTTGATTCCGCCCAAACTGTTCCGTGATGCCGGTTAATTATTTTCTGCACAATAGCGAGTCCGATTCCTGTTCCTTCAAATTCCTGCTCTGAATGTAATCGCTGAAAAACTCCGAAAAGTTTATCATAGTATTGCATGTCAAATCCCGCTCCGTTATCTTTTACATAATATTCAACAAGATTATCTTTAAGAGAGGAACCTATTTCGATAATTGTTTTAGGTTTATGTTTTGAATATTTAATGGCGTTTGAAATTAAATTAACCCATACTTGTTTTATCAACGCCTGGTCCCCTTTTGCAGGCAGCAGTTCATGTATTGTAAAGTCAATTTCGTTTGAATTTCCTGTTGTTTCTTCTTCTCGTACTGATTTAATAAGTGCCGTCATATTTATTTCTGAAGTTGTTACCGATTTTCTCCCTAACCTTGAAAATGCCAGCAAATCGTCAATCAGCGCGCCCATTTTTTTTGAATTGTGCATAATGGCATTCAGAGAACTCACTCCATCCGCATCCAGTTTCTCATTATAATCTTCCTGCAACATTTTCGCATATCCGCCAACGGCTCTCAGCGGGGCCCGTAAATCGTGCGATACAGAATAGCTGAATGCTTCCAGTTCTTTGTTCACAGCAAGCAATTGTTCTTCTGCTTTTTTGCGTTCGGTAATATCGCGTGCAATGCAATAAAGTTTTCCTGTAATAGGATTGGGAGTGGCATTCCAGTCAAACCACCGATAGCTGCCATCCTTTTTGCGGTAACGGTTTGTAAAATTTACCACAGGCGCACCGGCTTTTAATTCTTCGTAAATCTGAAGAGTAGCCGGAATATCATCAGGGTGAACGAAATTAAGAAATGGATTTTCAGATAGCTCGTTTCCTGAATACCCCAGCACCTTTTCAAAACTTGGATTAACAATTTCAAAATACCCTTCCGTGTTTGCAATGCAGGAAAGGTCATTGCTGTTGTTAAAAAAATGTTGGTATTCTTTTAACTCGCCTGTGCGCTGTTGAACCTGTTCTTCGAGTCCGGTGTTCGCTTCATCAAGTTCCTTCTTTGTTTTTTCAATCTGGTTCAGCATCGTATTAAATCCCTCTGCCAAAACTACTATCTCATCATTCCCTTTAATTTGAGCGCGAATGGCATAATTGCCTGTTACGGCAACCTCTTTCGTTTTAGCCACTAATGATAACAGGCGCTTTGTAATTACCCTTTGTAAAAATATTGATATGACGAGAGCCGCAAGAACTCCACCAATTAAAATCAGGATAGCAACCTTAATATGATTTGAAATAATCGTATTAAGGGCTGTCAACTCCGCTCTCAATAAAACGGTTCCGACAAATTCTTTGTTCTGAAAAATTTTAGCACTTACGAAATACTTTTTTTCAAAAAATGTATTCATTATTCGTTCGCTCTCTTCCGGAGCAGGAAAAGAAAAAGCTTCTTCTCCAATTTTTGAATACCTCGCAAACTCATTTCCTTTTTTATCCAATATCGCCGCATTCAGAATGGACCCGTCACTACTGAAGTTTGATAAAATTTTATTTGCGGCGTCCTGATCCTGGAAGAGAAGAGGAGAAGCTGAATTCTCACCGACAATTTCCGCTATCGAATGCTTGTTGGTGACGGAAGTAGCTTTAAAGGTTTTTATATCGTTAACAACAAAAAACGTGCAGGCTATCAGCAGGGCTACAAAAGCCGTTGCCGACTGAATAATGATAAGTTTATTCCTTATAGATATATTTTTGACCCCTGACATTTTAATTTACTCTATAATTATTGCCAGCTTAAGTAATTGGGAACTTACTTTCAATCCCGCATCATTTAAGGCTTTCATATTTGCTTCAAACTTGAGTTTGCTGTTAATGATAAGAAAGTTAATTGCTGTTCCTTTTTTTCCGCATCCTTCCTTTTCACTTACTATCAATGTGCCTTTTGAGGCTGCTTTTTCTAATACCGTCTCGAGAGGAATTGAACTGTTTTTTGGAATAAAAAGAATGTTGCAAAAGCTTATTTCCTCTGCTTTCTTAAAATGAGTGATGATTATTTTTTTATCATTTACAGTGCTCGTTGCTACTATTTCAGCAAGCGGATCATCAATCGGTGAATCGCCAACAATGCCAATAATAAAATTGTTTCCTACTCCGGATACAGGCCACTCAATAAAACGGGTGAAGTTATATATGAAAGCGGCTTTAAGATTATATTCATCTGCTGTACTTTGGAACCCCTGTGAAAATCCTGTCAGAAATATAAGAAAGGAAAGGATAAAGGATTTTTTCAGCATCTTAGGAAAGAATTTCATCGTCATACTGCTATTGACTTAAAGTCTAAAGGTGATCTTTCCATAAATCCAACGTTGTATGTCACGGGGAGCAGGCGAAGCGGGAATAAATTCAAGATGACTCTTATTCTGTAAATTTTGTCCAACCATGCTTAGTTCTACCGCCTTGGTTACTTTCCATCCAATGCGCAAATCCAATCCTGTATAGCTTGAAACATAAGGATTTGGCAATTTATCCACATAGCGCACCACAGCCCCCAATTCAAGACCACATGGAAGATCAGCATAAGACTGTATCAGGAACTGGTTTTGAGGATCATCACTTTCAGCCGTTGCATCATTCAGGTCAACAGTGCCAGGTTTAACAGAAAGGTTCTTTCTCAAATAGGTATATCCACCGCGAAACTTCCACCAACTTGTCAACTGATAGGTTGCTGATAATTCAGCTCCATAGGTATTGCCTTGAACATCATTACCCAGTATTATTGGAATAAAAAATGGAGGAGGTCCTGGTTCTGCACTTCGTATGTTGTCATAAACGTTATAGAATGTTGCTAAAGAAAGAGAAAGGTTTTTCAATGGTTCCAGGCGCCATCCCAACTCATACGCAATTAAGGTTTCCGATATAAAGTCACTGCTCCCTTCCAGAAGAGGAGGAAGGCTTAAGGTGATGTATTCAGCAAAGTCGCGGTCAATTCGCGAAGGCGTCCTAACCGCGCGCGACACCGCTGCCCATATTGTTTCACTCTTGGATGGCATCCATGACAAGCGTCCGTTAGGTTGATATTCAAGACCAGTATAACTGTTGTGTTCACTTTTCACACCTGCAGTAAAAAGCAGATGATTTTTAATAAGTATAAATTCATCCTGCACAAACGCACTATAGAGATAAAGCGTTTTATGCCCTGGAAAAAAGCCTATTAATTCCAGGTTGGTGACATGGTCATCCATCAAGCGTAAATCCGCACCATAAGTAACAATGTTTCGTTGACCGAGTCCAAATTTATTTTGCCAGTCCAGATCATAGGTCTTCAATTCCTCTATGAGGCCGCCGCCAAGGTTGCGATAGGTCTCATCGTAATATGCCTGAAGCTGGTAATCTGATTTTTCTGAAATTTTATGTGTCCATCGGGCTTCTATATTATTACCTCTTGTCACAACAGGCGTATCAATGGCATTAGGATTAGGCTTACCATAGTAAACGTTTGCCATCAGGGCGACATTATCTTTCTTCGATGCATCCCAATCCATTCTAAATCCGCCCTGGTACATAGGCCATTCATCATCCTTCGTGTTTACATTGCTTATTGGAGCTGAAGTACCCATATCAAATCCGGTTCCATATACGCGGTAAGTAAGGTTGTCGTTAATCTTTCCTCCATAGCGTATGCTGCCCAAACCGGGTAAATTATTTCCTGCCGCACCTTCCACAAATAATCCCTTCGTATCTTTAGAACTTTTTGTAATTATATTAATGACTCCATTAACAGCATTTTCTCCCCACATGGTTCCTCCTGGCCCGCTGATAACCTCTATCCGATCCACATCTTCCAGCATCACGTTTTGCACGTCCCAAAATACGCCGGCATATAAAGGAGTATATACCACGCGGCCATCCACCATAACAAGTAATTTATTGGCAAGCACGTTATCGAATCCGCGGGCGCTTATTGCCCATTGACTGGAGTTAACCTGCGCCACCTGCAAATTAGCTGCAAGCTTCAAGGCTTCCGCCAGTGTTTTTGCCCCCGAATTACGAATGTCGTTCTGCGTGATTACCTGAATGGCTGAAGCCGCCTCATTCAACTTCTCAGGATGCTTTGAAACTGACGTCACCTCAACATTCATAAGTTCTTCCAGGCTTAATTTTTTCAACCTGGATGAAGACAAGAGTGTGTCCTGTGTTTGGGAAAAGACACCATTCGAGATTAATATCAGAATAACAGCTAAGAGTGCACGGGAAAGCGACAACTGATTACCGGCTTGTTTACTTGTGTTACATTGGCAACACAAGTTCTTAGTTGACTCTTGAGTAATTTTTTTTAGTGGCATAGTGTGAACAATTTTTAGAGAACTTTTTTTATCAAATAAACTACCTCGCAGCATAGCTGACGAGGTATTGAACAAACTAATTTTCTTTCCGAAGCAGAGCTTCGAGGAATTTAACCTTAATGAGATTAATCAATTTGAGGCAATCTGTTTCCGTAAAAGAATCTTCTTGCTCAAAGTGAGGTTTGAGAATTGATATTGGCAAATAAACAAAAAACAACAACTACTTTAGGAAGGGGTGTAACCAAGTATTAACATCATTTTCTGATAACGATGTTAATATAAATCCCCTGCTGCGATAGATTATCTTTTGTGAGATTTTGAATCTGTTCATCAATTCGTCTCGTTGATGCAAAAAATGGTTTAAGAAAATTAGAATCCCCCGTAATAACAAATCCCCTCCTACTTAACACAATATCTTGTACTGTCGACAGCACCTGTTCCGATTCATACAGCACCTTATGCGTATGCTGCACCCACTGGTTGGTTTCTACAATTGATTTGCTATTGCGAAAAGTGGCAAGAACGATGAAAACAATTCCAATAAGGATGATGGAAAAAAACAGAATTAATTTTCTCTCAAAGGAAAAAGTCATATTTTTCTTATGATTTTATTGCTCAGTGCTGGTATAAAAATTATTAACGTAAGAAACTGAAAAAATCCTTAAAATGTACCAGACTTCACGAGAGTTATCCACGATGGACGGTCTGCTAAATCAAAAAAGCAATGGTGTGTTTCACCACAACTTTATTTAATGCCTTCCCCCCCGTTAGGCGATTTCTATACTAAAGTCAAGT
>PLYJ01000261.1 GCA_003151745.1 Bacteroidota bacterium
TCAACCTTTTTCAGGACGATACATTCATCAATTCCCCTACCTTTGACCCCTTCTTTAAAAATTTAAAAATGAGTAGCAAAATTGTTCAGGTAAGAAACATTGCTTGCGGCAGCGGCGAACTTTTTCTCATTTCGGGCCCGTGTGTCATCGAGAATGAATCCATCATGATGCGCACCGCAGAGGAACTGAAAAAGATTTCCGAACGGCTGCATGTTCCTCTCATCTATAAGTCATCGTATCAGAAAGATAACCGCAGTTCCTTAAAATTCTATAAAGGCCCCGGCTTGCATGAAGGGTTGAAAATGCTTGCTAAAATAAAATCGGAGTTTGACTTGCCTATTTTATCTGATGTGCATTATCCCGAACAAATGTCAGAGGCAGCTGAGGTGCTCGATGTAATTCAGATTCCGGCCTACCTGTGTATGCAAACTGATTTGGTGGTTGCTGCTGCAAAGACTGGTCGCGTGGTGAACTTAAAGCATGGACAGTTTCTTGCTCCTGAAAATATGATTAAGCCGGCAGAAAAGGTTTCTGAATCAGGTAATTCAAAAATATTACTAACGGAACGCGGTTATACGTTCGGTTATAACGATCTCATTGTTGATCCGCGCAGCTTTTATCATCTTGCCAAAACAGGATACCCTGTCATCTTTGACATCACTCACTCCATCCGCAAATATGGAATACCCAGCGCTGATCCTAAAGGCGGTGCAAGAGAGTTTCTGCCAGTCCTTTCGCGTGCTGCAGTCGGCGCAGGTGTTGACGGATTATTTATTGAAGCGCATCCCGATCCTTCCAAAGCTTTATGCGATGCCGCAAGCCAGTATTATCTAAGCCATTTGGAAGAATTCTTAAAACCTTTGATTGAAATACACAACTTAATAAAGAAAACAATGTCGAAAGACTATATTAAAGTTTAAGAAATTAGAAATTGGAAACTTGGAAGTACGACCAAATTTCGAGTTTCAAATTTCAATTTTCAATTTAGTTCTTACAACTTACACCTCAAATCTTAATTATGGAACTTTATCTTGATTCAGTTGACTTTAAAGAAATAGAAGAAGCGATTAAGCTTGGCATTATTTCAGGGTTAACTACCACACCTACATTTATGCACCGGGAAGGCATTACGGATATTGATGCCGCCGTTGTTAAGCTTTCAAAGATGGTTCCCGTGCTGCAGGTGGAAGCGCTTGGCGACACATCAGCAGAAGTGTTGAAAGAAGCCGAGCGGTTGCTTGCTCTTGGGTTAGATAGAAACAAAACTGTTTTCAAAATCCCGGTTTCCAACGTAGGCATACAATCCTGCAAGTTGCTGCGCGATAAAGGATATTTAGTGAATGTTCATTTGATATATACGCTTAACCAGGCTTACATGGCCATGCAGGCAGGCGCTACCTATGTCTGCCCTCTGGTAGGAAGGTTGCAGGACCAGGGACATGATGCACTTCTGTTAATCAAACAATGTGTTGACGCTGTCAATCATTATGGATATAAAACAAAAATCATGTTCTCCTCTGTGCGTCATGCCGAGCATGTCCGCAACGCCATTACGCTGGGCGTTCATACGATCACTATTCCATGGAGCGTGATGAAGAAGCTGACGGAAAATAATTTCACTACACTGGGTACTGAACAGTTCATCGAACACACCAAGCTGATGACAGTGAAAGTAAAAGAAGTGCTTAGCGCCGCTAATCCGGTTTGCAAGCCAACGGATACTTTGCTCGATGCATTAGTACGCATGACGGATTCAAAGTTCGGCGCCGTAAGCGTGATTGAAAACGGAAACAAGCTGAAGGGTGTGTTTACTGACGGCGACATACGCAGGCATTTAAAAGAAAGCGGCAAAGCCATCATGGATAAGAAGATGGGGGACTTCACCTATAAAGAACCCGTTACCATCAACGCTGATGCACTCCTCCATGATGCAGTGGCATTATTTAAGAAAAACAGCATTGATAATATTCTTGTGTTGGAAAACAATGCTCCGATTGGTTTTCTTGACATACAGGATTTGGTTAAAATGGGACTCATCGGATAATATATAATAAGAATCTTGTAGCACATGTTGTCATCATCCGAAGTAATAAGAGTTTTTGAAGATCATGGCGCTGATATTTTAGCGAGCGAGAATGATTTAAAAAATAAGTTCAGGAATATCAAAGGCATTCTCCTTGACTGGGATGGCGTATTCAATGACGGACTAAAAGGAGATGGTGCAAGCAACACTTTTTCAGAAGTGGATGCCATGGGACTTAACCTTCTTCGTTTCGGATTGTGGGACAGGCTTAAACAAATGCCGGGCGCATTTATAATATCCGGTTTGTATAACAACTCTGCATTTCAATTTGCACAGCGGGAATCCTTCAACGCTGTTTATCTCGACGTGAAAGATAAAAGCAAAGCATTGCAGCACATCAACAATACTTACCGCATTAAGCCCTCTGAACTGATCTGTATTTTTGATGATGTGCTCGACCTTGCCATGGCTAAGGATTGCGGGCTACGGTTTCTGGTAAGCCGTAAATCAAATCCGCTATTCATCGAATATGTAAAAAGCAAGAAGTGGTGCGACTATATAACAGCGAATTCAACCGGCGCCAATCCCATTCGTGAAGTTTGCGAGTTTCTGCTTGGCGTTGTTGACAGCTACGAAAGAATATTAGATAACAGAATCAGCTTCTCCGCCACCTACTCATCTTATTGGAATGAGAGGAAAAACACAACTGCGAAACGGTTTTCTTCAAAGGATGGTCTGATGGTTGAAACACAATAGTTGCTCCATATCACCTGAGTAACCAGATGCAATATGAACATTGATCGTTTATAAACCGTACAAAATAAACTCTTGGTAAAATCATCCTATCCTTACACCATTTCCAACGTTCTCTCCATCACCGGCGACAACTCGGAATGTCATACTCCGGCAAGAAATGGAGGTTAAAGCTGTGCGATATTCTTGGAAATGTAGTTGCTGAAAAGGTAATAACCAACGTAAGCTCGTCAGGAATATATAGCTGGAATCTTTCTTCATACTCCAGCGGCGCTTATATGCTCATGCTTCAAAGCGATGATGAGAAACCGGTGCGAAAGATTATCAGGCAATAATTTTGGTAATACAGGTTGCACCCTGAATTAATTATTTCCTTTTGGGAGTCTCTTTCGGCTTCGTTTCCTCTTTTGCGGAATCCTTTTTATTCATTGCATCCAGGTTGTTCTTGGCCAGTTCAAAATCAGGATCAATCTTAACTGCAGCTTCAAAGCTTTCTTTGGCTTTGTCCTGCATGCTCAGCTCCTTTTGAATCACTCCAAGCAGGTTGTGAGCAGCGGCTTTCATCGGTACTTTCTGCGACCTGGTTTGATCTATCGAAATGCTTACCTCTTGTTTTTCAGCCGCGGGATCTTTTAAAATGATGTCAATCGTTTGCGCACATTCACCGTAGCGTTTCAGCAGGTATTGATCTACAGAAATCTGGTAGGCGTAGTAAGAATTACCTGATTGTTTCCAAAGCTTATCATATAATTCCAGCGATTCTTTGTAACGGTTCAGGGAGCCATTCGATACGGCAACCAATTCCATTACAGTCGTGTTGGCTGTATCCTCTTTTTGCAGAAAATCGGTTCCGGCAAGAATGCATTGTGCATAATTTCCCATGGCAAAATACAAACGCGTTAACGAATCAAGATAAGAGCGGTTGTCAGGATGCTTTTGCATCAACGAAAAAATGGCATTCTTGGCAGCTTCATAATCTCCGTATTTAAGAGCGCTTTTATAAATAGTTTCTTCCGGTTCTGTTGTATGTGTGTTATCTTTTACAACAGGTGCATCACGTGCCTTATCCTTTTTTTGTGCGCCTGAATAAAGGAAACATATACATGCCGATAATAAAAGAAAACCTGTTTTTTTCATTTCAATGGTAGGGTTAGTGTTGCTTATTACACTTTTTTTGAATTGGCGCAAACATACAGCAAATGCACTACTTAAACAAAGCGCTATGCTGCGCCGGGTAAAAACCGGTTGCCATACTAATAGGTATGGGCTAACCTGCCAAAAAACAGTGTTGTTTAGTTTCTAAACAATGCTGTTAAGTTACAAAACTGTAGTGTACCCCAATCTT
>PLYJ01000011.1 GCA_003151745.1 Bacteroidota bacterium
ATTTTTTCCTTTGAGGTAAGTCCATCTTTCGCATATCCGATTGACTCTTCCGCTCATGTCAGTCAATCCAAAATTAAAATAAAAAGACTATTACTTCTGCTTGTTATCATTTTTGTTACTGGCCTTGATTTGGCAATGGCACAGGCGCCACGCAAAGTCCTCATAGAAGAATTCACCGGTTCATGGTGTGGTTACTGTCCTGAAATGATAAGTGATATTGATGCTACTCTAACAGCCTATCCCGGAAGAGTTATTGCAGTTGCCGATCATGGTGATAGTCCGGGCAGTGATCCCATGACGAATACTTCTACAGAAGCGCTTACCATTGCATATCAGGTGCCCGGTTATCCGGAGGTTATGGTGGACAGGGCTGATTGGTCTGCTGAGACAGGGGATACTACTACTCCTCAACTGTTTACTGTTTATCCTAATCATTACAATCATACCAAGGATGCAACTGCCATGCGTCTTAGTGTCCTCTCTCCTGTAAACATTGATATAACTTCAATGTACGATTCTGCAACCAGGGTAGCTACAGTTACCGTTACTGCCAATTTTGTTGATACAGCATACGGCGACATGAGGATTACCTGTTTGCTGGTGGAAGATACAGTGACAGGTTCTTCCTCTTATGCGCAGAATAATTATGAAGGCATTTTTTGCGGGGACCCTAACGCATCATGTGAATTTTATCATTACCCCTGCGGAATTCCAACAGCCCTGACAGGACAGTATATATTTTATCATAAAAATGTGTTAAGGTATAATATGACTCCAACATTTGGAACTGCCGGACTTATTTCTTCTTCAGTAAGCGCAGGGCAACATTTTTCAAAGACATATACATATACAATTCCTTCTGCATGGAATGCCGCAAACATGAAAGTGGTCGCTTTTGTAGGCTACTATAACACCATTAAGCATTTGGGCGGCGAGGTATTAAATGCACAGGAAGTTGCCTTAGGGCAAACGATTATCGCTGCTATCACAGACATTTCTTCTGCAATTGATAATGTCACTCTTGAAGCTGCATATCCGAATCCTTTCAGTCAAATCACAAATATTAAAGTGAATATACCAGCTGCTCAACATATAGCATTGAAAGTATATAATCTTTTAGGAAGTGAAGTTGCTACGCTCGCAGATGAAAACCTGTCACCGGGCATTCACATGTTCTATTGGGATGGCAAAAACAAAAACGGTATTTCTCTTGCAAACGGTCTTTACCTTATTAGATTACAAACAGAAAATCAATCACTATGCAGATCAATTATCCTCTTGCGAAATTAAGCACATAAGTACATTAATCGCGTGTCCCCTCTGTGCGTTGGGTCTGTGTGATGGCGAGAGGGGAATAGGGGTGTGTAAGAATTAAGAGAAATAAAAAATGATAATCGGTGTTATCATTTTTCTTTGAATAAATTAAATATTATGTCTCGATGAAATAATTTAAAACCAAAATTAAAATGAAAATTCCAAATCTTATGAAAAAACAATTACTAATTGTCGCTCTTGTAGCAACATTTTTAAAATTATTATTCATCCCGCAATCCGCCTCCGCCCAAAACTCCCGTGTCTGGGGTACCTATTATGGTACTCTGGGTCAGGATTTGGTTCATGGTTTAACCACCGATCCGGCCGGGAACGTATTTATGTCAGGCATTACTGATAACGGTAGCGGCTTGGACACTACTTATTTCGGCTGGCATGGGTTTAAAAACTTTGTTCATTCATCTCCTAGTGAGTATGATCAATATCTTGTAAAGTTTGACGCTAATGGCAACCGCCTCTGGGGTACTTATTATGGCGATCAGGGTTGTCCGGGGGATATGGGAGAGTCCGTCCATCCAGGTGATAATAGCGTAGCCACAGATGCTGCCGGCAATGTCTATCTCGGTGGCACTACAAATAGTATCACTGGCATCGCATTGCAGGGTTTTATGAATATAATGTTAGGGGTACAGGGGGCTGCTTATCTTGCAAAGTTTGACAACAATGGCAACCGCCTCTGGGGTACTTATTATTATGGAGCAGTTGGTACCTGGACCGTAGGAAATAGTGTTGCTACAGATATTGACGGAAATGTTTACCTCGCAGGTTGGACCGAAAGCCCATCAGGCATCGCCTCAGGCGGGTTTCAGAACACACTTTCAGGACAAACAAATTGCTTTCTTGTAAAATTTGACGCTAATGGCAACCGCCTTTGGGCTACTTATTACGGCGGCAATGGTGGCTATGATGAGACTGCGGATAACGGCCTATCCACAGATCCTGCCGGAAACGTTTACCTCGTAGGACAGACAAATAGCTCCGCCGGCATTGCTTCAGGTGGGTTTCAGAATACTTGCACTTTTGGAAATTATTATGCTGCCTTTCTTGTAAAATTTGACAGTAATGGTAACCGCCTCTGGGGTACTTATTATGGTAATAATACCCAGGGTTCTGGAGTAGTTGCCGATGCTGGCGGAAATGTATATATGATAGGTACGGCTGGAGCTGGTGAATCTGACATCGCCACACCGGGTAGTTTTCTGGATACGTCATCATACGGTGGTGCCTTTCTTGTAAAATTTGACAGTAATGGCAACCGCCTTTGGGGTACTTATTATGGTAGTACTACTACTATAGGTCGTAGCGTCGCCTCTAAGGGAGATAATGTGTGGATGGGAGGGGTAAGTTATGGATACGGACCAAACATGGCGTATGACGGTTTTCAGGATACCATAAATGTTTATAATTGTAATAATATATATTGTGAGTTCCTGGTGAAGTTTGATTCTGATGGTAATCGGCAGTGCGCAACTTATTATGCGACGGATGCAAAGTGTAATGGACCAACTTACAATCGAGCGAAAGTTGCTGTGGATAGCAGTGGAATGAATGTATATCTGGTATGTAAAACTGGAGACACTGCCGGGATAGCCACTCCGGGTAGCTTTCAGGATACCCTTGGTGAATACATTTATAATTATGTGTGGAGTAATTACACTCATAGTTGGACACAGGTGCCCTATTGTGCGGTTGGTGCTGGGGATGTCGCCATCGTAAAATTTACTTCATGTGTTAATCTTCCGCCCGTTGCTAATTTTCAATCAAGCGCCTCCACTTTCTGTGCTAATAACTGTATAAATTATACAGATATGAGTGTCAATGCAACTTCATGGCAATGGAACTTCTCCGGTGGCAGCCCTGCATTCAGCACTGATCAAAACCCTCAGAATATTTGTTATTTAACAGCGGGGACTTATAATGCTCAACTTATAGTTTCAAATAGCGGAGGCAGCGACACCCTTACCTTTAGCAATCTTATTCATGTCATTGCTTCTCCGCCAACACCTGTAATAATACAGCATAATGATACGCTCTTTTGTAGTACCGACCCAAGCTATACTGCGTATCAATGGTATGATAGTTCAACAATTATCCCTGGCGCTACAGATACTTTCCTTGTAGTATCGCATATCGGCAACTATAATGTTAAGGTGTCAAATGAGAACGGCTGTAATATTTCCGTAGGTATCAACATCGGCAACGTGGGCTTCAATGAATTTTTGGATGGGCATTCAATTGCTCTGTATCCAAACCCCGTCACTAATCAATTATTAGTGAACGGAAACTGGCCATCAGCAGGCAAGGTTAAACTTACTATCATTAACGTCTTGGGTGAAATAATATATACAGAAGAACTTAACAGTGAACAGACCATCGTTAACTGCAAACGATTCGCTTCAGGTATGTATTTTCTCAAAATACAAACCGAAAAAGCAACTGCTGTTAAGAGGTTCGTTAAAGAATAACTTCCTCCTTAAGCTCCTCTCCCTTTGGCGCTCCCTGAGCCTGTCGAAGGGAGGGGTTGGGGTGAGGCTCTCGATGTCCCATTCTTCCATAAGGCATTTATTTTCTTAAAATGAAATCAGACAATGGCATATATACCAAAAAATTCGTGAAAGAAAAAAACGGGCGGCTAAGCTGTTCGTTGAACGTGTCGAAACGAATCGGTGTAATCTATTTACTAATCTGTGTAATCTAAACAAAAATCAAAATGTACAACTCTACCTTCCTTTTATCCCGCATACTATCGGGGCAAAAACTAATGCTACTCCTTTTAGTTTACGCAAGTAGCATAAGCTTTGCAAGTGCCCAATGGCAGCATACCAATTTGCCTAATGCTGGACGTACTGTTACTTGTATTGCCACCAGCGGAACAAATATTTTCGCAGGAACAGGCGGTATCAGTGGTGGGAGCGGTGTGTTTTTATCTACCGATGCCGGGTCAACTTGGACTGCTGTCAATAACGGTTTAACAGATCACAATGTTCTTTCACTCGCTATAAGCGGAACAAATATTTTTGCAGGCACTGTCAACAATGGGGTATTTTTATCTACTAACAACGGGGGAAGTTGGACTGAAGTCAATAACGGTTTGCCACAAGCAAATATTATTTCATTGGCCGTAATTGGAACGGATATTCTCGCTGGACTTAGTCTTAATAATATGTATGTATCTGCTGATATGGGGGCAACCTGGACGAGGGATTCTATAGGGCCTTATGGTGTAGGGGCTTACAATGTTGGTTCATTAACAGTAAGTGGAACGAATATTTTGGAAGGACCTGGAGGCTATTATAGAGGTTATGTATTTTTATCCACCGATGGTGGATCAACCTGGTCGGACATTAGTAGTAATGGCGGGCTGGGTGCCCCTGTTCAGGCTCTCGCTATGAGCGGCACGAATATTTTTGCGGGCACTTCTGCCGGTGTATTTTATCTGGCTTTGCCGGGGCAAACCTGGACTGCCGCTAATAATGGTTTGTTAAACACCAATGTTACTTCATTGGCCATAAGTGGAACGAATATTTTTGCGGGTACTTCCGGTGGCATATTCGTATCTACTACTAGCACAGGGTCCTCCAACTGGAGAGCAATTAATAATGGTCTCACCGATTCCGCAATTACTTCACTCGCTATTAGCGGCACAAATATTTTCGCAGGTACGGATACTGCCGGGGTGTGGAAAAATTCAGTATCGGATTTACTAGCATGTCTGCCTGTCATTAATGCATCATCTGCTACTAACATTTTTTGCGGCAGTTCCGTAACGTTATCAAGCAGCAATGGAATCGGTTATATATGGAGCGACGGCGAAACAACACAGAGCATTGCGGTTTCTCAGGCTGGCAGTTACTCATGCAATGTCACCACCGGATGTGGAAATATAATGTCAAACACAATTAGTGTAAATATAATTTTTAATAATGACTCAATTTACGCAGACAGACCAACTGCATTCTGTCAGGGAGACAGCGTGACGCTTACTGCAACTGCAAGTAGCCCTACCGGTTATTTATGGAGTGACGGCGAAACCACGCAGAGCATTGTAGTTTCAACAGCAGGTAATTATTCATGTAATATTACTACTACCTGCGGGCTGGCAAATGCGAACTCGATTCAGGTAACTGTAAATCCTCCCCCTGCTGCTCCGACAATAAGTCCGCCCGGCGATTCGGTAACTCTTTGCCTGGGAGCAATGCTCACGGCCCCGTTATGTTACTTTTGCCAGTTCAACTATTCTTATTTGTGGAGCAATGGCGCAACAACACAAAGCATAACAATTTCAACTTCACAAATTGATTCTGTAACTATAACTTACAATGGATGCTCGGTAACTTCGTCTCCAACCAATGTCACAGTTTTGCCAAGCCCCCAACCAACCATTACTCCCGGTGGTTCCACAACAATATGCGATGGAGATTCTGTTGTGCTTACCTCAAGTGCAGCTACAAGCTACAGTTGGAGTAATAGTGACACAACACAAAGCATAACAGCAAAATCTTCAGATGTCTATTCAGTCACTGTTATAAATGCAAACGGGTGTTCTGCTACAAGCTCGCCAATGGATGTTATAGTACATTCAAATCCAATACCTCCAACCATACAGCAATTTAATGATTCGCTTAAGTCAAGTGCTGTAACCGGTAATCAGTGGTTTTTAAGTAGCAACATAATTCCGGGTGCTACAGGGCAATACTATCTGGCCTCGCAAAGCGGTATATATACGATAAAACGAACCAACGGCAACGGATGTTCTTCATTTTCTGCTCCTTTTAATTTCACTTATGTTAATGTTGGAATAGTAGAGGTAGCAGATGACAATTCCTTTTCAATTTATCCCAATCCTGTCCGAAATCATTTGATGACAGTTGTCATTGCGAATGAAGTGAAGCAATCCCTCGCTTTAGATATATATAACATACTCGGTGAACAAATTCAAAGTATTCAACTCCCAACCCCCAACTCCCAACTCCCGATTATGCAGGATGTTTCGAATCTTCCCTCAGGATTGTATTTTCTTCAAATGAAAACCGTTAGTGGAATATCCGTTCAAAAGTTTGTAAAAGAATAAAAATCAACTTAAAAACTAAACTCTAAATTATTTTAAAAATGAAAAAATTAATTTATCTCTTAGCTGTGACTTTCTTTTATACATCTTCAGTCGTTGCTAAAACCATTACCTCTGATGTTGCGCAAGCTGTAGCTGTAAATTTCTATAAACAAAATGCGGATGTGGAAGTGAAAACCGTGTCGCTTGCTTATACGGAGACCTCTTCAAAAGGAGATGCCGTTTACTTCGTCTTCAACATTATTCCTGTAGGAACTCCGCCACGCGGGACGAATACCGGTGGTTTTGTTATAATAGTAGCGGATGATGCTCTATTTCCTGTTATCGGCTATTCTACAGAAGGATCATTTGTCGCTCCTCCTCCCTTGTCCAACTTTAGCTTTTGGATGGAGCAGCGTAAAAGCGAAATTATTGCCGATAGGATGTCCCGTACGTACGGGATTCAAACCCCTACAGAAATTTCTGCTCAATGGACCGCCCTATTAAATAATCAACCTTTTGCCTCTCGGTCAACTAGTGCTGTATTACCTCTTCTTCAGACCACATGGGCTCAACATGCTCCCTATAATGCCCTTTGTCCCGGCGGGTCCTTAGCGGGTTGCGTTGCAACTACTATGTCTCAGATTATGAGATACTGGAAGTACCCTGCTCATGGAACAGGCTCAAGCTCTTACAGTTCCACCTATGGTACACTATCTGCAAGCTATGCCAATACTACCTATAATTGGAACAACATGCCGGCTAATGTCACTTCAGTTAATAATGATGTATCCACAATCATGTATCAGTGCGGCATCAGTGTTGAGATGATCTATAGCCCTGGTGCTAGTTCTTCTGCATGCACAATTGATGATAACCCAGCTTGTTGCGCCCAGATTTCATTCCCTAAATATTTCGGTTACGATTCAACTACCATCAAGGATTTATTACGATCAGGTTATTCTGACGCAGATTGGATCACGCTCATTGAATCCGATCTTAACGCTGGTCAGCCGCTCATGTATGAGGCGCATGATCCCATACATGGTGGTCATGTTTGGGTTTGTGACGGCTATAACTCCACCAATATGATGCACATGAATTGGGGCTGGGGCGGCCAGTATAATGGCTACTATTCTGTTAATTCACTTACCACTACTAATGTATTTGATTTTACTTACAAAGAAAAAGTGCTTGTTGGGATTAAGCCGAAGAACGTGACAGGTATTCCTTCAATCTCTCCTATCATATCGTTATATATATGTCCAAATCCTGCCTCTACTCAACTCACTATACACACTTCTTCTTCAAACACTGGAGAAGCAACCATTTCCATAATGAATGTTCTTGGCCAGGGGATACAGTCCTTTGGGCGCTCCCTGAGCCTGTCGAAGGGTGAGGCCATTGACATCAGCAACCTTCCTGCAGGAATCTATTTCCTCGAAATGAAAACGGAGAGTGCAATTGATACTAAAAGGTTTATAAAGGAGTGAGATAGGAAACAGTTTGATTTGATGATAAAATAATAGAGAAGCCGGGCTGCAAACATCCCGACTTCTTC
>PLYJ01000013.1 GCA_003151745.1 Bacteroidota bacterium
AAGGGATTGCGGATTAAATCCGCAATCCTTTTTTTCTTTTGAGGTAAGTCCATTTTCCGCATATCCGATTAACTCTTCCACACAGTTTAATGACTCTTCGGAATATTTAATTGATTTTCCGCTCATGTCAGTCAATCCAAAATTAAAATGAAAAATTTAAAACCAAACCCTATGAAAAAATTACTACTAATCCTCCTCCTCTCTGCTGGTATGCAACATGCAATGGCACAGGCTCAACGCAACGTTCTGATAGAAGAATTCACCGGTTCATGGTGTGGTTACTGCCCTGATATGATAAGTTACATTGATGCCACCACGGCGACATATCCTTCAACTGTTATTGCAGTTGCTGATCATGGTGGCAGCGTAGCTAATGATCCTATGACAAATAACTTTACAATAGCGCTTAATAACGCATACCAGGTTCCGGGTTACCCTAACGTGATGGTGGACAGGGCTGATTGGTCTTCTCTGACAGGAGCTTCTTCCCCTCTTCAATTGATTGGTGATTATGTTAATCATCATAATTATACTCAGGATGCCGCAACCATCCGTCTTAACATATCTTCTCCTGTTAGTATTGATATAGCTTCAAGCTATAATTCTTCTACCCGGTCAGCCAGTGTCACTGTTACTGCAAATTTTGTTGATACTGCATCCGGCGATATGAGAATTTCCTGCTTGCTTGTTGAGGATAAAGTTACCGGAAATTCCAATTATAGTCAGGATAATTATGGAGGGAATGGCTGTTCTGATCCGGATGTATTAAGTGAATTTTATAATTATCCCTGCGTAATTCCAACTTCCCTTACAGGGCAGGCGTTTTATCATAAAAACGTGGTGCGATATAATATGGCTCCAACATTTGGAACCGCTGGAGTTATTCCTTCTTCAGTGAGTGCAGGTCAGCATTACAGCAAGAGCTATATATATACATTACCCGCTGCCTGGAATTCCGCAAATATGAAGGTAGTGGCTTTCGTAAGCTATTACAACTCCGGTACATCAAGAGGGGACGAAGTGCTGAACGCCCAGCAAGTTGCCTTGGGGCAAACGATTGCTGCAGTTGAAGAAAATCCTGCTGCTATTAACAATAGTTCTCTTGATGCAGTTTATCCGAATCCTTTCAATCAAATTACTAATATAAAAGTAAATATACCCGCTACGCAGCATGTTTCAATGAAGGTCTATGACCTCTTAGGTCATGAAGTTGCTGTTCTTACAGATGAGAACCTGTCACCGGGTGAACATATTTACTACTGGAATGGTAATGACAAAGAAGGTTCTGCTCTTGGCAACGGTCTTTACCTTATTAGGCTGCAAACCGAAAATCAGTCCTTATCAAAAACAGTTGTTCTTTCAAGAAACTAGTCCCTATCTTTAGATGAAAATAGTATTTACTTTCTTATTCCTCTTACCATCATTAATATTTGCCCAGGCATTTACTAATGATACTTTATATACCATCCCTGTGAACGGAGATACGTTGAGCATCCCCATCAACGTTTCAGGATTACCGAATGCAACAAGCTCTTCTTTTGGTCTAATAACAGTATGCCTCGACATCAGGTGCACTACGGTTGCCGATTTGCGCGTAATGTTGCGCGCTCCCAATGACAGCCTCATTATGCTCGCTGATCAGAAAGGCGGTGATGGAGGTGGATATTACAGTACCTGCTTTGAAGAAAATGCAGCGAACGGCTGGCTATATCAGGGCACTGCGCCTTTCATCGGCTCTTATTACCCCGAGCAATCACTTAACACATTCAATAACGGATTAAACCCAAATGGTGTTTGGAGTCTAACTGTCAAAGATTTATTTGTATTCAGCGATACTGGTTCCGTTGACTATTTCAGTATAACCTTCGGCAGCAATCCCCCGCCTGATCCTGTGTTTACAGGATGTTCCTTCTCAAATCCCGCTGGATGCAAATGTCCTGATGGAGTTTCTACCGATTGCGATTTGCTTCCCCAGATGACTGCCTCGGGCAGAGACATTCTTATGAATCATTTAGAAACGCCGGGACATTTTATTTTCAGCAATTCCACTCCGAACATCGGCTGGGGGCCTCTGGAGGTTCATGGCATTGATAGCTGCTTTTGCGGCACTACTCCTGTCTCATGTCTTGATTCGTTGTGTCCCGATAGTACTCCCGTCATGCGATTAGTAAACCAACGCATTTACCATCGAAATGGCAATACCATGTCATATTATGATCGCCCTGCCGGAAAGATGTTTTACGATACCGATCATGGTCATACGCATATTGACAACTGGGCTTCCTACACCCTTCGTAGATCAACTCCCAATCCTGATGCAACCACCTGGCCCGTCATCGGCTCCCAGACTAAAACAAGCTACTGCCTTATAAACCTTAGCGATTGCAATTTTAACTACGGATATTGTGTGGACAGTGCGGGTCATATTTTGCATAACTCAGACATTCCCAATGCAAATTTTGGTACTGTCAGCGGCTGTGGTACTGATCAGGGTATTTATCCGGGCAATCTCGACACTTATGACGAAGCTGAAAATGCCCCGGGAATTATTCTTCCTGCTGGTACTTGCAATGGAGATTACTATATTGTTTCCATTACCGATCCGGATTATCATTTTCTTTTTCAGGATCACAAGAATAATTGGGTGGCAGTGCCCGTCACACTTATTTTTCAAACAGCAGGAAACTTTGAAGTCGGCGGTTTCTCATTTTCTGTAGCTGGAAATGATGTAACGTTCTCAGCAAATGCTGCCACCGCCGATTCCTGTGTGTGGATGTGGGGAGACGGATTCGGATCTTCCACTACTATCACTTCTTCCGCTTCTCATTCATTTCCTGGCATAGGTTCATATATAGTGTGGTTGTATGCATACAATCATTGTGGTCCTACTGTATCAGCGGACACTGTGAACGTACTTCCTGTTGGGTTGAATGATGCGTTGCAATCAGTAGTTTCATTCAATATACAGCCCAACCCTGCAAAAGACGAGGTGATGATCAGTTACACGCTTGTCAATGCAACGGATGTAAGCATTGAAGTTTTCGATGCAATAGGAAACAGGATAAAAAATATGGTAAACAGCAATCAGCACCCGGGCAAATACCAGGTACTCTTTGATGCAAAAGCAGATCATCTTTCTGCGGGCATTTATTTTATCAGGCTGGCAAGCGGAAATATTTTTTTTAATAAAAGATTAGCAATGATGTAATAAGAGATATCACCCTCGCCCCCTTTCCTTTGGAAAGGGGGGATGCATGGGCAGGGGTTTGTAAGAAAAAGAATGAAAAATTTAAAACTAAATCAAATGAAAAAACAATTACTAGTTTTCGCTTTCGCAGCGATATTTTTTAAATTATTATTCATCCCGCAATTCGCCTCAGCTCAAAACTCCCGCCTCTGGGGTACTTACTACGGGGGAACAGGAACTGATGACACTCAACAAGGCGTAGCAACCGATGCTTTAGGAAATGTGTATCTGGCAGGATCAACCGATAGCCCCAACAACATCGCCTCCGGAGGGTTTCTGGATACTTTAGGAGTCGGTAGCGCGGCATTCCTTGTAAAATTTAATGCTGCAGGAAATCGCCTCTGGGCTACATATTACGGGGGGACGCTCGGAACTTATGGTTACAGCGCTACTACTGATCATGCGGGTAATGTCTATCTGACAGGATTCACCTACGACACCACCGGCATCGCCTCCGGAGGCTTTCAGAATACGATAGGTGGGGCCGGTGCCATGAATGCCTTCCTTGTAAAATTTGAT
>PLYJ01000227.1 GCA_003151745.1 Bacteroidota bacterium
GGTTGTTTTGCAAAGCTCTCCTTAATGCTGTCTCCATTTCATTCTAACAGCAGATTGCCCAACGCACAAACCCAAAACAGGTTATAAGGTGTTCCTCTTCCTCATTCCGCAAGCAAAGCGCCAACTCATTCAGTATCCTGCCTAATCTAAAATCTTTCTAAGGTAGGCAGGAAACTTCATGCCCTTCGGGTTTGCTGAAAAAGCAAAAGTTGTCACGTTGCTTGCAGTTCATTTCGTCATCGTCATCTTGCGGCTACTTTGTCCGGAAGGCTCTGCTCTCTCCATTTACGCTGCAAGTTTTTGCTTCATTTCGTTCCCAAAGCCTTCCGTCCACCGCCGCAATTGTTAGGGCTCGCCTGCGGTCGCAAAAAGGCTGCGGGGCTGTCATCATTTTTGTAGTCCACCCACATGCCGTACTCAAACAAAAAATGCCGCCAGCCCCTTGTGTTTTCAACAGAGGTCGCAGCCGTTCCGTTACACTTCACTTTCTCTGCTTCCCCCTTTTGCTCCTCTCGCAATAGGCTCACGGCACAGTGGAACTGCAATGAAATATTGCAGCCACTTTCCCAACGCTGGCTGATGGCTCTATAACCTGTTTTGGGTTAATTGCTTACGCTCAAAAAGAAAAAATCAAAATATAAATTGAAAAACTCTCCCTGAGGTTATATTGATGAAATTAATCCTATGAGTGTATATTTCGGCAATAAAGTATGTTTTTTGCGATTTTTTACACTTTGTATATTTCGGCAATTATTCATATATTTGCCGATAATTACAAAATAGCTATTTTGATGAAATTTGATGACTTACTAAATTTTTTACCTCACGATAAACCTTTTAAAAAGGAACTGATAAGAACTTTCTATTACAAGAACGGGGAAAGAATTTCCACAGAAAATTTAAATATCCGGGTTAATAGGTTAAAAGCAAAAGGCATTATTGTCAACGTAAGCTGGGGATGGTATAGAGTGAATGACAAAAAAATGTTTGAACCGGAATTAAGCCCTGCCCTAAAAAAAATATCAGGCAAACTAAAAAAAGATTTTCCTTTCCTCACTTATATATTATGGTCATCGTCCTGGTTAAATGAATTAACCACGCTGCAACTGTTCCGTAACGTATATAACATAGAAGTGGAAGCAGGTTCGGAAGAGTCAGTTTTCAGGACTTTAAAGGAAGACTTTCCCAACCGGGTTTTTTTGAACCCGAATGAAAATGAATGGGACAACTATAAGGCAGAAGATGAAGAAAACATCATCGTAAAAACAATGATTTCAGAGTCACCGCATGTGGCATTTCATGGGATTAAAATAGCAAGGCTTGAAAAAATCCTGGTGGACTTATATTGTGATAAATTCTGGAAAGTGATATTTTCAAGTGAGGTTGACAATATATATAGTGAGGCATGTAGTAATTTCACAATAAATTTTAGTACGCTTTTAAGTTACGCTGCCCGAAGAGGCAAACGGGTGGAGATTTGGAGTTATATAAAGTCATTGAAAGTTTTAGACTCTTCAATAATTAAAATGGTAGAAAAATGATAAAGGAGAAATCATACACAATCGAATGGTTAGAAGCCAAAGTGAAGGAATATGACGCTAACAGCTATGACTTAGCTGAGAAGATGAACTACGCTTTTACTTTATTAGAACAGCTTCAATTAAAGGGGCTTGATTTTATTTTCAAAGGCGGTACTTCATTGGTATTAATGTTGGAAGAGTTTCATCGCTTTTCAAAAGACATTGATATTGTGGTTACAGAGAAGCCGGCGAACCTAACTGAAATATTTGATGCAGTTGTTGCCGATACTCCATTCCTACGTTGGGAAGTAAGCGAAAGAAAGAACGATGAATTCCAGGTTCCAAAGGAACATTACAAATTCATTTACCAGCAAAGTAGACCGTCAAAATATCCTGAGCAACCTGTAATGCTCGATATTATTTTTGTAGAAAACTCTTATCCTGAGACGCACAAAGTCAATATTTCACATCCGTTTCTCTTTACAGAAGAACCTTATACACAAGTAACTCTTCCAACTTTTGACTCTATTACCGGAGATAAGCTAACAGCCTTTGCTCCTGCAACCATAGGCATTCCGATGAACAAAAAGAAAGCTGTTGAAATAGCGAAACAATTATATGACCTGAACCTATTATTTGAAAAAATAAAATCTTCCGAAATAGTCGGTCTAAGCTTTGAACAAACAGCAGCGATGGTCATTAAATATTATAAAAAAAATATTTCTGTCGAGGAAGTTTATCAAGACATTATTGAATCATCGTTTGTAATGGCAATGATGGGTAAGCGTAATCCTGAGTTGTTCAACGAAATTAAATCGGGTGTGGTTGGACTAAGTGATTACCTTAGTAGGAAGACTAACTTTGGTTATAATATAGCGCTTGCCGCATCAGCAAAGATTGCATATATGGCTGCCTGTTTGATGAAAAAGAAAGAACTGACAAAGTTGGACTGGAAGACAGCCTCACCAGAGGAATTCAGAGACAGGAAAATTGAACACACTGAATTTGGTATCCTGAATAAAGCGTTGAAAGCAGGGTACCCGGAAGCATGGTATTATTGGCTTCACACAGTGGAAATTTTGAACACAAAGGAAGTGGTAAAAGAAGAAGTGATAGTGATACCAATAGCTAAACATGATAATTTCATTTCTCTCACTTTCATTGTAAATGGGAAAGAAGTGACCATCGAAAAGGAAAATATTAATGAGTCTTTGAAAGTGCCTGTTGAAAAGGCATTGGTAAGAACGGGTAACTCAGGAAGACCTTTGTCAGACTGGCTTGTGAAATTAAATAATCAGGATTTAGACGTAGCAAGAAAAATTGAGGACTTTCATTTCCCTGCCGATGCAAAAATATTTATCAGTTTAAAGGCAGGTGTAGGTGGAAACGACGATTTGCAAGTTGCAGAACCGGAAGTAACCCGCACCAAATTTGATAGCGAGGTAGAGGGGTTTCGTTTAATTGCGGACGAGTGGAGAAAAAAAGGTGTTATCTGCTTAAAGGTTGAATTTCCCGTAGTTCAGTTTGTTTTTATTGCGCATCACCTAATACCCCCTGCTATTGCCTTTGGCGTATCCATTGATTTTACGAATTACGATGTTGAACCCCCTTCGATTGTTTTTATTAATCCTTTAACGGGTATGCCTGTTACCATGAAAGAAATGTCTGTAAACTTTGTTCAGCATAGTATAATTCCGCAAGTACAGATATAGGGATTACCCGGTGCAATGCCATTGCAGATGCAACAGGCACAGCCCATATTAATGAGTGGAGTGAACGAGCGTCCATTTTTTTGTATTCCCGGTGTTCGTGAATACCATAATCATCCTGCACATACAGGCAATCCCTGGTTGTTGCACAGAACCAAAGGTGAAGGTAAGCTTGCGTTCTTGTTAGACCAACTTTATATTCATTCAATTCCTTTCATTAAACAGTACGGACTTAATTTTAACGTTACTGTTAATCAACAATTTTAATGGAAGGGTACATTGGCATAAACAAAGTATTAATACCTCACGGATGCATTGAAGCTGCTTATGAGCACATGAGAAAAGCAGGACAACGCAGAGTTGAAGGAGTGGCGTTGTTTGCCGGTAAGGAAAATGGTGAAGTATTTCAAATTGAAAGGACAATCATCCCAAAGCAGGAAGCAATGAGCTTGGAAGAAGGTTGGTTGTACGCTGTTGACGGAGATGAACTACACAAAATAAATGTTTGGCTTTATGAGAATAAAATGAGCCTAATGGCTCAAATACACAGTCATCCATCAGAAGCGTACCATTCGCAAACTGATGATGCATATCCGATTGTAGCCACCGTTGGGGGACTTTCCATAGTTGTGCCAAATTTTGCCAGAGGGCAAGTTGATATTAATAAATGTGCTGTATATCGGTTACTTCCTGAAATGGGGTGGGTAGAACTATCAGAAAAGGAAAAAAATGGTTTAATTGAATTAATATAGTAATGGCATTAGCGGATTATTTCTCAAAAGACCTTCTTGCAATTTCACAGGTTCTTAAAAAGGGAACTAATACGCAATTACAGGATGCGTTAAATAAAACTGTTGTTGGAATAGCTTTTGATGATGATGTTGAAACCTTAGAAGGTAAAGCAACCTTGGACATGACTGTCCGATTGCTAAGCAGGCTGTATCCGAAGTTGATATTTATTGATTTGTCAGCAAAAAGACCGAAGCTGATTAATGAACTAACAAAGTTATCGCAAGCGATAAACTCAAAAATAGAAATTGTTGAAGGAAATCCTGATGTGGTTGTAGCAATTGGCAGAACGCCTGTTACAAGCTCAGTTACAAGTGGTCCAATTTTCTATATAGGTTCTGATGAGTGGAATGTTAAATTTTCTTCATGGAAGCCTGTCGGAAGCGGGAGCAGTTTAGTTCCCTTTGGTGCAGGAATTTCAGGTTGCATTGGAGCATCTAACGTTTTCAGGTATGTGTTTAAAGACTTTCTTCCTGATGTCGAATTTGATGAGGAGTTTTCTCTTTCGTTAATTACTCTTCAAACCGTTTCTGTTGAAGAAAGTCCTTCAATAAAAAGTGTAGTCCTTGATGATTTTACCTTAATAGGTTTTGGCGCAGTGGGAAATGGTGCAGTTTGGGCGTTGGCAAACAGTCCATTTATTGAAGGTAAGTTAACTTTGGTTGAGCCGGAGACTCTTGCTTTAACCAATCTGCAACGATATATATTGGCAGAGGAAAGTTACATTGAAAAGCCCAAGATTGATATAGCGAGAGATTATGTTAAAACGCCCTCATTAAAATTAAATCTTTTTTCGGGTGATTGGGTAGGCTACTTAAACTCCGAAAAAATATGGTTGAACAAATTCGTATTAGTAGCTGTTGATAACGCCAAGGACAGAATTGGAATTCAAAGTTCTTTGCCGAAAGAATTAATTAATAGTTACACTGAAAATAATTTAATTGGCATTTCACGTCATTTTGACTTTGGAAATGAGGCATGCCTCATATGCACATACATGCCAAATGAAGAAAGAAAAAGCCATTCGCAGGAAGTCGCAGAAAATCTTGGTTTACCCCAGCCTCAAATGGAAAGGTTCATAAGAGATTACTTGTATTATAATAAACCGGCAGATGAACAATTATTAAAAATGGTAGCTGCTGCGAACTCAATTGACTATTCCGATTTGAAAGAATTCGAGGGTATTCCGGTTCCTGAATTTTATTCAAAGGTTGTTTGCGGTGGTGCATTAATGGAACTAAGAAAAGGGGAGAGCACCATATCCGTTGAAGCTCCATTAGCGTTTCAATCAGCCATGGCAGGAATATTACTCATTTCTGAATTAGTGGTAAGAAAGGGTAAATTAAGAAAGGAAGAACTGCCTGTAAAAACAGATTTTTATCCCTTATTACCGATTAGAAATGAAATCAATCCTTACATTTATTCCTTTTCACTATAAAAACTCTTTGTTCTTATCANNGTTTTATATTAGCGATTAGTATAAGTTGTTGCCTATCTGTTGCATTAAGGTTTTTGGTGTTTTTAGCAAAAAAAATTACGGTTTGTTTTGGAAGCCAGGGGACTGAATTTTATTTTGTAAATTCGCAAAAACTAAATTAAAATAAGTATGAGTTTTATAGTAGGGGATTGCGTAGAACATGTTTCAGGGACTGGAACAAAAATGGCTGTTACTCTCATAATTGGCTCGACAAATGCACTTGCTAAGAAGGCATACGAAATGTCGGGATACACTGATGAAGACGCTGTTTGTGAATGGTTTGATAAAAATAATGTCCGTCAAAGCGGATCGTTCAAGTTAGCTACGTTAAAAAAGTGCAGTTAGTGGATTGAATTAAGTCTTTGTATATATGAATTACTCTTTTTTATTGGCGTATTAACAAAAATAAAAAGTTGTAAACATTAGTCGGGGCAACGCTTTCAGTACGTATATTTGTAAAGCAAAGTTCATTGAACAATTGGTATTAAATGGGGTGAAAAATAGAGTTACCCCGAAAGTTACCCTAAGGGAAACTTTTATACTAAATTGCTTAAAATTAACTGTATTTTGAGATTTCTTCAAGAACCTCTTTCTCCGCTAAACACTGCCCCGTAATGTTTCGGGGCTTTTTTATTTTTGCAGCTAAGCATTTAAACGAATCCATCATGATCAACCTCAACAAGGAATCAACCAACCCTAAAGAAGGCATTGAAAAGAAATACGCTGAAGAGGAAACCCTCCGGCTCAAGGAAAAGCTTTATAAGCTGCAAAACCTTCTTTATGCTGAACACAAGCATAGCTTGCTCATCATTCTGCAGGGAATGGATGCAGCAGGCAAAGATGGCACCATCCGTCACGTATTTTCCAGTGTTGACCCGCAGGGATGCAATGTAAAGTCTTTTAAAGCGCCGACTGAAGAGGAAGCTTCTCATGATTTCTTATGGAGAGTGCATCCTCATGCCCCTGCAAAAGGGATGATACAGATATTTAACCGTTCACATTATGAGGACATTCTTTTCCCTACGATACATAAGACCATAGACAAGAAGATTCTGAAAAAACGATTTGACATCATCAATAATTTTGAGGAAAGTTTAACAGCCAGCGGAACCACCATTCTAAAGTTTTTCCTTCACATTTCAAGGAATGAGCAAAAAAAACGCCTGGCGGAACGGCTCTCAAACGTCCACAAGAAATGGAAGTACAATCCGGACGACTTAAAGGAAGCTAAGAGATGGAATGATTACATGAAAGTCTATGAGCACATATTTGATCGTTGTAACCCTTCTGTCCCCTGGCACATAGTGCCTGCCGATCACAGATGGTATCGTAACTATGTTGTAGCCAAAAAGATTGTTTCGACCCTGAAGGACATGAAAATGAAGTTCCCAAATAAGTAGGAAAACTTATTTCGTCACCAGTAATTTTTGGAAATAGCTTTTTCCGTTTACGGAGAGCCGGCGCATGTAAATGCTTGAAGAAAACTTTTCGTCACGAAGATTTAAAGTATAAATATGCTTATCGGATGCCTGGTGTTCATTGGCAAGAGTAATGATTTTGTTACCGGCCAGATCAAATACTTCGAGATTTACTTCAGCAGGTTCTTTTAATGAATAAATAATTGACTGCACTGTGCCTGATGGATTCGGGTAAGCGTAAAGACCGAACACAGGTGCTTCGTTCGTAAGCACTGCTGTAGTTAAGGTAGCACGGGCGCTGTCCTTATATAAGATTTGAGTAACGATTCCGCCTGCAGTAGTATTGATTTGCAACAGTGGCTCACTATTCTCCTTTTCCAATCCATTTATATTCGATTTGTTGAGGAACTGAAATTCCAAATCCGAAGCCAAGCGTGTCAAGGAAGAGTGAATCGTGAGCAGTGATGATCGTTTTTACACGCAGTGTATTAAAGCTGCCGAAAGGGGTGGTAAGCAGTCCCCATCCGTCAACTTCGTTAAGCCGGAAGCTATTGGTGGAAGAGGAAAAGGTATTAGGAATCTTCACAGAATATCCTGAATAAGATGAATCAACATTTCCATAATTCATCGGGAAATGATAGATCGCATCATGAGGTGAGTAGGGTGTAGGAATAGGAATGCCATTGACAGAAACTCCGAACCCGGTCTACTCATAGCGGCTACTCGTACTGTCATAAAAATTAAATACCTCGCTTATAGTAAAGGTGGTACAGGACTAAAGTCAACACCCCTTTCTGCAAGATTGGATTTGTTTGGACTAATGCCAAGAAAAACCTATAAGCAATATTCGTACTGCTTATATTGAGAAAAGTATCAATGGTCTGTGATGCAGAGGTGGGTTTTGAATAACCCCAGGTATAATTAGTACCCGTCAACGTGCATCCATTCCAGCAAAAGCTACGCCAGTGCTTATGCGAATAATATCACCGGCAACCGGCATATCGGCACTGGTAACAATTATTTGGGCACGAGCAATAACTCCGAGCTGAAGGAGCACGGGTATTAAAAGCAAAGTTTTCTCACTTAAACTTCGTTACCTGCCTGATGTTCTTATCAATCACATCAGTCATGGTAAGGCCCTTCGACTTGCAATACTTTTGGAATGCGCTCTTGAGGCGCGGCTCAAGGCAAAATAATATACGTGCGCTTTTAGTTGTTTTTTTCATGGTGTAAATATATGAACATATATAATACTATGTACATTTCCCGGCATATTTTTTAAAACAATTTATTAACAACGCCTATTCAATATTATTTTTAAGTACAATAGTTATAAAAATGATTTTGCCGATACAAAAATAGGTGTACTTTTGCGCTCCCTAAAGAATGGTTCGGTAGTTCAGCTGGTTAGAATACATGCCTGTCACGCATGGGGTCGCGGGTTCGAGTCCCGTCCGGACCGCTGGTTAATTAAAAACACCTTATAGTCGAATAGGTTATAAGGTGTTTTTAATTTTAATACGCTACGAATGCGATTGTTTAAAGAACACAATAATTTAAAAAATAATCTTACTCACATGCTTGCTTACGCCGTTGTTTAATCTCACGAAGTAAATTCCCGAAGGCACATCCGCTAAAGGAATGGTAAGACTGTTTTTAACAGGGGAGGAGGCGAACCGATAGCTGCAAACCGTTCGCCCTGCGATATCAATTAAATCATTTTGCAATCATACACAAATTTCATACATTACCAACTAGCTGCTACTCAAAAAAGGAAACCATTCACGATAATGTTATCGGTATGTATATAGAACGATACTATTAAAAACGGGAATGTTTTCAGATAGCAACTTCAGCGCTTTTGAGGCATGACCGTTATTTTAAACAACAAGATTCCTTCATAAGCAGGTCGTCCATCTGCACTTTTTCCCTTGTTATAGCACTTCTTGACAATGATCTCCAATCTATTCCAATCAACTATTTTATTGATTTGATTAAAAAATGTCTATTTTTGAAAACTTTTAAATTAATTTTCTAAATATTTTGTTTAATAAGTTTAAGATTTTGTATCTTTTATTAATATTACCATTATGAATAAAATTCGGGGCTAAAAGTGCGAAATTCTGCAAATTTTCTGTCCCTCGCCGTGTGATACAAACATAGCAAAATTGTTAGGTCAAAGATTTACATTATATTGCAACAAAAATAAGAAGATAATTAATTGATAATCAATCTAAATTAAAATGACCAAAAGTTAATATATACCGTTCGCCCAATTTTTAAAGCAGTTTACCATAAATAATTGGAAATTATCAAAATGTCAATATATTTGTGTTCATAATCTATAAAATTCATGTATCACGATTAATATTATTTAAAAAATCTTCTTCAAAATTATAAATTAATTAATAAAGCCATGGTAACCTCTTTACTTTCACTCAAGCCTGTTGAATCACTTTGTTGTCCTAATGATAAACAAAATTATTCTTCATTTAAAAGCTATATAAACTGTCACAAATTTAAAAAACTTATGAAACTATCTGTACTTAGAAAAGAGTCAACTATTTCTATCTTGCCATGCAGGCATATTTCCCGTGCAATAAAAAGTTTATTTCCGGCTTTTATTGCTACTGTTTTTATTATCGGTTTTGGTTTAAATGCAGACGCGCAAATTACTCAACCTACGTTATGGACCAAGGCGTATGACCATACATCGGCAACCGGATCGGGTACCAGTTTCGTAATAGCGAGTGGGTGTAATCGTATTTTAATTGTCGCAATTGCAAATGCATACCCTGATCAAGGTTCTACAACAACAGGAGATCCAACAACTATTACTTATGGCGGGCAAACGCTAACAAAAGCAGACGGAAATGGTAGTACATCTGCCAGAATGCACACATGGTTGTATTATTTAAAGGACAATGCAGTGATGAACGGAACATCGCAAGCGCTGAATGTTACTCTTGGTACAGGTTCTAGTTCAGAAGTTAACATGACAGTTTGGTATGCTGTGTTTGCTGGCGTTGATCAAACTCCAAGTAGTTATACATCAGGTCATGGTATTAATAATAACAGTAGTAGTGGACCCGCTGCTCTAAGTGCAAACATGACAGTGAATACTAATCAGCAAGCAATCTATATTTCAAGTATCTATGATGACGGTGGTACAACAACCCCTGTCTATACTATAAATTCAAACTGGACAAGCAAAGGGAATAATACCGGAAATAATGATGATAATGTTGCTTGGAAAGATGAAGTAGCAAATCGTACTATACCTGGCTCGAATACAACCGACGCTGCAACAACTTCAGGCATTACTCCCTCTAATAGTATTCGCTATGCCATGTCAGCTATGAGCTTGCCGAAAAGTGCCGCAACTCCACCTGCAACTCCAACCGTAACGATAACCAACAACTGCGGAAATTCAGTTTTATCAACGACAGCTACTGGAACCTTATTGTGGAGCACCGGAGCTTCCACTTCGTCCATTACGGTAACAACGGCAGGCACTTATTCAGTTACAACAACAGTGAGCGGATGCCCCAGCGCTTCCGGAATGGGCACAGCAGCGCCTAAAACAACTCCTTCTTCGCCATCAGTAACAGTGGCTAATAACTGCGGAAGTTCAATCTTATCAACCACAGCTACAGGAAGCTTGTTGTGGAGTCCGGGAGGCGCTACCGCTTCTTCCATTACAGTAACAACGGCAGGTACTTATTCAGTTACAACAACAGTAAGCGGATGCACAAGCCCTGCGGCAACCACCACGGTAACGGTGAATGCACCGCCAGCAATCACCGTGCAACCCACCACTCCGGCAGCTACCTGTTCAGGCAGCGGCACACAGAACATGAGCGTTACAGCAACCGGAGCGGGACTGACTTATTCTTGGCTATTAAATGGTACTACAGTTACCAATGGTGTTGTCGTGAGCGGGCAAGGAACTAACTCGCTTACTTTAACCAGTCCAACTGCAGCTAATGCAGGAACCTATAGTGTAACTGTTAGCGGTACTTGCAGTCCTCCGGTTACTTCCAATGGTGTAACTGTAACCGTGAATGCAATCCCCGCGTTTAGTATTGATGCCACATCAATTTTAACATCTCCCATTCTTGCAGGCAGTACTTCTACCGTTACGGTTTCTTCATCTTCATTACCTACAGGAACTTACACAGTTACTTATAATTTAAGTGCTCCCAATGCAGCCACAGGCAAAACTGCAACAATGAATTTTGCAGCAGGAAGTCCGGGCAGTGGTACTTTCATCACCTCAGTTTTGGCGGCAGCAGGAACAACTACTATTACGATTACTGATTTAACAGTTGGTGGAAATTGTCCGGACCCCATTAACGCTAATAATACAGCAACTGTTGTAACGGTACCTGCTAACGCAGCCGACACACTTAAATCCGGCACAGGAACTTTCACAGCACCATGTTATGTTTCAACCATAAATGTTAAAGCTTGGGGCGGCGGCGGCGGCGGCGGCGGTGCTACCAGTTCAGGCAATGAAGGATCTTCCGGCGGCGGCGGCGGAGCATATACGCTAACTAATAATGTTGCACTTAATGGAGGAGCAGGAGGAACAGCTTCATATTCTATCGGTGCAGGTGGACCCGGAGGATCAAGTTCCGGTGGCAACGGTACTACCGGAGGAACAACAACATTCACAAATGCAACTAGTGCACCTGGTGGAAATTTTGGAACCGGAACTAATACAGGATCTCAAACTGCCGGAACAGGTGGTTTAGGTACTCATAATGGAGGTACCGGAGGACTAGGCAATACTAATCCTATAAGTGGCGGCGGCGGTGGCGGTGCTGGGGATAATGGAAATGGAGGAACCGGAGGGGTTGGAAGTGGAGGAACCGGAGGGACGGCAGGAGCCGGAAACCCTTATGCCGGTGGTGCTGGAGGTGCCGGTGGTGCAACCAATTCAGCAGGTGTCAATGGTAATGTTCCCGGAGGAGGAGGGGGGGGTGCGCAAAGATCAAGTGGCAGTGGTGTAAGTGTAGCTGGCGGTGCTGGTGCATCAGGGCAAATTATTGTTTCCTGGCCGTGTCCCTTCTCAACCATATCCTATGCCAGCTCGTCTTTTTGCAACTCATTGACATCGGCAGCTGTTACGCTCACCGGTTCTACCTGCGGTACATATTCTGTTACACCTGCTGGTTTAACAATAAATTCATCAACGGGTACAATTAATCCGTCAACAAGTACAGCGGGCACTTATACAGTTCATTACCAGATAGCAGCGGCAGGAGGTTGTGATGCGGTGGATGCAACGGCAACGGTAACCGTGAATGCCTTGCCGGCAATCACGGTGCAACCCACCTCTCCGGCAGCCATCTGTTCAGGCAGCGGCACACAGAGCATGAGCGTTAGAGCAACCGGGGCGGGATTGACTTATCAGTGGTATTATATCGGTACGGCTCTTGCCAATGGTGGTGTGGTAAGCGGGGCAACAACTAACTCGCTTACGTTAATCAATTCCACCACTGCTAATGCAGGAACCTATAGTATAACTGTGAGCGGTACATGCAGCCCGCCTGTAACTTCCAATAGTGTAACAGTAAAAGTGAATAACAGCAGCGCCAGCAGCACGTCAGTGAGCAATTGCAACAGCTTCACCTGGAACGGAGTGGCCTATAGTGCATCCACGACGGTAACGGATCATTTCACCAATGCAGCGGG
>PLYJ01000128.1 GCA_003151745.1 Bacteroidota bacterium
CATTAATAAAAACAAATACTATTTTGGTATGAAGTGATAACATTAAGGTATCAATAACCTACGAATACGAATCTATACGAACTTACATCTACGAATAACGAATCTGTACGAATTTACGAATGGGGAATAGTGAATTGCATTAATTGATATTATATAGATTCAGTTTCTTCATGTTACTTACACCCCCCTGCCCTCTCTCTTTCCACTTACCACCCTCACAGAGGGGGCAAGAGGCTTTTGATGAACTGAATTTTTAGTTCGTTTATTTAATGTTGTGCATCCTTTTTAAAGTTCATCCACAACTATTCCTGTTTGCTGCTAACTTTTAACTATTTAATACAGGATATAACGATTTTGTGTGAAAACAGATAATTGTTAGCATTAAACATTACGCGTTTTGTATTAACTTTTTTGCGTTGATGTGAAGAAATGAAAAAGTTATGTCATGATTTTTCGTTTTTAATTCGAAACACTTACTTTTTGTGTGAAGAAATGAAATGGTTTGCCATGTACCATAGTGTTTTGTACGAAACGCAAAAAAGTTGTGTAAAGAAATGGAAAAGTTCGTATTAGCATTTTCGTGTTTACGTATGAATTTTAAAAGCTTCGTCAAGACATTTCGTGTTTGTGTGAAGACATGAAATGGTTTCATCTGCCTCGGTGTGATTTGACAAAGATTTTTTATGTTTATGTCAAAACACGTTGTGTTTATGTCAGGACATGAAAAAGTTAAGTCAAGACACGTTGCGTCTTCACATCATTTTTGACAAAAAGCAGTGCAAAATGTGGTTTTTGATAACGAAATGGCACACGAATGGCACTGATTGCAGGGTTATAACGGATTTTATCAGCGCAAATCAGTGGAATCTGTGTTATCTCATTTTCCAAATCAAAAGTTTTGTATTAAGGGAATTTGATTATATTTGCACCCTCGTTTTTTCGCCGTAGGACAATCCCGCACCTACTGCGGGACAGGAGGATAATCCACTAAAAACATTCAAAGTAATGGACTTAATTAAGATAGTTGAAGATATTATGATCGGTAAGAAGGAAGTTCCTGACTTCAAGGCAGGGGACACCGTTACCGTTTTCTATAAGATTATTGAAGGCGCTAAGGAGCGTATCCAGCAGTTTCAGGGTGTTGTTCTTCAACGCAAAGGAACCGGCGCTACGAAGACATTTACGGTCCGTAAGATTTCCAACGGTGTGGGCGTGGAAAGAATCTTCCCGCTCTTCTCTCCAAAAATTGATAAAATTATTCTTGACAAGAAAGGTGTTGTTCGCAGAGCACGTATTTTCTACCTGCGTGATATCAGCGGCAAGAAAGCCCGTATCGAAGAAAAGAGAGATGTTATTAAAGACGAAAAGGCAGTCGCTGCTCCTAAACCCGAGAAGAAGGTGAAAGCCAAAGTGGCGAAGAAAGAAAAGGAAGCCGTTAAAGCGGAATAACAATACAGATTTTGTAATGAAGTCCTCCCCAATCCCGCACGTGTGGGATTTTTTTGTATTAAAAATAAATTTATGAGAACAGTAAATTTTATTATCAACTTGTCTGCGATGGTTGTGTTCCTGGGTGGTTGCGGAAGCAAACATACTGATAAAGATATGGGAGGCATGAATCCTCAATTTGATGCGTACAAAGCCAATTTTGTAGAGGAGCATTGGAAGTTATTTCCGGAATGGGCAAGCGGCCAGGGGTATCATAAATACGACAGCGCATTGGTAGTGCCGGATGAGGAATCGCGGCAAAAACAATCGGCATTTGCAAAAGCCAACCTGGATTCATTAACGCACTTTGATTTACATCAATTATCTGACAATAACGTAACAGATTATTATATCCTGAAGCATCAGCTCTTGTCCATGGCATGGGTTAACACGGATGAGAAGGAATATGAATGGAATCCCTCCGGGTATAATGTGAGCAGCTATTTTGCTGACATGCTGAATAATAATTACGACTCGCTTGATGTGCGCCTTCATAACTTTTATTTAAAGATGGCAAACATCCCGGCATACTATGAAGCGGCGAAAAAGAATATTAAAAATCCCACCGTTGAACACACGCAATTAGGCATTGAACAAAACTTAGGCGGTACTTCCGTTTTTGAAAAGGATTTAAGCAGCGCTTTGGATAGTTCTCATTTAAGCAAAGAGGAGAAGAAGAAGATTGAAGCGCGCGCAGCCCTATCCGTCAAAGCCATAAGGGATTATGCTGAGTGGCTGAAGAATTTGAAGAATGATCATCCGCGCAGCTTCAGGTTAGGCAAAGAACTTTACGCTAAGAAATTTGAACTGGACATACGCTCAGGCTATACCCCTAACCAGATTTATAATAAAGCGTTTGCACATAAAAAGGAACTGCATGAAAAAATGGCTGTGCTTGCAAGCCAGCTATGGTCTAAATATTTCGGCAAGCAGCGTAAGCCGTCCGATAAGCTTCAACTCATCAGGCAGGTGATAGATAAAATATCGCTCAATCACGTATCGCCTGATTCATTTCAAATAGCAATCGAACAGCAACTGCCTATGCTCATTGATTTCGTGAAGAAGAAAGACCTCATATATATTGACCCCTCAAAGCCGTTAATTGTTCGTAAAGAGCCTGCCTACATGGCAGGGGTTGCAGGCGCTTCCATTTCATCTCCGGGGCCGTACGATAAGAACGGAAACACGTATTACAATGTGGGCAGCCTTTCCGGTTGGGATAAGGAAAAAGCTGAAAGCTACCTGCGCGAATACAATCACTACATCCTGCAGATTTTGAATATCCATGAAGCTATTCCCGGTCATTATACGCAACTTGTTTACAGCAACCAGTCCAAGAGTCTTATTAAATCATTGTTTGGCAGCAACAGCATGGTGGAAGGATGGGCAGTGTACGTGGAGCGCATGATGCTTGAAGAAGGTTATGGAAACAACGAGCTTGAAATGTGGCTCATGTATTATAAATGGAACCTTCGCAGCACCTGCAACACCATATTGGATTACAGCGTGCACACCATGAATATGAGCAAGGAAGCAGCTATGAATTTGCTCATCAATGAAGCATTTCAGCAAAAGACAGAAGCAGAAAATAAATGGAAGCGCGTCTCCCTCACACAGGTTCAGCTTTGCTGCTATTTTACCGGCTATACTGAGATTTACGATTTTCGTGAAGAGCTGAAAAAGAAGATGGGGAGTAAATTCAACTTAAAACAATTCCATGAAAAGTTTTTAAGCTATGGCAGTGCGCCTGTAAAATACATCAGGTCATTGATGCTTGATGAAATGGAAAAGGGTAAAAAGTAATTTAAAAGGATTTTTTCTTCTAATCCTTCCCAACTTAAACGTACCTTACTTTTTTTAGTCGTTGCGAGCGTAGCGAAGCAATCCCTCACCCGTAGTTTAGGGATTACTTCGTCGCTTTGCTCCCCGCAATGAGAGGGCTATTATTTCATCATCCTCGCAACAAACATCGTATCCCCTCCCTTGTCATATCCTTTTATATAAGCAGATTCAACAATATTGAGTTGGGATTTATTTTTAATCCACATAACCACTTCTTCATTTTCTTCTTTAAAAGCAGAACAGGTAATATATATAAGAGGACAATTCATTTTAAGAAATGGAATGATATTGCTTACAATTTTTTTCTGTAAATCAGAATAGCTGCTAATTGACTTCTCCTCAAACACACTCAGCCATTCCGGTGTGCGTGCCCATGTTCCTGAACCGGTGCAGGGAACATCTGCAATAATTCCGTCAAACTCTTTCAGGTTTAAAGTTTGAGGTTTAAGGTTGGTTAAATCAGTTTGAAAGGATTGATCTGTTCTGATCCCCGCTTTACGAAAGCGCTCTTCTAAGTTCTTTAAAATGGATTCTCTCGAATCTGAAACGGTTAAATGCAATAACGGCTCTGCATCATAAAGCATCAAACTCTTTCCACCGGAACCTGCGCAGGCATCCCACCAATGTTCATTCGGATTAGGTTTGAAATAGTTAATCGTTTGTTGCGATGACCAATCCTGAATTTCAAAATATCCATTCTCATAGCTTTTTAATTTATTGAGCTTGCTCGAATTAACAAAAGAAATTGTCAAAGGATTTTCTTCACTTGCTTCAAACGAAATATTTTCTTTTGTCAATTCATCTGTCACTTCTTTTAGAAATTTCCTGCGCACTCGAATCCAGAGCTTCGGCTGCTTTAGCAATGAGAGAATGAATGATTCTTTATTGATTTGTTCCGATATGTGTGTTGACTGATGAAAAACATCATCCAACTTAAAGTCAGGATATAATATTTTAATCTTATTAATCTTTTCCCCCTGACTAATCTGCCAATCTGCGTCTATTCCTTTCAAAAACTTAGAAATACAATATTGAAGAACCGGAGAAGGAGAATCAGCACATAAATAATTCCCAACTGTAATTCGTTCCTCTTGTGTTCTCTCCGGAATCGCCCTTCCTATTCTGTAAAAATTATAAATGAAATCCGCTACCTGCCTCCTGTCTCTTGAACCCATCTCCCGATGTACATTAAAATGATTCTTCAAATAACGGTTCAACGGTTCCTTAGTTGAATAATTACTGATGATGTCAAGAATGTTGTGGAGCTGTCTGTCTTCGCGCATGGGGCAAAGGTAATAGAACATGGATGACACTGATATGACGGATTTACGCTGATCTTTAATCCGTTCTTATCAGTTATCTGTATGCCATTTAATCACAAATGCTAACTTTGCAATGCAACAAAATCCACACCCATGAAAAACAGAATTCTTTACACCCTCCTTCTTTCTATCTCATTAAATTTTTCATTTGCACAGGATCCTCTATTTTCACAATATCACAGCAATGCACTTTATCTAAACCCTGCTTTTGCAGGCGCTTTTATTAATCCAACGATTACCACTTCTTACCGTGATCAATGGCCTGCATTAAGTGAAGGCTATAAAACAGGGTTAATCGAATATAATCAATATGTTGATAAATTGCATGGCGGTATTGGCGGTTATGCAATGTATGATATTGCCGGCGGAACTATTATCACTGCACTTGCAAAAGTAATTTACTCCTACCATCTTGAAATAGATAATAAAGTTGCTATTCAACCCGCTTTTGCTATAGGATACACAATCCAAAGCATTGAATGGAGTAAACTAACTTTTGGTAGTCAGATTGATCCACGATATGGATTTATTTATAATACAAAGGAAGTACAAACTACAACTAACAAGGGCTTCTTTGATTGCACGGCAGGGCTACTTCTTTATTCCAAATATTTATACGGAGGTTTTGCTATTGATCATTTAACTCAACCCAATGAATCATTCTATTCCACTGTGCCAAGCAACCTACCCAGCAAATACACTTTTCATGCAGGAGCAAATATTCCCCTAACTGATTCAATACACGCTATTTCATTTTCACCCAATGTTATATATTTATCACAAAGCGACTTTAACTCATGGCTCGCTGAATTAACATTGAAAGTAAAATGGATGCTTGCAGGTATAGGGTACAGAAAAGATGATGCCGTAGTTTTCTTAATCGGCTTTCAAAATAGCTTTTGCAGAATTGGCTATAGTTATGATAAAACAACATCGCAGCTTGCCGGTGCAAATGCTTATACACATGAAGTCTTTTTATCATATACTTTGAAGAGTAAGAAGCAACCGTCACCAAGACTAGCTCTCAGAACGATTGCCTTTTAATTACAAATACTAACTTTGCATTTCAATAAAATCATTCCTATGAAAAAACTTATCGCATTATTCCTGTTGGTTCAGTTGTTTCAACTGCCTGCAAAAGCTGAAGAAGGTATCACCTTCTTTGAAGGTTCCTACAGCGAAGCGCTCGCAAAAGCGAAAGATCAGCATAAGCTTCTGTTCATAGATTGCTATACCACCTGGTGCGGCCCTTGCAAGTGGATGGCAGCGCATGTGTTCACGAACGATACTGTTTCTAACTATTTCAACAAAGGCTTTGTCTGCTATAAAATGGATATGGAAAAAGGAGAAGGCATTGATGTTGCAAAAAGATATACGGTAAAAAACTATCCGACTTATCTTTGGGTGGACGCAGGCGGAAAGCAAGTGCACCGCTCTGTCGGCTCCATACCGGCTGCTTCATTTATGCGAATTGCAACAAATGCCGTGAGTGCCGATAATAACATGGCCTATCTTGAGGAGCAATACACATCGGGCAATAAAAAGCCTGCTTTACTGCTTGCTTATGCTTATACCCTGCGCGATGCTTATAATACCACTTACGAAACCGTTGCTGATGAATATTTCCATTCGCAGCCTGTTGCCGATTTAAGCAATGAAACAAACTGGAAAACAATTATTGAATTCACGCCCAATATAAACAGCTATATATATAGCACGATCACCAAAAACCCGGCACCTTTTAATGAACGGTACGGCAAAGACAGCGTGCAGGCAGTGCTTGACAACCTCGCATTGGAAAGCATGCAGTTTGCTTCGCAGCATAAGGACTCTGCTATGCTTGAAAAATCTGTTACATTGCTAAAGTTCAGCAAGGATAAAGATATTCAGAAGGAAGCCGCGCGCGGAGAGCTGGATTTTTATAAACGCAACAGCAAAATGACAAAGTACACCGCCATTGCGCCCGATTACGTTACAAAATATTTCTGGAGCGACGCCAAGGCATTGAATGAGATTTGCTGGACATACTTTATGAAAGTGGATGACAAAGTAAAGTTAGCCGATGCAGAAAAATGGATTGCGCAGTCAGTGAAGCTCGATGACAGCTATTTTAATACAGACACATACGCCAACATTCTTCACAAAGAAGGCAAGAATAAAGAAGCAATTGACATGACAAAGCACAGCATTGAATTGGCAAAAAAATCAAACCAGGATTATGCTTCTACCCAGGAGCTGCTGGATACCATACTTAAAGAAAACGGAACGACAAACAGTAAATAATAAACTTTCTTACCTTAAACCTGTTTGCCCAAACTGTCATGCAATGCTTCATAAACGAAATCCACCACTGACAATTGACGAATTAAAAGGATTGCTAAAATGAAACGACTACAGTTGGGCAAAGTTTCGCGCGTTTGCATGTGTGGTGGACAACTTTGCCTTGTTTTGTGGTCAGGGATTGCTTCACTGCGTTCGCAATGACAAACAAGTGGGAAAGGTTTGCAACGGTAAACTGTAAACCCTAAACCGTAAACGGTTTACATATCCATCTTCAACTGCGACTTCTTCTTTTGTTCTGCTTTCTTTTCGATGTCGGAAAGAATCTTCGCCCTGTCTTTTTGAATTTTATCGTTGGATGTCATATCCCATTCTAAAGTAACAGGCGCTTCGTCTTTTACTGTGTGGAACTTCTTTTGCTTGGAAGGCTTAACCTCTGCTTTCCTTTTTGTTTGAGGTTTGATGTTCGAGGTTTGTGGTTTACTTTTATTAATCTTAATTTTCACATCTTCAACCTTTTTAGTTTTAATTTCTTCTTTCCTCTCTACAGAAATTAATTCTTTCTGCTCAGCCAACGGAGCTGCCGTTCCAACGCCTCCTCTTGTAATCTTGCTCACCGCATTGCGGGAAAGAATATTTCCGATAGATCCTCTTCCCTTTGCCTCAATGGAATTGAAATCAAAATCAAATTCCGTTTTGCGCAGCTTGGGTTTAGGACGAAGCTTTACATGAATAACTTCAGCAGTGTTTTCACTCACGGAGAAATAAAGCACCTTGCTTCCTTCTGTCCCTTTTGTTAATATATATTCTTTATCGCGCGTTGTGCCTCCAACGGTGAACCGTTTCACCATGACGTTGCCGCCTTTACCATCCTGGTAAACCATATTATATATGATGTCTTGTTCTGTCTTTCGGAAGAGAGCAATGTGACAGATGTCTTTGCCTACATATTTCTTTTCATCCACCTTCGCAACTACCATCGTTCCGTCGCCGCGGAAGGCAATGATTTCATCCAGGTCAGAACATTCACAAAGGAATTCATCATTCTTCATCTTGTATCCTGCAAAGCCCTCGTCACGGTTCACGTAAAGTTTCTGGTTATTAATCATCACTTCCGATGCAACGACCTGTTCAAAAGAATCAATCTTTGTTTTGCGCTCCCTGTCTTTGCCGTATTTTTTCAGCAGCTCTTTGAAATAGTTTATGGCGAATTGCTTGATGTGAGTCAGATTGTCCTCCGCCTCTGCAATTTGCGCTTCAAGCCCCTTGATGTGTTCATCCTGCTCCTTTACATCGTATTTAGAGATACGTTTAATCTTGATTTCAGTTAAAGAAACAATATCATCGCGTGTGATCTCGCGTTTGAACTTCTTCTTATACGGTTTCAGTCCCGCATCAATCGTATCAATGACGCTTTCCCATGTAGTACATTCTTCAATGTTGCGGTATATACGCTTCTCAATGAATATTTTGATGAGAGAACTAAAATGCCATTCTTCTTCCAATTCTGCTTTCTTGATTTCCAGTTCCTTCTTAAGCAGTTCAACCGTTTGGTTGGTGTTGTATTCAAGAATATCATTCACGCCCATAAAGCGCGGCTTATCTTCAATAATTACACAGGCATTTGGTGCAATGGAAACTTCGCAGTCGGTGAATGCATAAAGCGCATCAATGGCTTTGTCAATGTCTTCGGATGAATCAGGATGAAGATGAATCACTATCTCTACTTTGGAAGAAGTATTGTCTTCTACTTTCTTTATCTTGATTTTGCCTTTGTCATTCGCAGCAAGGATGGATTCAATGAGTGATGTGGTGGTGGTTCCGAAAGGAACTTCCGTGATCACTAAGGTCTTCTTATCCTTTTTCTCTATCTTAGCTCTTACACGGATTCTTCCTCCGCGAATCCCTTCATTGTATTTTGAAAAATCAGCAATGCCGCCTGACGGGAAATCAGGAAGGAGGTTTACTTTTTGCTTTCGGACGATAGCAATTGAACCTTCGATGAGTTCAACAAAATTATGCGGAAGTATTTTACAGGCAAGACCGACAGCGATTCCTTCTACTCCTTGTGCCAGCAGCAAAGGAAATTTCATTGGCAAAGTAACCGGCTCGCGGTTTCTTCCGTCATAGCTCAGTGACCATTCTGTAGTCTTTGGATTAAAGGCAACTTCAAGCGCAAACTTGCTGAGACGGGCTTCTATATATCGTGGAGCAGCGGCGCTGTCGCCGGTAAGAGTATTTCCCCAGTTCCCCTGCGTGTCAATCAATAAATCTTTTTGTCCGAGCTGCACCAATGCATCGCCAATGCTGGCATCGCCATGAGGATGATACTTCATGCAATGACCGATGATGTTCGCTACTTTATTGTAGCGCCCGTCTTCCATATCCCAGATGCTATGAAGGATACGACGCTGCACGGGTTTCAAACCATCATTTATATGCGGCACTGCACGTTCGAGAATTACATACGAGGCATAATCGAGAAACCAATTCTCATACATACCACCCACATGAGTGATATTTGTTTTCTCTTTATGCTGCTGTTGTGTTTCCGGCAGTTCTTGTTTTTGCTCTTCTTTTTTCTTCTTCATTATTTAATATTTGGGTTCAAAGTTTCCCTGTTCAAAGTTCAAAGTTGAAATACATCTAACGTAGAACTGAATAACATTGAACTTTGAACTTATATTGCTAACACTTCTTCCGGCAAATTCTTTTCTATTCTCAGTTTCCCTATAATAAAATCCTGACGCTCGGGAGTATTCTTTCCCATATAATAATCAAGCAGTTTGTGAATGGTTTCCTCCTGGCTGATTAACACAGGCTCTAATCTGATCTTCTTACCGATGAATGCAGAGAATTCATCAGGTGATATTTCACCTAACCCTTTAAAGCGCGTGATCTCCGGCTTTGGGCCGAGCTTTGCAATGGCGTTCACTCTTTCCTGGTCGCTGTAGCAATAGATCGTTTCTTTCTTATTGCGGACGCGAAAGAGCGGCGTTTGTAATATATAGACGTGATTAGATTTTACTAACTCAGGAAAGAACTGCAACCAGAAAGTCATTAACAGCAAACGAATGTGCATGCCATCCACATCGG
>PLYJ01000125.1 GCA_003151745.1 Bacteroidota bacterium
TCAACCTTTTTCAGGACGATACATAATTTATATACTGACTCTTGTTAAGCCACTTTCAGCTTATTAATGCTTGATTTATTAATTCTCTCCTTGGCATAAGGAAGAGTAATATGCAGATTCTTCTCTGCTTTTGTTGCAGAAGGCGTTTCGAACATTACATCAAGAAGAATAGCCTCGCAGATGGAACGCAGGCCACGTGCGCCTAACTTAAACTCGATTGCTTTTTCAACAATAAACTCAAGCACTGCTTTGTCAAAAGTGAGATCTATGTTCTCCATCTGGAATAGCTTGGTATATTGTCTCATCAGGGCATTCTTCGGTTCAGTAAGAATGGCACGCAGAGCAGATTTATCAAGCGGATCGAGATGCGTGACTACAGGCAGACGACCAATTAATTCAGGGATAAGTCCAAATGATTTGAGATCGGCAGGTGATATATATTGCAGGTAATTGTTCTTGTCCAGGGCAGATGTTTCTTTACTTGCTCCATAACCCATAGCATGGGCATTGAGCCGCCTTGCAATCTTTTTTTCGATGCCGTCAAAAGCTCCGCCACATAAAAATAAGATGTTATGCGTATCAATGGCAATCATTTTCTGTTCAGGATGCTTACGTCCGCCTTGAGGCGGAACATTAACCACTGAACCTTCCAGCAATTTCAATAATGCCTGCTGCACTCCTTCACCCGACACATCCCTTGTGATGCTCGGATTATCCCCTTTGCGGGCAATTTTATCTATTTCATCAATATAAACAATGCCACGCTCTGCTGCCTGCACATCATAATCTGCAGATTGAAGCAAGCGTGCAAGAATACTTTCAACGTCTTCGCCTACATAACCAGCTTCTGTAAGCACTGTTGCATCGGCAATGCAAAATGGCACGTTAAGCATTTTGGCAATAGTGCGCGCAAGAAGTGTTTTTCCTGTTCCCGTTTCACCCACAAGAATGATATTTGATTTTTCAAGCTCTATATCATCCGGTTGGTTCTTTTTCCCTTTTTGTGAAATGCGTTTGTAGTGATTGTAAACCGCTACAGCCAGCACTTTCTTGGCATCATCCTGCCCGATCACGTATTGATCAAGGAATCTTTTTATCTCTACCGGCTTTAAAAGAGATAAGTGAGTCCCCGTAGAACTTTTCACCTTTGTGCTCATCTCATCACTGAGTATGCTTTGTGCTTGTTGTATGCACTGGTCGCAAATATGGCCTGTTATGCCTGCAATAAGCACATAAGTCTCGCTTTTATCGCGACCACAAAACGAACATTTTATTTCCTTTTGATTTTTCATACAGAAAAAACGATTACACCGAAATTTGAATACGCAAGTTAGCTAATCTTTAAACACGAGTCAACTTTATTTGAAGCCTCGTATTTTAAAGCAATACGCTAAATTTCTAAAAAAGATATATCAAAAAGGGTGCAAATCTTACGGCTTTTTCGTTCTCACGAGGATTTCGTCAACCATGCCATAATCTTTAGCTTCCTGTGCTGCCAGCCAATGGTCGCGGTCGGCATCCTTCCATACGGTGTCGTAATCCTTACCGCTATGAAGAGAGATGATGTCGTAAAGCTCTTTCTTCAGCTTCTGGATTTCACGGGCTGTAATTTCTATGTCGGATGCTTGTCCCTCTGCTCCACCCATAGGCTGGTGAATCATTACGCGGGAATGTTTCAGACAAGTTCTCTTTCCTTTTGCGCCTGCGCATAAAAGTACAGCAGCCATAGACGCAGCCATGCCTGTACAAATAGTTGCAATATCAGGTTGAATATACTGCATGGTATCATAAATACCCAATCCTGCATACACAGAACCTCCGGGAGAGTTTAAGTAAACCTGTATGTCCTTTTTTGCATCCACTGATTCAAGAAAAAGCATTTGCGCCTGGATTACATTGGCAACATAATCATTGATGGCTACACCAAGAAAGATGATACGATCCATCATGAGACGGGAGAACACATCCATGGTGGCAATGTTCAGCTGGCGCTCTTCAATAATGGTTGGAGATATATAGTCAGCGTGAATGGTTGAGACAAATTTATCAACGGTAATGCTGCTGATGCCTTTATGCTTAACAGCATATTTTCTGAATTCTTCTTTATAGTTCATAGATTGATTTTAGGATTAATAGCACAAAATTACTATTAAGATTGATTGTTGATTATTGACTATTGATTATTTATTAACGACGATTTACAACAGAAAATATTGTGTAAACAAAATCAAAGTCTTCAGTCTTCAGTTCGCAGTCTTCAGTTTGCAATGAATTTGCTTCCGAGCATACTGCCAACTGAAGACTGCTGACTTCTCAATGATGATGTTCCAACTCATGCTCCGTTTTCTCACGAAGCTTTTCTATGAATGCTTCATAAGGCAATTCGATCGGATCGAGCTTGTGTGCTGACTTGAGATAAACAAAAACCTTCTGGTCAAGAACGCCGCGCTCCAGACTGCTTACATGTTTCTCATCTTTAAGATAGGTAGTTGCCAATTCATCCAGCCTGGATTCTTCTAAGTCGTGCATGCCATATTGAGCAAATTGCTGATAAACCAACTGCTTTGCAGCAAGCTTCACTTCATCTTCCGTAACAGTAAGGTTATTATTTTTTCCAATCTTTCCGACAATTAAGCTCCAGAGGAGGTCTTCTGCAACGTGATGATATTCGTGATTAAATTGTTCATCGCTGATCGTTTCCTTCTCTTTGTGCTCTGCACGCAGCATACGTTTGAGAAAATCATCAGGTAAAGGAATGTTTAGCTCTTCTGTAATTTTATTACGTAAATCCTTTTTCAGCTTACGGTCGCTCTCTACTTCCATCATTTTTGCAATGCCTTCGTGGGTCTTTGCACGAAATTCTTCTTCATTCTTCACAGTGTCATTTCCGTAAATCTTATCGAAAAATTCCTGGTTGAGGTCTGCCTTGTCAACCCGGTTGATGGTCTGTATGGTAAACTTATAGTTTGAATTTAGAGCAGGACTATCCTTTGCTACCTTCAGCATGGCAGAAACTTCGGTTTCATTGCCGAGCGTTTGCATCGGATTGAAAGTTATTGCTTCATCTTTCTTAAGCCCAAGAAACTTCTTTCTCTCTAATGCATCCTTAATCATTTCCAGCGCAACAGTTGTTTTGGTTTTATTGCCGCCTTCCTTCACATTACCTGCATCATCCAATTCCTCAAACTCACCGTAAAGAATATGTTCTTCTTCTGACACGTCCGGATTACTAAACTTACCATAACGCCTGCGCAGGTCAGCAATATCTTCATCCACCATCTTGTCATCCACCTTCAGCACATAATAAGGAACCTTGTCGTTGTCAATCTTTACTTCAAACTCAGGTGCTAAAGCAATCTCGTAAAGAAACTCAAAATTGTTGCCTTCCTCCCACTGCCTTTCAGTTTCACTCATTTTAGGAAGCGGGCTGCCAAGCATGGGAATATTATTATCGTAGATATAACGACCCACAGATTCATTAATCAGCTTCTCTACTTCTTCCACCAGCACGGATTTGCCATACATCTTTTTAATCATACCTGCCGGCACGTGCCCAAGGCGAAAGCCCGGTATAGTAGCTGTGCGCTGATATTTCTTCAGGGTCTCGTCTACCTTTGGCTTATAGTCCTGTGGCTCTAACTGAACACGGAGTACAGCATTTAGACTATCAATACTTTCTTTTGTAATATTCATTCTTCTCGGTTTACGGTTTACAGTTGCGGCTGCTTAACCGTAAACTGTAAACTGATTTAGTGCGGATGGAGGGACTCGAACCCGCACGCCTCTCGGCACCAGATCCTAAGTCTGGCTCGGCTACCAATTACGACACATCCGCAGTAAAAGGGATGCAAATGTATGGAAATTATTAGATGGGGTGAAAAGAGTCTGCAAGTATCTCTGCAACCGTTTGCTTTTCAATCAGAGTGCCTTTTCATACTACATATACATATTTAAGAGTTTCACCATGCAGACACTGTAAGTATCGTAAAAACAAGGGCTATCCTACTAAACAATCTGTGATTTTTTTGTTAAAAGGTAATCCCTTTTAACAAAAACTATTCCTCCTTTTAAAAAGGCCATAGATTTCATTTTAAAAGCTGCACCTTTGTTAATAAAACTTAATAGTTTTCAATAGGAAAAGAATTACTTTTATTCATTTGTTTTGCACTATTAACATTGAGTTAGTGTTTTTAATGAGAATAGTTATACAAAGAGTTTCAGAAGCTTCAATAAAAATAAATGAAGGCATAAAATCTGCTATTCAAAGCGGCCTTCTGATTCTGCTGGGCATCGAGGAAACTGATGCAGAAGAAGATATAGAATGGCTTTGCGGAAAAATTGCACGCCTTCGTATATTTAATGATGAGGTGGGTGTGATGAATCTTTCTGTTACTGAGGTTGGTGGTGATGTTCTTCTCGTCAGCCAGTTCACACTTTATGCAAGCACAAAAAAGGGGAATCGTCCGTCATATATAAAGTCAGCAAAACCTGAAATAGCCATTCCTTTGTATGAAAAATTTATCCTGATTATGGAAAGGGAAATGAATCAGAAAATATTTACCGGAGAATTCGGCGCTGATATGAAAGTTTCTCTTATCAATGACGGGCCTGTTACTATTATTATTGATTCAAAGAATAGAGAATGAAAGTGGAAATTGGAAAATTGAAATTAGAAAAACAAAATATGCTGACATTAAACCAGGCACAGGAACAAGTTGACAATTGGATAAAGAAGCATGGCGTGCGCTATTTTAGCGAACTGACTAACATGGCTATTCTTACAGAAGAAGTAGGAGAGGTTGCGCGAATCATGTCAAGAAAATATGGCGAACAATCCTCTAAAAAGTCAGACACTTGTGATCTTGAGGAAGAATTGGCAGACGTTCTTTTTGTTTTGATTTGCATTGCAAATCAAACAGGTGTTGATCTTACTTCAGCCTTCAGAAAAAATCTTGAAAAGAAAACAAAACGTGATAAAACAAGACACAAGCAAAATAAAAAGTTGAAATAAAATTAGTTCATTGGTTCAATAGTTCATTAGTACTACTTGGGTTCAAGTAGTAAGTGCGACACTTTAAAAAATTGAAAAAGGCAACTATCAGTTAGATAAATTGCCTCTTTCGTTTTAAACGTGTTGTTATGGGCAAATATAAACAAATTTCTAAAGATCAACGCCTGCAATTGGAAGTGCTGTTAAAGAAAAAATTTAAACCCAGTCAAATTGCGGTTGACATAGGGGTAGATCGTTCCACGGTTTACCGGGAGATACAGCGGAATAAACGTGAGCGAGGTAGTTATAGTTGTGCTTATGCTCATGAACTTTGCAACATTCGCAAGGAGAGATTTTGCAAGCATCGTAGACTTACCCCGGCTATGGAAAGCTTTATCAACAATAAACTCACCCAAGAACAATGGTCGCCTGAACAGATTACCGGGTATTGTAAAACCCATGGTATTGATATGGTAAGCCATGAGAGAATCTATCAATACATTTATAAGGATAAGATAAACGGCGGTGTTTTATATAAGCATCTTAGAATTTGTTCGAAGCCTTATCGTAAACGTTATGGAAGCTATGACCACAGAGGAAAAATACAGAACCGTATTGGTATTGAACAACGACCTGCTGTTGTTAATGAGCGTACTCGAATAGGTGATTGGGAATCTGATACCATCATCGGAAAAGATCGTCGTGGCGCTATCCTCACTGTTGTCGAACGGAAGAGCAAGTTCTTGCAAACGGCTAAACTTCCTACTACTGAGGCTGAGATTACCGGCAAAAAAATGATCAATGCATTGGCCCCTTTTAAACAGGCAGTTCATACTATTACCAGCGACAATGGTCATGAGTTTGCTCATCACGGTCATATAAGTAAGAAGCTGGAGGCTGATTATTTCTTTACACATCCTTATAGTGCTTGGGAAAAAGGAATCAATGAAAATACCAATGGATTAATCAGGCAGTATGTACCTAAGCAAACCAATATTACCGACCTGGACGAGTTGTTTCTTCAACTCATAACCCAAAAACTCAATTCCAGACCCCGAAAGACTTTGCAATGGAAAACACCATTAGAAGTATTTATGACTAATTTTAAACCACCTAAGTTTGTCGCACTTGATACTTGAATCCACA
>PLYJ01000180.1 GCA_003151745.1 Bacteroidota bacterium
CATTTTACCTTGCAAAACTCTCGTTTTATATAAGTTTCATATTGTGTTAACAATGGCGTAATGTGCGGTCTTTACTTTTACAACAAATATTTTAATACAATGATTACCGCAATAACAAAACCATTTCGCAGTGTGAAAAAGAAGGAATGGGCAATTTATCACAACGTAGGCGCGCAGCAGGATGCGGAAAGATTTTCACTAATTGATTCAGTGCTTGACGGTGAATTAAGTGAAGTAAAGAAAACAAAGAAAGAAGCAAATGCTTTCACAAAACCTAATTTGCTGCTGCAGGTTTGGGTCTTTTTAAAGAATAAGTTTTAATCCACTTCATAAAGGCGCCAAATTCTTGAGCGCTTCAGCCAGTTATTAAAATTTATCATCTTCATCCGTTCAGGAATTGTTCGATAGACTATCCTGCTTTTCTTATCTGTAAGATGAAAGGCATCATCCTGTAAAAACTTTTTCTCAAAGACAAGATTGACGGCATTTTTTCTGAAAGGAAAGTGATGCAAAAGAGAATCCTTTGGAACTTTGATCACAGTGAGGTTGTCCGGCTTTAAGAAGTCAACATGGAGGTCAATAACTGAGTAAGGGTCTTCAGAAAATGTATATATATAAGCTTCTTTGTCTTTGTAGTTATCATAGACAAAATCATAAAATGAAAACATTTCATTGGCAGGCTTCATGCAGGTTACGAGCATCAATATGATATTGAGAACAATGAAAATCTTTGCCGATAGGATTGCCACTTTCGATGAAAGAGAATCAATTATCTTATTAATAAAAACTGAATTTGTTTTCCCATCGAAGGCCGTGACAGCAATTACCGGTAAAGCATTTACCAGTGGGAAAAGGAATCTTATCTCTTTATGCGGGTTGATAATATGTGCAAGAAGAAAGGGAACACTAATCCATGTTAACGGATGTTTATAAAAGCGAAAGAAGAAAATAAAAATGCCTGCAAGAATAAGTATGCCAAAAGGAGGGATGTTGTTTTCAACGATCGTGACGAAATAATCCCACCAGGGCGATGTACCCCAATCTGATGCCTTGCCGATTATAATATTTACATGGAAATAATTAAACGCTGTAAAAACCCATTTGCCATACAACCATCTGTCTGTTAAAACTCCTGTAAAAAAGGAAAGCGCGATTCCTGTAAACAATACCGAAAGGTCTCTTATTGTAAGCTTTCGATAAATTAAAAGCCACAACCCTAAGCCAAGAATCATAAAGCCCGATTGAACCCTGACTACAAATGACAGACCTATTAATATACCGCAAAACAAGAGTGAGAGGAAGCTGTTTTTTATCTTCAGAAGATCGTTAGCCGGCTTCAACATTAACATGAGCAGGGAAAGCCCTGCAAAAAAGAAGATAGCGGACCAGTTTTCTGAACTAAACCGCGCATGGATATAGGGCAGGAACCAAAGGACGGTGGAGAGGTAAAGAATTATTTTCTTTGTTTTATCTGAGCGGCATTCCGTCAACGATATTAAAATGAAAAGGGCGGCGACAGCCCATGCTGTTATCGCAGAAAGCAATCGAAGCAAAAAAGAAATAATAACCGGGTTATGGAGGCTGAACAGTTTGCACAAGCAATAAACCATCGCCGGTTGAAAGGCAGGGCGAATGCCTGCTGCGTATTCCCATGCCAAATCAATTACAGGCGTCTTGCCTAATTTATAAGAGGCAAATTCCGTGATCTGGAAATACTCATCAGGATGATGATACCCTACGTTGAACCATGCCGCCAGCAAATGAAAGAATAAGCCGGTAAGCAAAAGGTTTCTGGTGAGTTTCCTTAAAGAGTTGCCGGGAATAATTGCACTTAGCACTGTTTGTGATGATTAACTGTCATGGCAAAGATAAGAGTCACGGAGTCACAATAAATTATTTACTTTCATCGGCTGAATTAATTATTTAAAGCAAAGCATAATGAAAAAACCGCTCATATATATATGTATTCTTGCGCTCATCTTTTCCTTCACCCGTATTCAAAACACTGCTGATGTTCCATTATGCGGAGTGAAGTCAGATGTGCGCTATTATTTCTTTGAAGAAGGGTTGTATGAATTTTCTGTTGCCGAAGCCAATACCGGAACTTCTAAGTTTTCTGTTTGCATTGAAGGCACTGAAGCTTCGGGCAGATGCAAGGAAGACAATTTCAATACAGCCTGGAGAGTGTATGTGGATAAAGGATTATCCATTGCCGTTTGGAAAAGTTTGCGCAGGAAAGTGAAAGGGGAAGACGGAAAATTTCATTCTGCTTACGGAGCACCCGAAGAAACACCGATCTTAAAAGAAGGTGAGGCTAAGAATTGGAAGAACTGGAAAGGTGATGTTCTTAAATGGCAGGAATCGGATTCTACAGGTAAAGTTATTTTCAAAATAAATATTAAGGTTAAGAAAATAAAATAGTGAATCAGTCTTATGCCTTGATTACTAAATTTCAATATGTTAATTAACATAGATTTAACCTGCAACGTTAGTTTCATAGTTATCTTTGCCTCTGTGTTCATGTTTTTCTGAAGGGGGTGCTGGAGAGCTAACCCCCTTCGTCTTTTATAACCCATGAGGATTAACAGGCTTATTAACACTTTCCCTCACATGCATCCGTGTCCGCTTCTTCCTAAGAAATATTTCGCGTCCACGCGTAATTATCTGATAATGAATAAAAAAATATTTACTGCCTGATTAAACCCTCGACTTATAGCCAAGTCTAAATCGCATAGTTTTGTGTTCATGTTTTGTTAAAGGGGGGCTGGAGAGCTCCCCTTTTTTTCTTTCAACACCTTCATTTTAACAACTAAATCTCTTTCCCACTATCTTGAGTAATGCAACGCTATCTTTGTTTGCTCTATGCGTTTAAAATTTCTTTTTTCAGATAAGGAAGCTTACGGCTCTTTTCGTTTCATCAACTTCAGAAAATTTTTGTTCTCCAAATTCCTGCTCACGCTTGCCTTGCAGGTGCAGTTTGTGGTGATTTGCTGGCATGTAAAGGAAATCACCCACGATCCCCTTTCCATCGGCATTGTCGGACTTTCAGAAGCGCTTCCCGTCATGCTTCTTGCCTTATACGGCGGATACACGGCCGACAGGAAGGACAGAAGAAAAATTCTGATTGCCTATACAACCATGATGGTGCTTTGCAGCGCAGCTTTGTTATATATCACCATTCAATATGTAATTCCTAAAACCATTTCCACAGCGTGGCCTTATTATTTAATCATGTTCTTTATTGGTGTGGGGCGTGCCTTTTACAGCCCTGCGCAGTTTTCGCTGATGACGCAGCTTATTCCCCGTACACACTATGCAAATTCTTCCGCATGGAACAGCACCCTCTGGCACATAGCAGTGGTGATCGGCTCTGCTGCAGGAGGATTAATGCTTGGATTTTTAGGAAGCGTTACAACCTATATCATTGTGCTTGTGCTGGTCATTCTTTCTCTCATACAGGTTATCCGCATAGATACTCATCCATACGAACGACTTTCCTCCAAAGAGCCCATGATGGAAAGCATCCGCACAGGATTAAAATTTGTTTTCAGCAACCAGGCCATTCTTGGAGCCATGTCGCTCGATCTTATTGCAGTGCTCTTTGGTGGCGCCATCTCCATGCTTCCTTTCTTTGCTGATAACCTGCACGTGGGAGCGGAAGGTTTTGGCGTGCTGCGTGCTGCTCCTTTTGTGGGTTCAGTGATCATGGCTTTATATATGACCAAACATCCCCCGGTTAGAAATGCAGGAAGAAAGCTGCTGGTATGCGTGGCAGGCTTTTCCATCTGCATGATCCTGTTTGCCATCTCCCGAAACTTTTATCTCACACTGTTCATACTTGCCTTGAGCGGCGCTTTCGACAACGTAAGCGTAGTGATCCGTTCCACCATCGTGCAGCTTTTTACGCCTGATAAAATGCGCGGGCGGGTTTCTTCCGTAAGCACCATGTTCATCAGTTCCAGCAATGAGATAGGCGCTTTTGAAAGCGGTTTAGCTGCACGACTGTTGGGATTAATTCCTTCTGTCATTTTTGGGGGAGGCGTGGCTTTACTTGCTGTTGGTGGAGCATCAGTATGGTTACCGGAACTAAGAAAGTTGCAATTAAACGCAAAGGAAGAAAAGTCGGAGAAGTAATCTTAGAGTTTCAATGCAACAATTTTTATAATGCCTCATCTGACAGTTAATTTGTAAATTTGCCCTTTGCGTGATTATAAAACAGCTAAAGGCATTGACAAAACAGGAACATATTGATTATTGGATTGAAACAGCAAGGCACGATTGGCGTGCCGGTCAAAATATGTTTAAATCGAAAGATTATGTTCATGCATTGTTTTTTGCTCATTTGGTTTTGGAAAAACTATTAAAGGCGCATTGGATAAAAGATAATAAAGGAAATCATCCACCTAAGATTCATAATCTTATTTTGTTAGCCGCAGGCATTTCTTATTCTTTCACGGATGATGAACGTGTTTTTTTGGGCAGGATGAATGATTTTCAATTGGAAGGAAGATACCCTGATTACAGCCAAGCTATTTATAAATCGTATAAGCAAAAAGAAACTGAACCCATTCTGCAAGAAGTTGAGAGAATAAGAAAATGCTTACTCAAAAGTCTGTAATAGAAAAGGTTCGCGCATTTGCCAGGCAGGTAAATGAATCCGGTGTGCACCTGCGCCGCGTAGTCTTGTTTGGCTCGTATGCGCAAAACAAGCAGCATAAGTGGAGCGATATTGACGTGGCTATGGTGGCTGATACGTTTAAAGGATTGGGGTTTTACGATATAGCACTTTTCGGAAAAACATTGATTAAAAAACCATACCGTTCTATACAACCACGCACCTTTAACACTAAACAATTCTCACCAGATAAAGACCCCTTCGTTGAAGAAATCCTGAAAACAGGTATTGAGATAAAGATTTAAACAGGGTTACTGCTTTCTGTTGCCACCAGGAATATTGACAAACAATGGTGCGCTCCAATTAAAAACTGGAAACTTATTGCTGCACAGTTTGCAATTTTATTTGAAGGAAGATTTAATCTGGAACAAAGCATACCATACATAACGCCACGTTCCCCTGACTATTAATATGTTGATAAATCTCCATCCCAAAAAGGCCTGCCCTGATTTATCAACATATTAACAGTCCATCAACAATAAATAGTAATTTTGAAAAAAAAATCTAAAAATGAAAACCATTCCTGACACAGTTCAATGAACGCCTCCGTGGTAAACCTTACCATGTACGAGATACACTTTATCGCGTACCAGAATTTCCTTATCACGTACCAGAATAACCTTATCGCATTGTCCCTTCCTGAAATAGCTT
>PLYJ01000050.1 GCA_003151745.1 Bacteroidota bacterium
AGCGTAACCGATCATTTCATCAATGTAGCAGGATGCGACAGCGCAGCAACATTGTTCTTAACGATCATCGTTCCTCCTACAGTAAATGTTGGAACGAATAAAGTATTGACTTGCACCGTTACGTCAATATCTTTGACAGCTACAGCATCTTCCGGAACTACCTTAGTATGGGGGCCGGGTGGACAGACCACCTCTTCCATCACGGTTACGGCAGCGGGAACATATACTGTGACGGCAACGAACACCGTCAATGGCTGCACTGCTTCTGATACTGTACTTGTCACAGCGGATGTTACACCTCCAAATTGCATGGTTGGTTGCTCTTGCGGACAAATATTGTGTGAAGGTAAAACCGAAACCATTTGCGCCATCCAGGGTTACTCATCCTATAAATGGAATACAGGTAATACTACAGCCTGCATTACTATTGATAGCGGAGGTGTATATACTGTGACCGTGACGAAAGCATCGAATGGTTGCACAAGCACCTGCAGCACCACCATCAGTGTGAGTCCAAATCCTTCCTGCACAATCTCAGGAGTAGATTCTATCTGCGCAGGAGGAAGCGCCACTGTATGTGCTCCTGAAGGCAATACCTATAAATGGAGCAACGGAGCGGAGGCTTCATGCATCACACTTTATCAGGAAGGAACGGTTTCCGTTACCGTAACTAACCCAAGCGGTTGCAGCAGCACGTGCTCTAAAACCCTTGACGTTATTCCATCTCCTTCATGCAATATTACTGGTAACTTAATAATTTGCGAAGGTGAGTACACAACGTTATGTGCAGATTCCGGCAGTGGTACAGGATCCTACTTCTGGAGCAATGGTGAAACAACACAGTGTATCACGGTGTCCAATGTCGGAACCTATACGGTGACTGTTACCAATGCCAGCGGATGCACAAGCGCCTGCTCAGCATGCATTACACTGGGTTCTTGCCGCATCCGATTCCCGGGCATAGAAGCAGGAGCATATCCAAATCCGTTTATGACTACAGCAACGGTAGAGTTTAAGAGAACGGATAAATCAACACATACGGTTGTTGATATATATACTGCTGCCGGAAGCAAGGTTACTACCTTATTCGAAGGCGATGCCGAAATGGGTGTGGTTTATAAAATACCCTTTGACGGAGAAAATATTCCTTCCGGAATTTATCTCTACAGGATCGTTAGCGGTGACGGTGATAACGTAATTAACGGCAGAATATCTTTAATGAAATAATAATTGGTTTTATAAAAAGGGAAGTAAGGGATGCCTTTAAAATAAGGCATCCCTTTTTTTTAAACAACAAATCGCCTGTGATTTTTAAACATTGTATTGCAACATTAACTAAATAAGCAGACAACACTACTTTTTTTATGTTGCAATACAATAAACTCCTTTCATCATTCGTGGTGAATCATTAAAAGAAGTTCAATATGCAGATAATCATTACCTGTAATTCCCATTTTTCTGCCTACTTCCGTCCAAAAATGACAGGTAATTACAACGTGATTACCTATCATCACGTTGTGGTGACCTGTAATCTCGTCCTGGTTACCAATCATTTCACAATGGTTACCTATCGCCACAATATGATTAGCTGTGATCTCATTGTGGTTGATCATCATTTCATTAAAAGGTAAGACAACTACACAGTGGTTACCTGTCATCACGTCATGGTTACCTGTCATCACGTCGTGATTACTAACCACCACCAAATGGGTACCTGTCACCACACTGTGATTACTAACCATTTTTGCGTAATAATGTGTAATTCTCTTATAAAAAGCAGTTTTCCTCTTTTTATCAAGGATAATTTCATCAAAATTTGCGGTAAGAATAATTAATTTCAGAGTGAAAGTTAAATGCGGAATGATCAATTGGATTTGATGAACTATAAAAGAAGTGTGATATATTAGAATACCTGTGAAAGTTGACTTTCATTTCGTCGCCTTTTTAAACCAATTCATCGAAAATATTTTTCTACTATTTTAGCTTGAAATAATTTTCGGCGCTTTATGAGAGATTATCTATCTGCCTGCTTTCTTACTATTTCAAATAAGAATACTATTTAATGATTTAAAAACGGTTTCTGTTGTTTGGCATATTAAAGTATTGTTAATACATTTGGAACATGGATATGAAAGCTTTCCAAATCCTTCTGGCTGACGATAGTGAAGATGATTGCTTCCTTTTTGAGGAGGCCCTGAGTGAAATTCCGATTCCTTCTAAGCTAAAAGTGGTTCATGACGGCGAGGAGCTGATGAACCTGATTGCAAAAAAAACCACTACACTTCCTGATGTCCTTTTCCTTGACTTAAACATGCCTCGCAAAAACGGGTATGAATGCCTGGAAGAGATAAAGCAATCTGCAAAGCTTAAAAAACTGCCTGTTGTGGTTATTTCCACCTCGAATGATGACAGGGATGTGAATATGCTTTATAAAAATGGCGATAGTCACTATATTCGCAAGCCCAATGAATTTGGAACTCTTGTAAAAAGGATCCGGGAGGCGTTAAACTTCGTCATTGATGCAAATGGTAAAAAATCTGCAAAAAGAAACTTTAAACTTTAAGGTGCAATAGCCTGGGAGTAAACCACTCGAAAAATGAAAGGAAAATTAACTTCTGATATAAAAACAGGTTTACGGGCTGCTCCCATAAAAATACCTGACATGTATGCTGAGGCAATCCTGGAAACAATCCATGATTCATTGCTTGTGCTGGACAAGAATTTGCGCGTTATAATTGCCAACCCCGTGTTTTATAAAAAGTTCCAGGTTAAAAAGGAAGATACGCAGGGTGTTTTGTTAAGCGAATTAGGTAATGGGCAATGGAATATTCCCCTTTTGTTGCGGCTGCTGGATGGAATCTTTGCAGAAAGTGTGGATTTTACAAACTTCAGAATTAATCATGTATTTCCTGTCATCGGTGAAAAAACCATGCAGCTTAATGCAAAGCGCATTGAGAAGATGAAGGGCAAAGAATTTATTCTTCTTGCCATTGCAGACGTCACAGAATACATTACACTGGCAACAGAAAGAAAGGAATTAAAGGAAGAAACAGAAAAGTTGCAGTTGATCAAGGCATCGCTGAATCATAAAAATGAAGAGCTGCAAAGGATGAACAAGGAGCTTCAGTCCTTTGCTTATGTTGCCGGTCATGATTTGCAGGAACCTTTGCGCATCATCAGAAGCTTTGCCAACCTTATCCTTCAAAAAGAAGCGCAGGCTCTGAGCGAAAACGGGAAAGATTATTTTAATCGCATACAGGATTCAATCAAGCGTATGCAACGGCTTATTGACGACCTATTGACCTATTCACGTAGCAATACCACAGAAAGAAAATTTGAAAAAACAGATCTTAACAAGTTGGTAGCGGATGTAAAGACATTGCTCAGGGATGACATCAATGAAAAAAAAGCTGTTATCGAATCGGATGAGCTTTGCGAAATGAATGTAATTTCTTTCCAGTTTCGTCAGTTGTTGCAAAACATACTGAGCAATGCATTGAAATTTTCAAAACCCGAAGTGCCGCCTCGCATTATCATTAAAAGCGAAATTGCAAAAGGCAGCAATCTGCAAAACAATGTGCTTACACCTCAAACCGAATATTGCCATCTAAGCATTAAGGATAATGGCATTGGATTCGAACAGCGTTTTAGTGAACGCATTTTTGAAGCATTTCAACGTCTTCATGGCAAAGCAAGCTACAGCGGCACAGGCATCGGCCTTGACATTGTCAAGAAGATTGTGGACAACCATGGAGGAATCATTACGGCAACAAGCGAATTAGACAAAGGAGCGAGATTTGATATTTATATTCCTTTAAATATACCTGTCACACTGCCCCTTGCAGCAATAGCGATAAAAAACACTTCTTGAAATTGCTGCAACTTTTTCCAAAAGCAAATGAGAAATAAGAACGCTATTTTTTGACGTATTTTACTTTTTAGGCCTGCTCATAATAGAATCAGCAGGGGAAGTACCATCATTCCTGTTAAAATTGGGATAAGTTGCATTAGGAGGATTTGTTCTGTGAACGCCGCTGCTATCCCTTCCAATGCCGTTGTTGCGGTTCACACTTGATCTGTTTCTATTGCTGCTTGTGTTCGGGCGATTTTGCTGAGGATTCTGTTGCAATGCACCGCCCGGCTGGGGATTTTGTTGCAACGTTCCATTAGGCTGGGGTATTTGTTGCAAATTATTGTTCGGCTGCGTTTGTTGAATCTGGTTAGCTCCGGGAGGATTAGACCCGTTGCCATATCCATTATTATTATTTGTTTGTGCAAAAGCACTTGCAGAGGCAATAAAAATGCACGCTGATAAAAACACTTTCATTGGGTTTTTCATAATTGATAATTTTTTAAAGTTTATTTATTATCACATTAAATAAGCATGCCACAGGTTTGTTTTACCCTTAGTATGGCATGTTTTTTTAAGGCTTATTAAAATGCAAAATGATCTTGAAACCACAAGGCGAAAATTCCTTAAAACATCTGTTGCTATCGGAACATTTACCGCGATGGCAGGTGTCGGGCTTTTACCGGCATGCAGCGATAAAAAAGGTAAAGAAAAGGATGTATCACCTCCGGAAGATCTCATGCAGGAACATGGTTTGCTTAACAGGGTGTTACTTATTTATGATTTTTGCAAAATAAAATTAGCAGGCAAGGAATCATTTCCTGTAGCTTCTCTTTTGGATGCTGCATCAATTATTAAAATATTTGTTGAAGATTATCATGAAAAACAGGAAGAAAATTATTTGTTTCCACGCTTTCAAAAAGCAAACCAGCTGACTGACTTAGTTACTGTTTTGCAGTCGCAACATTATGCAGGACGTCGCATCACAGGACAAATTATACAATTTTCAGGTCAATCAACAAGAACTGATAATGAGAATCAAAAGCTGATCGGTTTATTGACTTCTTTTATTACCATGTATCGCCCTCATGAAACAAGGGAAGACACTATTCTTTTTCCCGCTTTCAGAAAAATTGTTTCACAACATGAATATGATTCCATTGGTGAAGAATTTGAAAAGAATGAGCACATAAAATTCGGGGAAGATGGTTTTGAAACCATGGTTAGCAAAGTGGCAGATATTGAAAAAAAATTGAGTATTTATGATTTGGCACAGTTCACACCGTCATTTTAAATACAAGGGATTCATAAAGTATAAAAAAAGCTTTTGGCACGCTTTTGGAATTCTTTTTCCTTAAACTCTAAAACCTATGAATTTACTAATCATTATGTCAACAATAATTCAATCAACATTAACTTTAACCAGTCCTGTGTTTGAAGATGGGAGACTGATTCCCGAAGAATATACCTGTGAAGGAAGGAATATAAATCCTCCCCTTTACATTTCAAATTTGCCTGATAAAACGGTGAGCATGGCGCTGATCATGGAAGACCCCGATGCGCCGGGTGGCGGATTAGTTCATTGGGTGATGTATAATATTCCCCCGGCCACTGTCATAAAAGCGGACGATGCTCCCGGAGTGCAGGCTGCAAACGGGAAAGGCGATTCACATTACACAGGTCCTTGCCCGCCAACGGGTGTTCATCATTATCATTTTAAAATATATGCACTTGATGTGAAGCTTGATTTAATACAAAATGCCGATAAAGCAAAAGTGTTGGAAAAAATGAATGGACACGTACTTGCTTCGGCTGAATTGATTGGTTTATACAGGAAAGAAGAATGATTTAATTTTTATATATGCAAACACAATGAACCTGTCAGAGCAAATTATCCGGCTTTTCATCTTAGCCATCCCCATCGCATGCGTAAGCTGGACTGTAACCCACGAAGATCTATTTGCCGAACCACGCAACTATTGCATCAAACGAAGCGCCTCCTGTAAAACTTTATTTCAAAAAAAGATATTTTATATTTTTACCTGTGAATATTGCTTCAGTTTTTATGTAACTCTTCTGTTTTTAATAATAACGGGATATAAATTATTATTTATGGATTGGAGGGGTTATCTTATAGCGCTGTTCTCATTAATATGGATAGCGAATGTTTATATGAGCTTGTTTTTTAAAATCCGGATTGATATTAAAAAGGAAGGAATAGAAGTGAAAATTGAAAATGAAAAGCTGGCAAAGTAAAAGGTGAGACGCGCCCGGCAATGCTTACTTAAATCAGACGAATGAAACCAGTTGTCTTTGCACGATTTCTTTTGATTGCCACTTTATTTCTTATGTTTAATCCGGTGAGTTCATTCTCCTATGCCTTACTTGCACATGAAGCCATTATTGATGCCGCCTGGGAAAAATCCATTGAGCCTTTACTAAAACAAAAATATCCTGATGCTACAGAAGCTGACCTAAAGAAGGCGCATGCTTATGTTTACGGTGGCTCCATTGTTCCGGATATCGGATATTATCCGTTTGGCAGCCCCGTCTTCAGTCATCTTGTTCACTATGTGCGCACCGGCGACTTTATAACTGCACTGCTTGAGGAATCAAAAAATCTTAATGAATATGCTTTTGCAATTGGAGTTTTGTGTCATTACGAAGCGGACTGTTACGGTCATTCCCTCGGAACTAACAAGGCTGTAGCCATTTTGTTTCCAAGATTAAGAAAGAAATACGGCGACGAAGTAACTTTTGAACAAGGCCGCGATCAGCATGCGAGAGTGGAATTCGGCTTTGACGTATTGCAGACTGCAAAAGGAAATTATGAATCGAATGCATATCATGACTTCATCGGTTTCGAAGTAAGCGATTCTGTTTTAGAAAGAGCTTTTTTTAAAACGTATGGCTTGAGCCTGAAAGATGTTTTTAGAAGCCTTCCGGCAGCCATTGCAGTTTTCCGGTTCTCTGTTAAAATCCTCATGCCTGAATTGACAAAGGATGCATGGAAAATTAAAAATTCTTTTATAACACAATTAAACCCGCTTGCCACAGAAAAGAATTACTGTTATAAGATGGATAGAAAAAATTATCGAAAGGAATTTAAACAACCTAAGCTGCAATCAATATTTGTAATGCTCTTTATCGGCGTGCTCCCTAAATATGGCCCGTTGTCGCGTTTCAAACCCGCCATCCCTAATCCTGAATGCGAAAAACTATTTGACCAAAGCTTTGATGCCATCCTCAACCATTATTCAACAACGCTTAAAAGATTAGGTTCCGATGACACCCTTGTTAATCGTGATTTGGATACAGGGAAGCAAACTGCTCTTGGAGAATATAATCTTGCTGATAAATCTTTTTATATGTTGTTGATGAAATTAAAAAGAAACAAGTTTGCAAATACGGATGAAATCATTAGGAAAAGTTTTATCTCATACTATGGCACTATGACCAATACCTCATCTGCTGATAAATATCATACCCATAAAGAGAAAAAAATAAAGCGGGCATTGGAGCAGTTAAGCGTAATGCATAGTGATGTGAGTATCAACTAAGAGTTGATATAGCCGCAAATATTTTATGCCTATTGCATGTTGGGTACGTTTTTTGTTTCAACATATAAACGTCTTTAATCCCATACATTATGGAAACGAAAATCCCGTTTGAGTCTAAAAATCATCCGTTAAATGGAAACGCAGTTATTGATTTATTCAATAAGGAAGATTTAAATTCTTTAGCTGCGAAATTGATTGAAGGATATGATCCGGATCGTTTTGATGCAACTGCCCTCAGGCTATTTGTTCAGAAAAGCGAACCTGTCATCACTTTATATGCTGTAGATAAATTGCGATAAGACCAAAACAATTATCCTAAGGATAAGTTACCTGTGAAGAAATTCAAAATTATTATTTCATTCGATGAATTTTTAAAGCACATAAAAAGATTTGATTTTACAATTTCCAATGGCGCCTATGATATAGAAGATATGTTGGTTATAAACAAATAAAAAAGTAAATCCTAAGCGGGTATGGGATATATTTTCCCCACATCTTCCCATGTTGAATTTGATATTTATATATTTATTGTATATAAGCGTATTTTGAACGTTTTGAAAACAGGCATTTCTTTTGCTCACTGAATAATTAATATTCGTTAATTCTCAAAAAACTAACTGTTATGAAAAAATCAAATCTTTATTCAGCCTTTACAGCAATTTTCGCTAATCTTTGGCTCATGCAGCGCAGTGGAAGGTATATTTAAAGCAGGGATGGGATTTGGTATTTTCATCGTCGTAGTTATCATCATAATTATTATCGCAGTCGTTTCCCGCATTGGGAAAAAGTAATTGTATTTAATTAATTAATAACCTTTAAAAACTATACATCATGCTTAAATGGACAGCAATATTTTTCTTAATCGCAATCGTTGCGGCTATTTTTGGATTTACCAGCATTGCTCAGGGAGCAGCAGAGGTAGCAAAAGTTATCTTCTTTATCTTCCTGGTGCTCTTGCTTGGAAGTGTAATTTTAGGAGCTACAATTCTAAAGAAGTAAACTACTAGCATTAATCTTAGTTTATTATTTAGACGCTCTTTCGCCAGCTATTCTTCGCAATTTTCAATCATTTTTCACCTTTGTGTCCCTTCCTGAAATAGCTTGA
>PLYJ01000099.1 GCA_003151745.1 Bacteroidota bacterium
TAGACATCTTTCCTAAATAACTTTAATTTTGGCTAAATTATACAGATTTTGCATCTTTTATAGGTTTAATGATCAAATTAGCTATCAATATGATTTGAAATTTTACAAATTTTCAACATATAAGTACTTAATTTAATTAGGAAAGATGTCTAATATTAATTTCGACTGTCAAGCCCCCAGTTAAGCTTCTTTCTCAAAGTATTAAGGAAGTTTTCATTGGCAAAACGGATAAGGTTAATAGGATAAGCTTCCTTTTTCACCGCCAATTGAACACTTGAATCAATTGTGGCAGAGCGGGAGTCCAGCGTTGCCATAAAATTTTGACTGCGACCTTCTACTTCCAGGGAAATGATATTCTTGTCACTTACCACCATGGGTCGCACATTCAGATTATGCGGTGCGATGGGTGTAATAACAAAGCTTTCCGATTGAGGCATAATAATCGGTCCCCCGCAACTTAAAGAATATCCGGTGGAACCGGTGGGGGTAGAAATCATGATGCCATCCGCCCAATAAGAGTTCAGGTATTCTCCGTTCAGGTAGGCATGTATTGTTACCATGGATGAAGTTTCCTTTTTATGAATAGTAAACTCGTTGAGTGCAATGTTGTGCTCGAATAAAGCACTGTTCGTTTCGAGACGCAGCATGGTGCGCGGATCAAGTGAATAGTGACCTTTCGCCAGGCTTTCGATTGCAAGGCGCAGCGTGTTTTCAGAAATGCCAGAGAGAAAACCCAGTCTTCCGGTGTTGACTCCTACCACAGGAATCATAGAGTCCTTTATCAGCATAATGGTATCAAGCAGCGTTCCATCACCACCTACACTGAAAAGAAAATCTACTTTACCCTTTAAGTCTTCGTGGTCATTAAACGTTTTGGTGGTTTCTTTCAGATTGCAATGCATTTGAAGGAATTGCAAATAGGGTTTGTGCACGATGTACTCAATCTTTGCATCCGATAAAAACTCCAGCACATTTTTAGCAAGTGCAAGTTGATTTTCATTTACCGGTCTTCCATAGATAGCAATGGTCATTGGTTAGAGATTTGAGATTTGAGATATGAGATGAAAAACCATTGTCTTACATCTCATTTCTCTCATCTGTTTTTAAATTGGTGCAGTAAAGTGAATAAAAATTCCGGTTTGCCCAAATTTATTAATTGAATATTCTACACGCAAAACAAAATTGTAATACGATGCAAAGTCAATTCCTCCGCCAAAACTATAAAGATTTGAGTTTGTGAGCGGGTTATACATGTAATATTGTTTGTCCTGCACGTAACCGTAATCGGCATACAGGTTAAGATAGAAGCAATAAGGAATAGTTGAAAACTTCTCTGAAGGAATGATTCCTGCATGAAGATAGTGAACAGGTAACAACTCATATTTAAAATCTGTTTTTAGCAAAATAAACTTTTGCCCGTTCACTACATAATATTCATATCCCCTTAGATAATCGCCGTCGTAACCAAGCGCCCGTGTGTTGTAATAGGGTTGTGGATCAGCACTTGAAAATTTCCCTTTAGCGCCTGAGGCAAAATAAAATTTGTTCCAAAGCTTCCAATATTTTTTTACCTGGGAAGTAACAAACCCGAAATTAATATCATCACTTAAAACGGGAAGACCGTTTTTGACGGCTTCAAAATCAAAATAATTACCGGTCAACGGATAATTAATGTTATCCCGTTCGTCATGCTTGAAAAGAAAACGAAATCTGACATACTTTTCAGAAGTCATTTCTTTAGCAAAAAAATCAGAGTTTAATTTCAATACCGTATCGCTGATGGAAGCGTAATGTTCATCAACAGAAAAGTAATAGGTGTCATAAATAGCTTGCCGGTGGCTGTATTGAATGCCTCCCTGCCATTCGCGTTTAACATATAAATCAGGCACGTTCAAATAGTCAAGATAGTTTAAATCTGTGTGATAACCTACTTCGTGATTGTGGTTATAGGAATAAGAAATTGCCAGCCCGTCTTTTTGATGACGATTAATATATGGAATGTTATAAGAGATGCCGATTTGCTGCGTGTAACCCAACCTTAATGCGAGTACAACCGTTTCATTTCTTCCTCTGAAATTATTCCAGTAAAGGTATCCTCCATAATTGGTTCGGGAAAAATCCTTCGTCTTCCACCATTCATTAAAGTTGCGGTCTGCAAGCTCGAAAATAGGCGCGGGAAAAATATACCATCGCTCTGCTACAAAGATGTAAATATCCAATCCCTGCAAGATAGTATCTGTCCCATTGCTGACAGCCGGTCCATCTTCCACTCTTTGAATGTCTGCGATATTTAAAAGCAACGTATTCAGGAGATTTTCTTTACTCTTTTGCAAAATCTTTTCAAGATTGCTTTCTTCCAGCGTATCCCCTACATGAAAAAAAAGCTCACGGTAAAGTATCTGGTTTTTAGTGCGCTTGTTGCCGATGAGTACAACCTTTCTGATGACAAATTGTTTTACACTGTCATTCTTACTGACAGGTGATGGCGTGATAGCAAATGCAGAAGATGCAAAGAATAATAAAAAAGGAATGAGGAATAAAAACGATTTAAAGCTGCTCACTTTATTCATTATTCCTTATTCACTCTGTTCTCTTAGATGTTTAGATAATTCATAAGAGAATCGTACCTTGTTTTGAGGTCATCAATGAATTCGCTTTGATGATATGATTCTTTAATGAGATAGTCACGGCGTTCAAAAGAAGAAATGATACGTGACAGGTCGTCCAGGTTTATTTTAAGGGTAACTAAAATTTTATCGTCTTCACCTGTTGGTGTTACGCTTGCATTTAAGATTCTGCCATTTTCTGCTTCTACAATGCGGGCAATCTCGCTCAGAGAATAGTTAATCGAAGTCATCTCCAATGTAATTACGCCTCCCGGCCCTTCCAGCATTCCGCTGTCTGTATAATGTTTAACCACATCCATCATCGTAACCACGCCCATGTAATTATTCTGCGCATCCAGCACAGGCACCACAGCAATTTTTTCTTTCGACATTAATTTTACCACATTAATTAAAGGCTGTGAGAAATAAATGGCAGGCTTGCTCAAAATAAGATTCTCGCTGTTGCCAAGTGGTTGTTCCAATGAATGCAGCTTGATGAGAATATCTTCCTCCGAAACCAAACCCAGGTAACGATTACCTTCTATCACCGGAATATGATCCAGTTTGAATTCTTCCATCCAACGCATAGCTTTGAGCCCTGTATCGGAAAGTTTGAGAGGAGGAATAAGGTCGTTGATCAGATCTTTGGCAAGCATAACTCCTATAAGGTTTTCAGAGGCGTCAAACTTACATAATTTGTAGTTACTATTGCAAGAATTAAGCCACTTCAAAAATGTTTACAGTTTATAGTTTACGGTTTACCATTCAAGCACACAACCGTAAACTGTAAACCGTAAACTGTAAACCGTTATGACCCAACTAAGCGTTAACATCAATAAGATAGCCACTTTGCGCAATGCAAGGGGAGGCAATGTTCCTGATCTGATTAAGGCAGCAATGGACTGCGAACGATTCGGAGCGCAAGGCATTACCGTACATCCGAGACCTGATGAACGGCATATACGATATGACGATGTGTATGCGCTTAAAGAAGTGGTGAAAACAGAATTTAACATTGAAGGCTTTCCTTCGCAAAGCTTTATGGAACTGGTGTTGGAAATAAAGCCTGCGCAGGTTACGCTCGTCCCTGATCCTCCCAGTGTCATTACATCCAATGCAGGATGGGACACCATTGAAAATAAAAAATTCTTAAAAGATGTCATCAGCGATCTCAAAGCAGCAGGCATGCGCGTTTCTATTTTCATTGATCCAAACATAAAGATGATTGAGCATGCCAAAGAAACAGGCGCAGACCGCATTGAATTATATACCGAAGCGTTTGCGAAAAAATTCCCATTTGATAATAATGAAGCCATCGCTCCATATATGGATGCAGCGCGAAAAGCGGTTTCGTTAGATTTAGGAATCAACGCAGGGCATGATTTGAATTTGGATAACCTCAACTTCTTTTTCAAAAACATTCCAGGCCTGTTGGAAGTAAGCATTGGTCACGCCATCATCAGCGATGCGCTTTATCTTGGGTTGGAGAATGTTATTCAAATGTATTTACGGCAGTTAAAATGATTTCATCTACGAATACGAATCTATACTAANNTTAGTATAGATTCGTATTCGTAGATATAGATGCAATCTATGAAACTATTTTACCGATCATTCGGGCAAGGCAAGCCCCTTCTCATCCTGCACGGATTATTCGGGATGAGCGATAACTGGATGACGCTTGCAAAACAATTTGGTGAAAACGGATTTGCCGTCTATGCTGTTGATCTTCGCAATCACGGGCAGTCGCCGCACAGTAATGAATTCAGCTATGATCTGATGATGGAAGATGTTGTTGAATTGATGAATGACTTAATAAAAAGCAGGGAGTTGGAAGCAGGGAGTAGGGAGACCAAACACGCTCAATCACTTCCAACTTCCAACTTCCCGCTTCCCACTTTTTCCATCATCGGTCATTCCATGGGAGCTAAGGTAGCCATGCTGCTTGCTTTGCATCATACAGATAAAATTGAAAAAATAATTGCTGTGGATATGGCACCACGTTATTATCCCCCGCATCATCAATATATTTTTGATGCTATTTATGGACTTGGCGATGTGGCTGCTTATTCTTCCCGCAAAGAGGTGGAGCGAAAGCTTCTCTCTTCTCTCACCAATGAAAGCACACGGCAGTTTATTCTTAAAAATCTTTATTGGCAAAAGACAGAAAAGGGCGAAGTGCTTGCCTGGCGTTTCAACCTTCCTGTCATAGAAAAACACATTGAAGATATGAGCGTAACATCGGATTCTTCATCTCGTCCTTTCAACAAACCCACTCTTTTTATTAAAGGAGAAAAATCAGAGTATATAACAGCTAACGATGAGGCAGAAATAAAAAATCTCTTTCCGCAAGCTATTATTAAAACTATTGCAGGCGCAGGGCATTTGGTTCATGCTGACAAGCCGAAGGAGTTTTTTGAAATGGTGATGGCTTTTTTGAAATAGTCGAGTCACGCCAAAGAGTTT
>PLYJ01000010.1 GCA_003151745.1 Bacteroidota bacterium
GCCTCCGATTATCAATGGCACAGGCACCTCGCAAAGTCCTTATAGAAGAATTCACCGGCTCATGGTGTGGTTACTGCACTGAAATGATAAGCGATATTGATGCGGCTAAGTCAGCGTATCCGGGAAGGGTTATCTCAGTCGCTGACCATGGCAACACGAGTGCTGATCCCATGACAAATAACTTTTCGCTTGCATTTACTAATGCATACCAGATTCAGGGTTATCCTGATGTTATGGTGGATAGGGCAGATTGGTCTGCTGAGACAGGGGATACTGTTACTCCCCAGTTGTTTACTGTTTATGCAGATCACGCTAACCACACCTTGGATGCCGCATCCATGCGGCTTAGTGTCCCGTCTCCCGTAAATATTGACATAACCTCAATGTACGATTCGGCAACAAGGGTAGCTCAAGTTACAGTTACTGCCAATTTTGTTGATACTGTTTCCGGCGATATGAGGATTACCTGCTTGCTTGTGGAAGATACAGTGATTGGTTCTTCTTCTTATGCACAGACTAATTATGAAGGAGTTTTTTGTGGAGATCCTAACGCATCATGTGAATTTTATTATTACCCATGTGGAATTCCAACAACCCTGACAGGACAATATGTATTTTATCATAAAAATGTGCTAAGGTATAATATGACTCCAACATTTGGAACTGCCGCCCTTATTTTTTCTTCAGTAAGCGCCGGGCAGCATTTTTCAAAGACATATCCCTATACAATACCTTCTGCCTGGAATGCCGCAAATATGAAAGTGGTAGCTTTTGTAGGCTTCTATAACACCGCTAAGCATTTGGGTGGCGAAGTGCTGAATGCACAGGAAGTTGTCTTAGGACAAACAATTATTGCTGCTGTCGCAGACATTTCTCCTGCAATAGATAATGCCTCTCTCGAAGCTGCATATCCCAATCCTTTCAGTCAAATCACAAATATAAAAGTGAATGTACCGGCCTCTCAACATATAGCCTTGAAAGTGTATAATCTTTTAGGAAGTGAAATTGCTGTGCTCACAGATGAAAACTTGTCACCGGGCATGCACATGTTCTATTGGGATGGCAAAAACAAAAACGGTTCATCGCTACCCAACGGCCTTTACCTTATTCGATTACAAACTGAAAAACAATCTCTATCAAAATCAGTCGTTCTTTCAAGAAATTAAATAGTGTGCCCAATTCCCCCTTTTGAAGGGGGTAAGGGGCATAGCCGTCAGAAAGAATCTGTAAATCGTTCGGCTGAATTCTTATCGAAGTCTGTGGCAAACAATTAAAACCAAAATCAAAATGAAAAAAATAAATCTTATGAAAAAACAATTACTAACCTTCGCTATGGCAGTGATATTTTTAAAATCGCTGTTCATCTGTCAATCAGCATCCGCCCAAAATTCCCGTGTCTGGGGTACCTATTTTGGTGGTAAGGGACGTGACTATGCTTTTAGTACAGCCACCGATGCGGCCGGAAACGTTTTTATGGCTGGAATTACCGAGCCTGAAAATAGTGGAGACACTAATTATACAAGTACACATTTAGGGTGGAATGGGTTCCTAGATTCTAGGAATGTTTGGAGTACTGGGTTGGATGAGCCCTATCTTGTAAAGTTCGATGCCAGCGGTAACCGCCTTTGGGCTACGTATTATGGCGATCAGGGTTGTCCGAGTGTTATGGGATATGACGTCACTCCTAGTAATAATAGCGTAGCCACCGATGCTGCCGGCAATGTCTATCTCGGTGGAACTACTTATAGTACCACGGGCATCGCCTCGAACGGTTTTATGAATATAATGTCAGGGGTAGGGGCGGCTGCCTATCTTGCAAAGTTTGACGCGAATGGCAACCGCATTTGGGGTACTTATTACTATGGAGCAGCTGGTACTACTACGGTAGGAAATAGTGTTGCTACAGATATTGCCGGAAATGTTTACCTGGCAGGTTGGACTACAAGCACAACAGGCATCGCCGCAGGCGGGTTTCAGAACACTTTGTCAGGGTCAGGAAACACAAATTGCTTTCTTGTAAAATTTGACTCTAGTGGCAACCGCCTTTGGGCTACTTATTACGGTGGAAATGGCGGCTATGATGAGACAGCGGTTAACGGCATAGCCACAGATGCTGCCGGAAACGTGTACCTGGTAGGAAATACAAATAGCTCCTCCGGTATCGCTGCCGGTGGGTTTAAGAATACTTTCGGGGCCTATAGTAGTTGCGCCTTCCTTGTAAAATTTGACTATAATGGCAACCGCCTCTGGGGTACTTATTATGGTAATGCCACCCAAGGTAATGGCGTAGCTGCCGATGCTGCCGGAAATGTATATATGACCGGAGCAGTAGCAATTGAACAAGGTGACTCAGGCATTGCCACCCCGGGTAGTTTTCAGGATACTTCATCATTTGCTTCATCCTTTCTTGTAAAATTTGACAGTAATGGCAATCGCCTGTGGGGTACTTATTATTATGGTTCCACCTCTGGCTTTAGCGTAGCCGCTAAGGGAGATAATGTATGGATGGGAGGGTTAGCCGATCCTTCTAGGGATCAGAGTGGAAATGGAATCAATATTTCCTATAATGGTTTCCGGGATAGCTGCGGGGGCCCGACAAACATTTATGTTGAATTCGTCGTGAAGTTTGATGCTGATGGTAACCGCCAGTGCGCTACTTATTATTCCGGACAGAACAGTATGGGCTGCGGTAGTGAGTTTGCTATGAGTGCACCTATTGCTGTGGATAACGGTGGGAACAATGTATATCTGGTTGGGAACACAGCGGACACTTCGGGCATAGCATCCCCTGGTGCTTTTCAGGATACTCTTAATGGTTCTATTTTCACCTATTATAAGTATGTTTGGGATGGTATCAATCATGTATTTATATGGACCCCGATTCTTGATCATCAAGGGGATTCCTTCCTCGTAAAATTCACTTCATGCGTCTCTGCTTCGCCTGTCGCTAATTTCCAATCAAGTGACTCTACATTCTGTTCCAACAACTGCATCAATTATACTGATCTGAGCACCAATGGCACTTCATGGCAATGGAGCTTCCCTGGCGGTACTCCCGGCTCAAGCACCCTTCAAAATCCACAGGGTATCTGCTATAGTACACCCGGTACTTTTAATGCTACGCTTATTACTTCCAATGGAGTCGGCAGCGACACGATTACGTTTGTCAATCATATTCATGTGCTTGTTTCTCCGCCAACTCCGGTAATAACTCAGTCAAATGATACACTATTTTGCAGCACTGACCCGTCATATACTGCATATCAATGGTATGATAGTTCGGCAATTATTCCTGGCTCTACGAGTGCTTTCCTTGTTATTAATCACAGTGGTAATTACAACGTAGCGGTACACAACGAAAATGGGTGCCAGATTTCAGTAGGCATTAATGTTGCGACAGGTATTAAAAATTACACTTTTAGTAATTTATTTTCCCTTTCCCCCAATCCTGCCTCTACTCAGCTCACCATTCATACGTACTCATCCTTTGCCAGGTCTGCAACTATTTCCATCATTAATGTGCTTGGACAAGAGGTGCTCTCTTACCCCTTCTCCTTTGGAGAAGGTCGGGATGAGGCCATTGACATCAGCAACCTTTCCGCAGGAATGTATTTTCTTCAGTTGAAAACGGAGAGTGTAATTGATGCCAAAAGATTTATAAAGGAATAAAAAACTCACGCCTCCCCTCTCCCTTGAGAGGGGTTGGTGGTGAGGCCATTCTGTTAAATCTAATTTAATAATCTGTGTAATCTTTATAAAAAATAAAATGAAAAAAATAATTTACTCCTTTGTAATATTCTGCGCCTCCATGGCATTCGCTTCCGCGAAAACAATTACCTCAGATGTAGCTCAAGCCGTAGCTACAAATTTTTTTAAACAAAATTCAGATATGCAGGTAAGCTCCGCATCTCTTGCATATACTGCAACCTCATTATCAGGTGATGCCGTTTACTTTGTATTTAATATGAACGAAAATAAAGGCTTTGTAATCGTTACTGCCGACGATGCGATGTATCCTGTTATCGGATATTCTAAGCAAGGACCGTATGTCGTTACTGATCCTGGGTCAAATGTTGGCTTTTGGATGGAGCATCGTAAAAACGAAATCATTATAGGCCGTACAAATGGCATTAAGGCCTCTGAAGAAATTTCTGCCCTTTGGTCAGCTTATTTAATGAATACAACAATTGCTCCACGGGTAGCTAGCACGGTGTCCCCAATGCTTCAGACATTATGGAACCAGACTTCTCCTTACGATGCCCTTTGCCCCGGTGGCACTCCTACCGGCTGCGTGGCTACTGCAATGGCGCAAATAATGAGATTCTGGAAATATCCGGCAAAAGGTATTGGCTCAAGCTCCTATAACTGTCCTAATTACGGCACATTATCAGCTAACTACGGCAATACTACTTATAATTGGAATAATATGCCAACAGGCAACATAACTGCTTCTAACAATGATGTGGCGTCACTCATGTATCAATGCGGTGTTAGTGTTCAAATGCTGTATGCTCCCGGTGGTAGTGGCGCCTGCACAACCAAATATGACAATGACACTGTATGTGCTCAGATCAGCTACGCTAAATATTTCGGCTATAATCAGTTTAGCATAGCGGGCTTACAGAAATCGAGTATGCCGGATCAGAGTTGGATTATTTATATTGAGACCGATCTTAATGCCGGTCATCCTGTAGAGTATGGTGGCTATGATCCTACCAACGGTGGCCATGACTGGGTTTGTGACGGCTATGATGCCAACAATAACTTCCACATGAATTGGGGCTGGGGAGGCCTCGATGACGGATACTATGCAGTTACTTCACTCAACCCGGGCAGCGATAATTTTTCACTCAATCAGGAAGCGATCATCGGCATTAAACCGAAATTCGTAACGGGTATCCCTTCAATTTCCGATGCTGAATTATTCAGTATTTATCCTAATCCCGCCGGAAACGTGTTGACAGTTGTCATTGCGAATCCCGATTTAATCGGGATGAAGCAATCCCTTGCTTTAGATATATATAATGTACTCGGAGAGAAAGTTTATACACAACTCACAACTCCAAACTCCCAACTCCAAACTGTGATTGATGTTTCCTCTCTTCCCGCAGGCTTGTATTTTCTTCAATTAAAAACGGAGAATGGGATTGATACTAAAAGATTTGTGAAGGAATAAAAAAAACCACCGCCACCGCCTTGTCATGCGAGGAGCAAAGCGACGAAGCAATCCCTATGAATAAGCAAACCTTTAAAAGCAAGATTAAAATGAAACATTCATTAACAAGTTTCCTCACAAGTAATCGGTGTAATCATTATAAAAAACTAATTCTACTCCTGTTAGCCTTTACAAGCAGCATAAACTTTACTTATGCACAATGGCAGCGAACCAATGGACCTAATGGAGCCGGTCAGGTTACTTGTATTGCTGTAAGCGGAATGAATATTTTTGCGGGGACTGATAAGGGTATATTTTTATCCACCGATACCGGGACAACCTGGACAGCGGTTGGTTTTACAGATACTATTATTACTGCATTAGCTATGAGCGGAATGAATATTTTTGCGGGGACTGATATCGGAGTTTATACATCCCCCAATAATGGAGCAAGCTGGTCGAAGATTACTGCGGGTTTGCTGTCTTTTCAGATTGGCTCATTAGCTGCAATGGGACCGAATATTTTCGTAGGAACTATTGGGGTGGGTCTATATAGATCTACCGATACGGGGGCAACCTTTTCCCCGGATTATGGCGGTTTTACCGGGGGCAACGTTTCTTCCTTATCAGTAAGTGGAACGAATATTTTGGGAGGAACTCTGGGAGGCTTTGTGTTTTTATCAGCTGACAGTGGGACAACTTGGACGGAAATTGATAACAATATGTTAAGTGGACCAATCACTTCATTCGCTATAAGTGGAACGAATATTTTCGCTGGCACAGGAGGCGGCGGTGTATTTTTATCCACAGATACCGGGACAACCTGGACGACTGTTAATAACGGTTTAACAAATACTACTGTTACTTCACTCGATATAATCGGCACAAACATTTTTGCAGGGACTAATGGAGGTGGCGTATTTATATCTCCCGATACTGGTACAACCTGGATGGCTTTTAATAACGGCTTGACAGATCCCACTATTTTTTCATTAGCTATAATAAGTGGAGAGTACATTTTGGCTGGTACTGGTACCGCCGGTGTATGGAAAAGGATATCAATAAGGTGCGTACCTGTCATCTATGCTTCCTCCGCCACTGCCTTATGTCAGGGTCAGTCAGTAACTTTATCAGATAGCCTTGGCAGCGGTTATTTATGGAGTAACGGGGAGACCACACAGAGTATTGTGGTTACAACAGCAGGCAATTATTCATGTAATGTTACGAGTTGTAGAAATACTTCAAACATACTTAGTGTAACTGTCATTAACATCATTTCACTAAGTGGCTCGACAACATTATGTCAGGGGGAAAGTGTAACACTTACTGCCGGTAGCGCAAGTAGTTATTTATGGAGTGATAGGGAGACTACACAGAGTATTGTGGTTACAACAGCAGGCAATTACTCATGTAATGTTACTAGTAGTGCCTGTGGGATCATAAATACGGACACGATTGTGATAACTGTAGATACGCTTTCTTGTGTTATTACTCCGGGTGGTGCAACAGTTTGTGAGGGAGATTCTGTTGTGCTTACCTCAAGTACAGCAACCAGCTATAACTGGAGCAATGGTGCAACAACACAAAGCATAACAGTTAAATCTACAGATAACTATTCAGTTATTGTCACTGATGCTAACGGATGTTCGGCAGGTTCAGATACTATATCAGTTACATTTCATTCCAATCCACCACCTCCAACCATAAATCAGGATGGCAATTATCTAATATCAAGTGACACAACAGGTAATCAATGGTATTTGAATGATACCATAATTTCGGGCGCTACAGGGCAATTATATATTCCTGCTCAAAGTGGTATATATACAGTTGAATACACAAATGGCAACGGATGTTCTTCATTTTCTGCCCCATTTAATTTCATTTTTACAGGAATATATGAAGCAATAAGCGATTATTCCTTTTCAATTTATCCCAATCCCGCCGGAAATCAGTTGACTGTTGTCATTGCAAATCCCGCAAGTGCGGGAAAGCAATCCATTGCTTTAGATATATATAATGTCATTGGAGAAAAAGTGTTTTCTTCCTCCCTCTCCGGCGTCTATCCCGATAATTTCGGGAGAGAGGGTCGGGGTGAGGCCATTGATGTTTCCATTCTTCCGGCAGGAATGTATTTCATTCAAATGAAATCGGAAAGCGCGATTGATACTAAAAGATTTGTGAAAGAATAAAAAATCAATTTTAAATATATATAAATAAAATTCAAAAACTAAAATGAAAATGAAAAAATTAATCCATTCTTTAATAGTAGTTTTCTTTTGCATAACGGCAACCCCGATATTCATCGGGATCGCTTCGGGGAAAACGATTACCTCTGATGTGGCGCAAATTGTAGCTGCTAATTTCTTTAAACAAAATGCGGACGTATCGGTGAAAACCGTGTCGCTTGCTTATACGGAGACCTCTTCATCGGGTGAGGCTGTTTACTTCGTCTTCAACATTATTCCTGTAGGAACTCCACCAAATTCCTGTAGGAACTCCACCAAGCGGCATGAATACCGGTGGTTTTGTAATCATAGTTGCCGATGATGCCCTATATCCTGTTATCGGATATTCTACCGAAGACCTGTTTGTCGTTCCCGTGCTCTTGTCTAACTTTAGCTTTTGGATGGAGCAACGCAAAAACGAGATCATCGCTAATAGGTTGCAAAATGTTCATGCTACCTCAGAAATTTCTGCTCAATGGACCGCCCTTTTAAATAATCAGCCTTTTGCCTCCAGGTCAACTGGTGCTGTATTACCTCTTCTTCAGACCACCTGGACTCAACATGCTCCATATAATTCGCTTTGTCCGGGCGGGTCCGTAACAGGTTGTGTTGCAACTACAATGTCTCAGATTATGAGATATTGGAAGTACCCTTCCAAGGGAACAGGCTCAAGCTCTTACAGCTCCACCTATGGTACACTATCTGCGAACTATGCCAATACTACCTATAATTGGAATAACATGCCGGACAATGTTACTTCAGTTAATAATGATGTATCCACAATCATGTATCAGTGTGGCATAAGTGTAGAGATGATTTATAGCCCAAGCACTAGTGCTTCCGCGGTCACAATTGATGATAACCCCGCTTGTTGTGCCCAGATTTCATTCCCTGAATATTTCGGTTACGATTCAGCTACCATCAAAGATTTAATACGATCAGATTATTCTGACGCGAATTGGATTTCGCTCATTGAATCCGATCTTAACGCTGGCCAGCCGCTCATGTATGAGGCTCATGACAGTACACGCGGTGGTCATGTTTGGGTTTGTGACGGCTATAATTCCACCAACATGCTGCACATGAATTGGGGCTGGGGTGGCCAATATAACGGCTACTATTCTGTTAATTCACTTACTTCTAATGCATTTAATTTTTCTTACAAGCATAAAGTGCTTGCAGGTATCAAACCAAAAAACGTAACGGGTATTCCTTCAATTTCCTCTGACGCTTCATTCTATATATATCCAAATCCCGCCTCTACTCAACTCAATATTCATATTCCGTCCTCCGGTACCGGTACGTCAACTCTTTCTATAATTAATGTACTAGGTCAAGAAGTGCTTTCCAACTCCCTCTCCTTGGGATCTGTCCCGATAAATTCGGGAGAGGGTCGGGGTGAGGCCATT
>PLYJ01000150.1 GCA_003151745.1 Bacteroidota bacterium
TCTTGCAACAATCAATGGCACAAGCTCCTCGTAAAGTCCTCATAGAAGAATTCACCGGCACATGGTGCGGTTACTGCCCCTTGGGTATAACTAATATTGATCAGGTTAAAGCTACATACTCTTCAACTGTTATTGCAGTCGCTGATCATGTTTACAACACAAGCGTTGATCCAATGACCAATAACTTTACTGTAGCGCTTAATAATGCATATCAAGTCACCAGCACCCCTCAGGTTATGGTTGACAGAGCTGATTGGTCTTCTATTATCGGGGCCTCATCCACTCCTCAATTAATTGGTAATTATTCCGGGCACAATTATATTGAAGATGCAACCAGCCAACGCCTTAATGCATCTTCACCTGTCAGCATTGATATAGCATCAAGCTATAACACTTCTACCAAGTCAGCCAGTGTTACTGTTACCGCAAATTTTGTTGATACTGCTTCAGGCGATATCAGGATTTCCTGTTTGCTGGTTGAAGACAAAGTGACAGGAGGGGCCAGTTATGATCAGCATAATTATGGCGGAAATGGTTGCAGGGCCGGTGATGCATCAAGCGAGTTTTATAGTTATCCTTGTTTAATTCCAACATCCCTCACAGGACAGGTATTTTATCATAAAGATGTGGTAAGAATTAATCTCGCTCCGACATTTGGAACCGCAGGAGTTATTCCTTCTTCAGTGACTGCAGGGCTACATTTCAGCAAGAGCTATTCTTATACTATGCCAACAACGTGGAAAGATTCAAATATGAAAGTAGTTGCTTTTGTAAGTTATTACAATACAAGCACAGCAAGAGGCGGCGAAATATTAAATGCTCAGGAGGTTGCATTGGGTCAGTCTGTGACTGCTGTTATTGAGAATCCATCTGCTATTAACACTGTTTCTCTTGATGCTGCCTATCCCAATCCTTTCAGCCAAATCACAAACATAAAAGTTAAGATACCTGCCACTCAACACGCATCGGTAAAGATATATGATCTCTTAGGTCATGAAGTTGCTGTTCTTACAGATGAGAACCTGTCACCGGGTGAACATATTTACTACTGGAATGGTAATGACAAAGAAGGTTCTGCTCTTGGCAACGGTCTTTACCTTATTAGGCTGCAAACTGAAAATCAGTCTTTATCAAAATCAGTTGTTCTTTCAAGAAACTAGAAATTAAACGTTATCTTTTGATGAAAAGACTTACACTAAATTCCCAAATTTAAACCTTATGAAAAAACAATTACTTCCCTTCGCTCTCGCAGCTACATTTTTCAATTTATTATTCCTTCCCCAATTTGCATCAGCACAAAAATCCCGCATCTGGGCTACTTATTACGGCGGTGCGGGATTGGATTTGAGTTCCGGCGTCGCCACCGATGCTGAAGGAAATGTGTACATGGCTGGAATAACTCAAAGTACTTCTGGCATAGCTTCAGGCGGTTTTCAGAACACGTATGGTGGGGGTTACTGGGGTGGGTTCCTCGTAAAATTTAATGCCGGCGGCAACCGCCTTTGGGCTACTTACTACGGGGGAGGGGGCTCTACTATGCCTCGGAACGTCGCTACCGACGCTGCCGGTAACGTGTACTTGGTTGGACAAACCTTCAGCACCGACAGTATTGCTTTTGGTGGTTTTCAGAACACGTATGGTGGGGGTGAATGGGATGCTTTCCTTGTAAAATTTGATGCTAATGGCAACCGCCTTTGGGCTACCTACTATGGAGGATCGGGCGATGACGAAGCGTTTGGGGTAGCGACTGATACTGCGGGTAACGTATATCTGGCTGGCTTTACAAACGATAGCACAACCGGTATTGCTTCCGGCGGTTTTCAGAACACTTATGGTGGGGGTAACTACGATGCTTTCCTTGTAAAATTTGATTCCAATGGCAACCGCCTTTGGGGTACTTACTACGGGGGAGAATATAATGATTGGGGTCGGAGCGTATCTACCGATGCTTCGGGAAATGTTTACCTGACAGGATATACAACCAGTACGACAGGCATCGCCTCTGGAGGGTTTCAGAATACTATTGGAGGGAACGAAGATGCCTTTCTTGTAAAATTTGATGCCAGTGGCAACCGCCTCTGGGCTACTTATTATGGAGGATCGGAGACTGATGAAGGTTATGGCGTTACCACAGATGCTGCGGGTAATGTTTTTCTGGCAGGTTGGACCCGCACCTTAACAGGCTTGGCATCCCCGGGAGGGTTTCAGACTATTGCCGGAGGGGGATATAGTGATGCCTTTCTTGTAAAATTTAATGGGGCTGGTCACCGCCTCTGGGCTACTTATTACGGTGGCACTGATATGGATCAAGGTTGGGGTGTAGCCACCGATAAAACGGGAAATGTGTATTTGACCGGAACAACCAACAGTTCTACAAACATCGCATCAGGAGGTTTTCAGGATACTTACGGTGGCAGTGCTGGCACCGGTACTGGTGGGGAACCCTTTCTTACAGAATTTAATACTAACGGGTACCACTTTTGTGGTACTTATTTTGGGGGCATGACTCCGGTTAATCAGTCCAGCATTGCCATTGATGCCGCCGGTTATGTTTATATAGCATCACACACCTCCGATTCATCCGGCATCGCCTTTGAAGGGTTTCAGAACCATTATGGTGGAAATTTTAGTGCTTATTTAGACAATTGGGATGCTGACCTGATTAAATTTACTTCGTGCACAGGTGTTGCCGGTATAAATGACTTCAATGTTCAAAATTCAATGTTGTATATTTATCCTAATCCTTCTACAAATTCGTTCACAATAAAATATATTTCCTCTGGACTACTACAAAATTTTGCACTGCAAATATTAAATCCTCTTGGTGCAATTGTTTATTCGGAAAAATTATCAGGGAAAAATGAATATATATTACAGCCTGATCTTGCAGCAGGAATCTATTTTGTCGAATTGAATAATGGCGAGAAAAAGATGATTCAAAAATTAATTATCGAATAGCAGTTGCTTAGCCCCTTTATCGGCTCCCCCTTCTCCTTTGGAGAAGGTGCCCGAAGGGCGGATGAGGCCAAAACTTAAACTTTTAAAACCAAAAATAAAATGAAAAAAAATTACTTGTTTTTCGCACTCGCAGCCACATTTTTAAAATCAGTATTCATACCGCAATTTGCATCCGGGCAAAACCCCCGCCTCTGGGCTACTTATTATGGAGGAACAGGGACTTCGGGCTGTGATAATAGTGGGCATGGCGTTGCCACCGATGCTGCGGATAATGTGTTCCTGGCAGGATATACCCAAAGCCCTAACAACATCGCCAGCGCGGGTGGGTTTAAGAATACTCTTGGGGGGGCGGGGTATAATGCCTTCCTTGCAAAATTTGATGCCAATGGCAACCGCCTTTGGGCTACTTATTATGGGGGAATGGTCTATACGGTTGGTACCTGCGTAGCCACCGATATTGCGGGTAATGTGTACCTGGCAGGATATACCGATGACAGCACCGGCATTGCCTCAGGAGGATTTCAGAACATTTTAGGAGGAGGTAAGGATGCCTTTCTTGTAAAATTTGATGCCAATGGCAACCGCATCTGGGCAACTTATTATGGTAATGGTTATAATGGCAACGACGACATAGGTTACAGCATAGCCACCGATGCTGCGGATAATGTGTACTTGGGAGGATCTACCTATGACACCAGCGGCATTGCTTCGGGTGGGTTTCAGAACACTCTTGGAGGAGATGGAACTTATTATAATGCATTCCTTGCAAAATTTGATGCCAATGGCAACCGCATCTGGGGTACTTACTATGGGGGATCAGGAGGCACCCAAGGTATTGGCATAACCACCGATGCGGGTAATGTATATATGACTGGAATTACCCAAAGCACTGATAGCATCGCCTCCCCGGGAGCGTTTCAGTCAACTTACGGCGGTAGTGTTTATGGGAATGCATATCTTGTAAAATTTGATGCCAATNNAATTTGATGCCAATGGCAACCGACTCTGGGCTACTTACTTTGGAACAGGACAAGGTGAGGGTTCGGCTTGGAATGTTGCCGTTGATGCTTCAGGTAATGTTTTTATGGGAGGAGATAATGCTGACCCCGGTGCATTTACTTTCTCGGGTGGCTTTCAGGATTTTATATTGGGTGAAGATGTATATGTGGCTAAATTTGATTCGGCCGGTCACCTGCTCTGCGGTTCTTACTACGGAGGGAATTCATCTGAAACTGAAAATAACGGGCTTGCTTTAGATGCTTCAGGCAATGTATATCTGGCAGGAAACACTACTAACACCATCGGCATTGCTTCAGGCGGCTTTCAAAATATTGAAAGTGGGGGGCAAGATATATACCTTGTAAAATTTGCTCCGTGCTCTGATCTGCCTCCTGTTGCTAATTTTCAATCAAGTGAGACGACATTATGTGCCAACGGCTGCATTAACTTTACTGACCATAGCACTAACTATCCTACGAGGTGGCAATGGAGTTTCTCCGGTGGCACTCCTTCTTCAAGCACTATTCAAAATCCACAGGGTATATGTTATTATACGCCGGGTACTTTTAATGCTACGCTTATTGCTTCCAATAGCCACGGTAGCGACACGATTACGGTTATCAATCATATCAAAGTGTTTCCTACTCCGCCAACGCCCGTAATAACACAGCATGATGATACGCTGATTTGCACTACGGATCCAACCTATACTTCTTATCAATGGTATGATAGTACAACGCTTATCCCGGGAGCTACGGACACTTTCCTCATCGTTACTCACGGCGGCAATTACAATGTGGCTGTAACAAATGAGTTCGGCTGCAAGATTTCAGTAGGTATTACTATCGCCCACAACGTAGGCATTAATGAGTTTTCTGTTAACAATTTATTTTCTCTTTCTCCCAATCCCGCTACAAATCAATTACTAATTAAGTGTTATTCCTTGATAGGTAAAAATACCCTTATTATTATAAATGTACTTGGAGAAACTATACTTTCCGTCTCCCTCTCCTTGGGAGAGGGTCGGGGTGAGGCTCTTAACATCAGCAATCTCTCGGCAGGAATATATTTCCTTCAAATGAAAACAGAGATTGGGATTGATACTAAAAGATTTGTGAAAGAATAAAAAGCAACCATTAGAATTGCTGTCATTGCGAGGTACAAAGCAATCCCCAGTTTCAAGCTCAGACTCAATTTCAGAACTAAATCTAAAATCAAAATCAAAATGAAAAAACTAATTCTATTCCTGTTTATATTTACAGGCAGCATAAACTTTACTTATGCCCAATGGTTGCAAACCAATGGACCGCATACTGTCAATCATATAACTTGTATTGCTGTAAGCGGAACAAACATTTTCGCGGGCACTCCTAGTGGTGTATTTCTATCTCCAGATTCCGGGTTAACCTGGATTGCGGTAAATAATGGCTTGACAGATACTATTGTCACTTCACTCGCCATAAGCGGAACGAATATTTTTGCGGGTACTCAGGATTCAGGTGTGTTTTTATCTACCGATACAGGCTCAAGCTGGACAGCGGTTAATAACGGCTTGTTGATCACCAATGTTGCTTCATTAGCTGCAATGGGCACGAAGATTTTTGCAGGAACTCTTGGAAACGGTATCTTTTTATCTACGGATACCGGATCAAACTGGACAGCAGTTATTAACGCTTTGAGTCGTTACACTGTTAGTGCATTAGGTGTAAGCGGAACGAATATTTTTGCAGGGACTCTTGAGGGCTATTTATCGTTATCTACCGACACAGGTTCAACCTGGACGGAGATTGATGGCGGCGTGTTTACAGTCCCAGTCACTTCATTCGCTAAATGTGGAACGAATATTTTTGTGGGGACTGGCGGTGGTGTATATTTAGCTGATATCAACAGCCCTTTTAACTGGACAGCAGTTGATAGTGGTTTGTTAAATACAAATGTTAATTCATTAACTACCAGCGGAACAAATATTTTTGCGGGTACGTTTGGAGGCGGTATATTTTTATCTACCAATACTACAGGGTCAAATTGGAGGGCGGTTAATAACGGTTTAACAGACTCCACTATTTTTTCACTCGCTGTCAGTGAGACCAATATTTTTGCGGGTACTGATACCGCCGGCGTATGGAAAAGTCAATTATCTGATTTATTAAAATGCGCACCCATTATCAACGCTTCCTCCGCCACTAACTTCCCTTGCGGAGGATCAGTAACTTTGTCAAACAGCATTGGCAGCGGTTTTTTATGGAGTGATGGAGAGACCACGCAGAGTATTGTGGTTACCACAGCAGGCAATTACTCTTGTAATGTTACTACAGGTTGTGGTAATATAATTTCAAACGTCATTACTGTAAATATGCTTTCTATTGCAACAATTTCACCAGGTGGAGCAACGACATTTTGTCAAGGAGATAGTGTTAGTGTGATGCTTACTGCAGATAGCGCAAGCAGTTATTTATGGATTGGTGGGGAGACTACACAAAGTATTGAGGTTACTGCAACAGGTAATTACGCATGCCGTATTACTACCAATTGTGGGATGGCGATAATTTCAAACATAATTTTTGTTACTGTAAACCCATTGCCTGTTGCCACAATAACTCCGGGTGGCGACACGATGACTTTATGCCAGGGGGAGGCGGCGACGCTCACTGTTAGTAGCGGAAGCTCTTATTTGTGGAGCAATGGCGCATCAACGCAAAGCATCACAGTTTCTGCTGCAGGAATTGATTCTGTAACAATGACAGATAGGAATGGATGCTCGGCAACAACTGCAACCGATGTTACCACAATTTATCCATTGCCTTCTACACCTATTATTACTCCGGGTGGCGCAACAACATTTTGTGAGGGCGATTCTGTTGAGCTTATCTCGAGTTCAGCAGCCGGCTACCTCTGGAACAATGGTGCAACAACACAAAGCATAACAGTAAAATCTTCAGGAGGCTATTCAGTCATTGTTATAAATGCAAACGGATGTTCTTCTGCGAATTCTTCAGATACTATATCAGTTATAATACATTCCAATCCAATACCTCCAACCATCCACCAATCTAATGATACTCTTAAGTCTAGTTCGGCAACAAATAATCAATGGTACTTGAATGGAAATATAATTTCCGGAGCAACGGGGCAATACTATGTTGTTACTCATAGTGGGATATATACAGTTAAGCTCACGAATGGCAATGGATGCTCTTCGATGTCTGCTCCATTTAATTTAGTCGGGATAGCTGAACTAATAAGCGATTATTCGTTTTCAATTTATCCAAATCCTGCCGGAAATCAGTTGACAGTTTCTGATTTAAAGTTCACGCATGATGCGACATTAGGAATATATAATATTCTCGGAGAACAAGTTTATATCCAACAACTCCCAACTCCCAACTCCCAACTCCAAATTGTAATTGATGTTTCTACTCTTCCCGCCGGCATGTATTTTCTTCAAATGAAAACGGAGAGTGCAATCCAAACTAAAAGATTTATAAAGGAATAATATTGGGGTAGTTTCATATTAAATAGTCGCAGATTCGTTG
>PLYJ01000273.1 GCA_003151745.1 Bacteroidota bacterium
AAGCTATTTCAGGACTAGACAGTCATGCCTGAAATAACGGGTGTTTTTGGTGAACGGGTTTTTGTTTCATTAAAAAGAAATCGTGCTTGTTTAAACAAAAAATAGAACAGCCACGAATTACACGAATTGTCATGAAAAGAAAAAACATTCGTCCCACACGTGCGGGATTTGTGTAATTAGTGGCTACATAAATCTCCGTTACAAAAAGAGTGAAGCAATCCCCTGCCAAACAAAACAGACAGGTTGCGAAACCTGCCTGCACAAAAATTATGCTTCAAACACCACAGTCTGGGGAGTTGCCCCACCAACATTTTCAAAGTGGTTACAACTCTCCTCAAGTCTGTAGCAACCGCGATGAAGCCGGTACTAATTTTTAGAATAGAGGAGCTGAAAAAAAAACTGATTTATAGCAAAAAGGGAAATGTCGTTATCGCTCAATTCGTCTTTGAAGAAAATTTCTTGAAAATAAAATATACCGGGATGCCTACAAGCATAATGATAAGACCGCGCTGACTGTCTTCGCGTTGATAGATGTACATGACTATAACGACAAGCAAAGCTAAGATAACATAAAGGGCAGGCAGCACAGGATAGCCGAATGCTTTGTAAGGACGCGGCAAGTCAGGTCTTTTTATTCTTAAAACAAATAGTCCGGTTACCGTCAGCACATAGAATATCATCACCGCAAACATGACATATCCAAGCAGTTTGCCATACGTTCCGGAAAAGCATAGCAGGCATGCCCAGATACACTGCATGGTAAGGGATTTGGCAGGCACACCGTTTTTATTGAGTGTTCCGGCTTGCTTAAAAAAGAGCCCGTCTTTTGCCATGGCATAATACACGCGCGCTGCTGTGAATATTATTCCGTTGAGGCAGCCCAATGTGGAAACCATAATCATGGCAGCCATAAAAAACTTGCCTTTGTCGCCAAGCATGGCTTGCATCATCACGGAGCCGAGTGCGCTTATTATCTGCAGCTGCTATTTGATTAACGTCCAGCACTTGTATATATGCTACATTGGCAAGAAAATAAATGATGATGACAACGGAGGTACCTAAAAAGAGTGAGAGAGGAAGATTGCGTTGCGGATTTTTTACTTCCCCCGCTGTATAGGTAATGTTATTCCATGCATCAGCTGAAAAAAGTGAGCCGGTCATAGCTGCACCAAAAACTCCAAGTGTGGCAAGGGTGACGACGCTGGGGAAAAACGGTTTAAAGTTCTCCGTATTGGCATGGCTGGTAAATCCGAAATACAATCCAAGCCCTACCAATAAAAGAAGCGCAGCCACCTTGGTAATAGTGAAAATGTTTTGCATCAGGGCACTTGCTTTTACATTTCTGTGGTTATACAAACTCAAGAGGATAATGACTGCTGCAGCCAGCAATTCCTGTGTATTAATTACGACGGGACCCATCTTCATAAGCGCATGGTCATTGATTTCAGGAATAAATACTCCCGTGAATAAAGCGAAAGCCATTGCCACAGCGGCAATAGTTCCCGCCTGAATAACGGAGAAAAGCGTCCAGCCATAGAGAAATCCGAAAAGCGGATTATAGGCTTCTTTCAAATACACATATTGACCACCGCGCGGGGCATCATAGCCGCAAGTTCACCGTAACTTAAAGCGCCAAGAACGGTGATGATGCCTGTAACAATCCATGCCATCAGCAGCATTCCGGGAGTATGCACCTGCTGTATGATTTCAGTAGAAACAATAAAAATACCGGAGCCAATCATGGAGCCCATGATGATGGTGGTGCTGTCGAGCAGGGAAAGTTTTTTTGACGGAACTGTTTCAGCCATGATTGATTAATTATCAGATGACGAATATCGAAATTATCTATGAATAACGAATCTTTACGAATTTACAAATCGCCCCATTCGTACATTCGTACAAATTCGTATTTCGTAGATTTGCGCCATGACTCGAAGTGAAATTTTCGAACAGATAAAAAAGAAGAAATCTTATCTTTGTATAGGACTGGATACGGACATTACAAAAATCCCGAAACACCTTTTAAAGTATGATGATCCTGTTTTTGAATTCAATAAGCAGATCATTGATGCGACAAAGGAGTTCTGCATTGCCTACAAACCAAATCTTGCATTCTACGAATCACTCGGGCCGAAAGGATTAGAGTCCCTGAAAAAGGCAGTTGACTATATTCCATCCAACATTTTTAAAATCGCTGATGCAAAGCGTGGTGACATTGGCAATACGTCGAAGATGTATGCAAAGGCATTTTTTGAATACTATGGCTTTGATGCAGTGACAGTAGCACCATACATGGGCAGCGATTCAATATTGCCTTTTCTTGAGTTTAAAAACAAATGGGTGATTGTACTCGCACTCACTTCCAACGAGGGAGCAAAGGATTTTCAATACCTGCAATTAAAAAATGATCCTTCTCCAAACCAACGTGGCGTGAGCAGTGCTGAAAAAGTATTCGGAAAAGTACTCAGCACTACAATGAACTGGGGCACCCCGGATAACCTGATGTTCGTGGTTGGCGCAACACGCGCTGATATGCTGACTGAAATACGCGAAATTGTTCCTGAGCATTTTCTCTTAGTGCCGGGAGTAGGAACGCAGGGCGGAAGTTTGGAAGAAGTATCGAAGCATGGAATGAATAAGCAATGCGGACTGTTCGTGAATTCTTCAAGGCAGATTATTTATGCCGGCAACGGAGAAGACTTTGCGGAACTAGCGGCTAAAGAGGCGGAGAAGGTGCAAAAGGAAATGGCGACTTTTCTGAACAAAAGGTAATTAAGGTAAATGAGGTAAGTAGGGTAATTAATTAAGGCACCTACCCAATTACCTTAATTACCTCAATCCCCAAAAAGAATGACAGAAGCATTCCTTCACTATTTATGGAAATTTAAACTGTTCAATCAGTTAGACATTAAAACAACTGAAGGGGAATCATTAAAGGTAATTAAGGTCGGCCAACACAATGCAGATGCAGGTCCTGATTTCTTTAATGCACGCTTAAAAATCGGAACTACATTCTGGGCGGGCAATGTGGAGATTCATTTGAAATCATCCGACTGGCAAAAGCATTCACATCAGCATGACAAGGCTTATGACAATATTATTCTTCACGTCGTGTATGAAGATGATAAGCCGGTATCAAGAAACAACTCCTCCCCTATTCCTACCCTCGAGTTAAAAAATAAATTCAACAAGAGCTTATGGAAGAACTATGAATCATTGATTAAAAGTGATAAATGGATTCCATGCGAGAATAAGATTAATGAGGTTGATTCTTTCACTATCTACAATTGGCTCGACCGGTTGCTTGCAGAACGTTTGCAGCAGAAAACACAAATAATTATTGAAGCGTTTCATCTTGGCAATAATAGTTGGGAAGAATGTTTTTATCAATTGCTTGCAAAGAATTTCGGTTTCAAGCTGAATGCCCTTCCTTTTGAGATGCTTGCCAAATCATTGCCTATGGCTTATCTCGGCAAGCATAAAAACAATTTATTTCAGGTAGAAGCATTGCTGTTTGGTGTTGCAGGAATGCTTGAAAAAGAATTCAAAGACGAATATCCCTTACAGCTTCAAAAAGAATTCAGGTTTCTTCAAAAGAAATTTAAGTTGAAGCCGTTGATGCTGCATCAATGGAAATTTCTGCGCTTGCGCCCAGCTAACTTCTCTATGCTTCGTCTTTCGCAATTTGCAAGTTTGATTCATCAGTCATCGCATTTGTTTTCACAAATTATTGAAGGGACTTCTTTAAAAAAGATTAAGGCGATGTTTACTGTTAGTTCTTCTCCTTATTGGAACACGCATTACGTTTTTGATAAATCATCCACGACTAAAAGTGAAAAAGAATTAGGAGAAGCAGCCGTTGATAATATCATCATTAACACCATTATTCCCTTTCTTTTCGCCTACGGTGTTCAACGAGGTTCGGAAGAACATAAGGAAAGGGCTATCAGGTGGATGGAAGAGCTAAAGCCGGAGAGCAATGCTGTGATTAAAAAATGGCAATCATTTGGAATTAAATCACAGCATGCAGGCCATGCACAGGCGTTGCTACAGTTGAAAAACCTTTATTGCAACGAAAAAAATTGCTTACTTTGCAGTATCGGAAACAAGCTGATACAACAAGTTCCATGAATTTAATACAAGGAATAAAGAATTTTTTTGAAAGACGCGCCTTCGGCGTCTGCACTGCTATTGGCGAGAAATTGCACATGCAATCCTCTGTTATCCGTTTGTTTTTTATTTATGCTTCTTTTCTCACGATCGGCTCACCGCTTATCATTTACATGATTCTTGCTTTTTGGCTTAAGATGAAATCATACATCCATAGCCGCAGAACATCAGTGTGGGATCTTTGATTCTTTCCTTTGCAATTTAGAACACAGATTATCAAGATGATTAAGATTAATTAAGATTTTATCAGCGTAAATCATAATTATCATAAAAAATCCGCGTTCCATTTTTTCTAAGCTTAGATAACTATTTTTGCGTCCATGCAAATCTTAAAATTCGGCGGCACATCGGTTGGCTCAGCAGAGCGGATGAAGAACCTAGTTTCTCTTATCGCTGATGAGAAACCAAAAATCGTAGTGCTTTCAGCCATGAGCGGCACTACGAACAACCTGGTTGAAATTTCGAACGCTTTATATGTTGGTGATGTTGACAAAGCAAACGGTCTCATCAATTCGCTTGAAAAGAAATATGAAGGAATTTTAAAAGAGCTTTATTCTAAAGAGTCTTCTTTGAAGAAGGGTCAAGAGCTTGTAAAAAATCATTTTGCATTTATCCGCTCGCTCACGTTAGAAAACTTTACCGCTAAGAGAGAAAAAGCGATTCTTGCCGAAGGAGAACTTTTGTCAACCGCCATGGTTCATTTTTACCTTGAAGAAATTGGCATTCATTCTGTCCTGCTTCCTGCCCTTGACTTTATGCGCATAGATAACAGGGAAGAGCCCGATTTAAGTCTCGTTGAAGAACTTCTCAAAGCAGCATTGGAAAAACATCCCTTGGCAAAATTATTCATCACCCAAGGCTACATCTGCCGAAATGCTTCCGGTGATGTAGATAACCTGAAACGGGGAGGAAGTGATTACACTGCAACCATCATAGGAGCCGCTTTGAATGCTGAAGAAATTCAAATATGGACAGACATTGACGGAATGCATAACAATGATCCGCGAATCGTTGACAAAACGTTTCCTGTTACTGAACTTTCTTTTGATGAGGCTGCTGAACTGGCTTATTTCGGCGCTAAGATTTTACATCCCACCTGTGTGCTTCCTGCGCAGAAAAGAAATGTTCCGGTGCGGCTGCTCAACACGATGCAACCGGAAGCAAAGGGGACTGTTATCAGTAATAAATTAATTACCGATCGAATCACTGCTGTTGCAGCAAAGGATGGCATCACCGCTGTAAGGATAAAGTCAACGCGAATGCTTTTAGCTTATGGTTTTCTTCGCAGCGTGTTTGAAGTTTTTGAGCGTTACAAAACCTCTATTGACATGATTACTACTTCTGAGGTTGGCGTTTCTGTCACTATTGATGATGCAAAAAACCTGCAGGCAATAATAACGGAGCTTCAACGTTTTTGCAGCATTGAAGTGGATAAGGATCAAACTATTGTTTGCGTGGTGGGAAACTTCGCTCTTGAAAAACCGGGTTACGCTTTCAGAATTTTAGATGCATTGAAAAGTATTCCCATCTCTATGATTTCGTACGGAGGCAGTGAGAACAATATTTCTGTTCTCGTAAAAACTGTTTATAAGAAAGATGCGCTGATGGCGCTGAATAAGGGATTGTTCGGGCTTTAAAAAAGACAAGTTGGCAGTCTTCAGTCGGCAGTTTGCAGTACATTCTGAAGTTTGTTCATTGCGCACTGCAAACTGCAGATTTTATTTTTTAGACGTGTCCCTGCGCAATCATCGCATCAGCAACCTTCACAAAACCGCCGATGTTAGCACCCTTCACATAATTGATACTACCGTTCTTGTCTTTTCCGTACTTAGCACAAGTCGTGTGAATGTCGCTCATGATTTTATGTAAGCGTTGATCCACTTCTTCACGTGTCCATGAAAGACGTAAAGAGTTCTGACTCATTTCAAGACCCGATACTGCAACACCTCCTGCATTAGAAGCTTTACCCGGCGCATACAGCGTACCTGCCTTTATAAACACTTCAGCTGCCTCCGGTGTACTTGGCATGTTAGCACCTTCAGCCACTGCAATGCAGCCATTCTTAAGTAATGTAGCAGCATCATCACCATTCAATTCATTTTGAGTGGCACAAGGAAGAGCGATATCGCACTTCACTTCCCATGGAGTTTTCCCTGCAACAAAATCGCATTTATATTTCGCAGCGTATTCTTTAATCCTGCCACGTTTGTTGTTCTTCAAATCCATGATGAAGTTCAGTTTATCAGTATCAATGCCATCTTTGTCAAATATATATCCGTCAGAATCACTTAGTGTAACAACTTTGCCGCCTAATTGAATAACCTTTTCAGCAGCATACTGAGCAACGTTTCCTGAACCGGAAATCACAACTGTTTTTCCTTTTACTGATTGTCCTTTAGTCTTCAGCATTTCTTCTGTGAAATAAACGCAACCATAACCTGTAGCTTCGGGTCTGATTAAGCTTCCTCCAAATTGCATTCCTTTGCCGGTAAGAATACCTGTAAATGAACCACTGAGGCGCTTGTACTGTCCAAAAAGGAATCCTACTTCTCTTCCGCCTACGCCAATATCACCTGCAGGCACATCAATGTCAGCACCGATGTGGCGAAATAATTCAGTCATAAAGCTTTGACAAAAACGCATCACTTCATTATCCGATTTGCCTTTAGGATCAAAGTCAGAGCCGCCTTTTCCACCACCCATTGGCAGCGTAGTTAAGCTATTTTTGAAAACCTGTTCAAAAGCAAGAAACTTCAATATACCTATATAAACAGAAGGATGAAGGCGAAGTCCTCCTTTATAAGGACCGATAGCGCTATTCATTTGAATACGGAATCCACGATTGATCTGGAACTCTCCTTTATCATCAATCCAAGGCACACGAAACATGATGACTCTTTCCGGCTCAACCATGCGCTCCAGTATTTTTGCTTTTTCATATTGAGGATGATCCTGAATGAAAGGAATAACTGTTTCAGCTACTTCCAAAACAGCCTGGTGAAATTCCTTTTCGCCCGGATTTTTAGCAATAACACGCTGCATAAAACTGTCAATCTTCTTCTGAAGAGACGGAGATTCTGTCATTATTTCACTCATTGGATTATTGGGTTTTAATTAATTGGGGTGCGAAAGTAGTGATGTCTTTAATTTTACACAAATAAGAATCATCCCAAAAGCTATATGGCTATTGCCTTTTGAGGCTGTTTTAATTGCTTAAATTTCGGTCAAATTGAAGAATAAAAGGGTGTTTCCACTGCTTACGCCAAGAACTTCGTAATTTCGCATCATATCTTCGTTTTTAGGCAATCCTAATGAAACAATACCTCAACGTTTTACTTTTCCTTTTCTGTGGCGTTTCCATTTCTGCACAGCAGATTAAGTGGTCACCTGTCATTACAGATAAGGATTATGATTATGTGAAAATCATCGGACAAAATGAAGAAGGATTTTATGTGTTGAAAAGCAATATTTCTTTTGAAGATGAAAGAGACAGAGTCGGTTTTCGCGGACGCCATTACAGCATTTCTTTTTTTACTGACGAGATGGCATTAAAGTGGACGCATGAATTGGAGTCGCCCATAAAAGACGGGAGAATTGTTTCCGTAAACATGGTGAATGAAAGAGTACTGGTTACATTTTCTTTTGCTGATAAAAAACAAAAGGTTTATCGCATCTTCGGTCAGTATGTGAATAGAAGTGGTGAATACACCGATTCATCAAAAGCTATTGCTGAAACAATTTATGATAAGATTGACGGCAAAGAAAAGCCTGATGTGTTTATTTCGCAAAATCAAAACCGCATTGCCTGCGCTTATAAAAACCTGCCTGCCAATAAGGAGGAGCAGAGCTACCATGTAGTGATAACGGATGCATCGCTTGCTATAATTTACAAAAAAGATTTTACTGTTCCTTTCAGTGAGAAGAAATTTGTTTCCGAAAATCTTGTGTTGAGCAATGAAGGAGGATTTTATTTATTCGGCATACACTACACCAATGATAAAAAAGCGAAAGACCCCGGCGAAAGCTTTTATGTTATATATCACGGCGATAACCCGGACGGTGAAGTACGTTCAGAAGAAATCAATCTTTCGTCTGCATCCGCGGGAGGTAAGAAATTCATTATCGGCGCTTCTCCTGTGTATGACAACATCAATCATAAAATTGTGGTGGCAGGATTTTATTCTGCAGGGAGCGTCTATTCCATTAACGGAACTTTTTATTATGCTTTGCGCACCGATACAGTGCAGCAAGCGGAAGTGAGAACCACCACATTCGATGCTAATTTCCTAATGAAGTTTCGGGGAGAAATAAAAAGGAATAATAATAATTCAGAATTGGTAAATTATTCCATCAACCGTATCATTCTGAGAAGAGATGGCGGAGCTGTAATTATTGCTGAAGGAGTGTCGAGTACCTATTCTTCTTATTATGATTATTTCACACGGATGTATATTACTCACCGCTACTATTTGTACAGCAACATCATTGCTCTTTCAGTAAACCCCGATGGCAGCATTTTATGGAGCGATGTCATTTCAAAAGACCAGCAAAGCCGCGATGACGGTGGTTATTACAGCTCCTATTGCAGTGACATTTATGCGAACAAGATGTATTTCGTTTACAACAAATATATAGGAGATAATCCCTCCATTCTTTTATCAACCATCAACAGCAGCGGAGAACAAAAGACCGATGTTCTGTTTAACGAAGACGAAAAAATACTTTCAATACCGATGGGAGGAAAACAAATTGCCGAAGATGAACTCGTGATGCCTGCTTTGCGAGAGGGAAAACTGCGGTTTGTGAAGGTTTCATTTTAACGTTTACGGTTTACGGTCTACAGTTTACGGTTATGCAAGAATGTTGATTAGTGCTGAACGGTAAACCGTCAACAGTAAACTGTAAACCGTTTAAGCTTCCTGCTCCTTCATCACCTTGCTCATGCTTTGAACAAAGTCGTCAAACAAGTAAGTGGAGTCATGCGGACCGGGCGCTGATTCGGGATGATACTGCACGGAGAAAGCCACTTTGTCCTTAACACGCAGCCCTTCGATGGTGCCGTCATTCAGATTGATATGTGTTACCTCTACCCTATCTGATTTTTCAACGTCTTCCTTCTTTATTGCGAAGCCATGATTCTGTGAAGTGATTTCACAATGCCCTACAATTATATTTTTCACGGGATGGTTGATGCCACGGTGTCCGTTATGCATCTTATAGGTTTTTATTCCACAAGCCTCAGCCAGCAATTGATGTCCAAGGCAAATTCCGAAAAGAGGAATATTATCTGCAAGAATTTCTTTTACCGTGTTCACTTCTTTTGTCATCACAGCAGGATCACCGGGGCCATTGCTTAAAAGCACTCCGTCAGGATTCCATTCTTTGATTTCACTAAAGGCTGTTGTTGAAGGAAAAACTTTTATATAGCAATCGCGCGCTGCCAGGCTTCTCAACGAATTTTTCTTTACGCCATAATCAAGCACAGCAACTTTATACTGTGCGTTTACATTACCAAAAGTATAAGGCTTGCTGCATGTTACTTTAGAGGACAGCTCCAACCCTTCCATGGGCGGGCATTTCGCAAGATCTTTCTTTAGCTTAGCAATATCTGTAATCTCAGAAGATATAATCGCATTCATTGCACCCTTGCTGCGAATGTGACGAACCACTGCGCGCGTATCTATATCCGAAATGGCAACAATCTTCTGCTTTTTAAAATATTCTTCGATGGATAAAGAAGCATCTTTGCGCGAATAGTTAACATTAAAGCTACGGCAAATTAAACCTGCAATTTTGATGGAATCACTTTCCACTTCCTCCTTATGAATGCCGTAATTGCCGATGTGCACATGCGTGGCAACCAGCAACTGACCAAAGTAAGACGGATCAGTAAAAATTTCCTGATAGCCTGTCATGCCTGTGTTGAAGCATATTTCACCGGTGGAAGTGCCGATGAAACCTTCCGCGTTGCCGTTAAAAACGGTTCCGTCTGCAAGCAAAAGAATGGCGGGTTTTTTATCTAAGTATTTCATACTGTTTAACCGCCCAAAGATAATGGTATTGCTTTAGATTATGGAAGATTTTTTCACCCAACCTGCTACTTTTAACTTTCTTTAACAGTTTCATTTGCAAAAGCGCAGGATTACAAATCACTGCGCAGCAGAGAAAAAATTATTTTATTATAACTTTTTTAGGAGTTTTAGAATATTTGCCCTTTACATCATCAAAAAATCGTAGTTGTTCTTTTTGTATTTTATAATGTTCACTTGTAGGATTATCATGAAGTGTTGATAAAGTAATACTAAATTTTTGGGGCTCTTTAATATTCAATTCCTCATCGGGAACATGTTGCTTAATTTTTTTTAATGCCTTTTTGTAATAATTCTCATCTATTTCACATGCTGTTAGATTATGCCCTGAATGATAACAAGCAATGGCAATTGTCCCACTTCCTAAATGAGTGTCTAAAATTTTATCATCTCGTTTAGCATACATCTTTAATAGCCATTCGTAAAGTGCAATAGGTTTTTGTGTTGGATGAATTTTGTCTCTGTTTTTCCGAACGCTATACTTAAATATTTTGGAAGGCTTGTCTATTGAAGTCCAAGCCATTTCTGCCATAGAAAAATTGTTAAGAGTCTCAGGTTGATTTTTATCCCAAATTATAAAACCTTTATTGTATGGGCTTTTTGTCCATAGATGTCCAAAATAATTTCCGCCCCAAATTATTTGATTTTTAGAGACACGGAAAAGTTCATTGAAATATTCAATGTCAGGCTTAACGTCCCATTTGCCATATTCCTTCATATTAAACTTATAGTCACCGCCTCGTTTTGTTTTGTTTAAAATACCATAAGGAGGGTCTACTATGGCTAAGTCGAAATATTTGTCGGGATATCTAGCCATAAGGCTATTATTATTTTCGTTAGTTATGGTAATCATTTTTTAGCTTTTAGAAGCAAACTTTTCTATAGTCAGCGTTGATATATTTTTACTTATGTCTGAACCTAAATTTGTAGTTATGATGTCGTCAAATTCTTTGTAATCAATTTGCCTTACATCGTTGTCAATGCAGTTGTAGAGATATTCGGAAAAGGTGCTTGCTCTTATAATTACAATTGGAGTTGCTTTGATGTCAGTCAAAACAGCAGGAACATATCTTGGTGTTATTACTATTGTGTATGTACCGCCAATTTTATTTCTGTGCGCTGCTAATCTTCCAGCGTTTAATCCTGAAAGTTTGTTCTTTGTTGATTTGGCATCAACAAAGAATTTCTTTTTTCTTGTCACCTTCATTATTGTTTGCGTATTGCCCAATGAGTTTTGGCAAACGTAAAAGTTCGAGCTTAAAATTATCTGGAGCTTCGCCAATTTCTTGCACTGATAGCGGTTATCCTTAGATTGTCTCGTCCTGAAAAAAGTTGACTATAAATCAATAGTCAACAATGAAAATAAAGT
>PLYJ01000172.1:0-16114 GCA_003151745.1 Bacteroidota bacterium
TAAGGTTTTTTTAGGAAGGTACATGCTTCAACACCACCATGTGATGTTACCACACCATCGCGTGATGTTACCACACCACCGCGTGATGTTACCACACCACCGCGTGATGTTACCACACCGCCATGTGATGTTACCACACCACCGCGTGATGTTACCACACCACCGCATGATGTTACAACACCACCGCGTGATGTTACACCACCACCACGTGGTGTGACATCACTTTTGAGTTAAAAACAGGAAGAAAGGGCATTTTCACCTTCACTTTCATGGTCTTTTCTTACAACTGCAAGCTTTGGGAGTGCTTGCGCCATTTGCAAGATGAACGCCGTCGAGGTTTGTTTATCCTCGCCGGCGTTACACATGCTGAATCTCTTTTATAGTATATACTCTGAACTCCGACGAAAGTAAGAAAACTTCGTTCAAATGCAAATTAACGGAATTTAATTTTGCATAAGTATAAAAGCAAAAAAGCGGTTGTGCCATACTGCATGACTGCCTTTTTTATAAGGCGCTGTTTTATTAAAAACGTCGAAATTATATAAGAAAACTCTGTCATTTTTTAAAAAGGATTACGGGATTTTAAAAAACATCGTGATATTTTTAATCCTTAAATCTGCAGCAACTTTTTAATTCAACTTAAAAATCCATCGTCTTTGACGGTGGATATGTTCTTATGGTTATACCTTTTTGTCTTCTTAATAAGCTAATAAGGTTGAGTGCTTGGGTGATTCGTTGTTTTTACTAAGGTTACTAAGGTTCATTCATGGCAATATTATTAACCTTAGTAAAAAACGTAACTCTCTCTCCTTACCTAACCTTATTACCTCTTATAGCTATTTGAGCCATTCTTTCAAGCCACCCCCTTTGGCGGTGGTAATTGACTCATAAAATTTTTTACACCGGAAATGTTTATTCCATTTGGCACACTTTTTTATCAGTAATTCATTAAATAAATAAAATATAAAATTATGAAAAACAAACTGAAATATGCAATTGGCGCTCTCTTCAGCGCAGGATTAGTATTAGCAGGCGGTTATGCCTATAGTCAGGATTCGCCAAGGAATCCTCCACCTAAAACCGAAATTAAAGAAGGGGCAAAGGAAGTGGGGCATGGAACTACCAAAGTAGCCAAGGGAGTGGCTCATGGCACAAAAAAGGCTGCCAAAACAGTAGGGCATAAAACTAAGAAAGCAGCTAAAGATGTTAAAAATGATGTGAAGTCAAAAGATAAAGAAGATTAATCACCGCCGCAGGTTGAAAAATCCAGGTGGAATTTAAAATTTCACCTGGATTTTTTACAACTACGAAAATCTGTTAAAGGGGATTCCGGCCTTGTATAACTCTTAAAATAATTGCAATCAAAGCAATTACTAAAAGAAGATGAATTAAGGAACCGGCACCATAAGCAAAGAACCCGATGGCCCAGCAAATGATGAGGATAACAGCGATTGCATACAATAAACTTCCCATAATTTTTAAGGTTTTAAGTGAATTTATATATATTATATTATATGAACACTGTTAAAAAAGCGTGCCATCGTATAGGCTGATAATCGTTTCAGTATGAGTATTTAAAACTGTAAGATTAAGATTCTGTTTAAAATTAAAATCAGAATAATTCTAAAGAAGGAAAAATTGCCACAGATTCACAGATTATTTTTCAATAAATTTGTTCTTATTTAATCTGTGAATCTGTGGCATGTATTTTCTTTAAAACAATTCTAAACAGTTTCTAAAACATTTAAAAATATCTCTTTAAATGAAAAAGCATAAAAATGAAGCGAAGGCTTCTTCTTCTCCTGCAGGCAAATCAACGAAAGAAGACAGTATAGAAGTCTCCACAGCCAATGCAGAAAACCGCTTCACAACCGAAGATGCAGAAAAGGGCATTACCAATGAAGGTGGCAATGCGTCAGCAGACGTGAAAAAACGGAGCGCTAAAAAGCAACGTGGCTCTGCCAGCGATAAAAAATAACCTGGCAGAAGTTTAAGAAGGCCTTGGAGTTATTCATAAAAAATTACTTTGCCGGTATCTAAATCGTAGAGGCCGCCAATGATTTTGATTTGTTTTGATTGTTCCATTTCGGCTAACAGTGCGCTTTGTTCTTTAATCTTTTGCACCGTGAGGAAGACATTATTTGCGGCTACTCTTTCTACAAATTTTTTATTGCCTGCATTACGTTCCGTCTTGGTTTCGGTTTCTTGCTCGATGGCGGGTTTTATTTTGTTGAGCAGGGCAGTTAAATTTCCCAAAACAATATTATCGCATGCGCCTTCAATAGCTCCACAGCGCGTGTGACCAAGAACAACGATGAGCTTGGAGCCTGCAATTTTACAAGCCATTTCCATGCTGCCCAGTATGTCTTCATTTAAAATGTTTCCTGCAATGCGAATGCTTAATATGTCACCTAAGCCCAGGTCGAAGATCAGTTCCGCCGAGGTTCTTGAATCAATGCAGCTCAAGATGGCAGCAAAAGGAAATTGACCGGAAGATGTTTCGTTCACCTGCTGCAGTAAGTTGCGGTGTGCTTTGATGTTGTTTACAAACCGTTCGTTTCCTTCTTTTAAAATGTCGAGTGCATGTTCGGGAGTCAGTACGTCCAGCGTTTCTTTGGTATGTGGTTTCATTTCTTAATATCCGTTTATGATTTTTGAAGTACGTTCAACTTCCGCGCTTCAAACATACGAAACACTTTATTAGCTTCAATCATTATGGCTTTAAGCGATCTTCACGTTGGATCTGATGATATTTTGAATGAAGAAAAGAGAGCGTGAGGAATACTTGCTGCAAAATTTGATGCATTTACCTGCTAATTATTCTTTTTATTTGAATCTTTAAGAGTTTCTTATATATTTGCCCGAAACTAAAAAACAAACAACTAAAAAACATTAAACTAATAATGGCAGTGGCTTTTGTCGTTGCTATATTTACTGTTCCTGGTGCGTCAGGACAAAAATGTACTGATGGAGATAAAACGTTATCCTTTTTAAGAGGAGTGAAGTCTATCAACATTGAATATACTTACGACAGCATGTTTGTAGGTAAGAAGCACGAAGCAGATTACGTAAGTGAAAAAGTTGCTGCTTATAATAAGAAACAATCGGGCAAAGGTGACCGCTGGGCTGAGAAATGGGTGAGCAACAGGGCAAGTATTTATGAACCTATGTTTGAAGAGTTGATTAATAAAGTTTTATTTAAAGAGAAGACAGGAATGACTGCAGGAAAAGACAAGTCCGATGCCAAATATACGCTCGTTGTTCATACAGACATGACGGAACCGGGCTTTAATGCTGTTGTGATGAAGGTGGATCCTTCCTGTAATTTTGATTTTTATTGGATTGAAAAAGAGAGTGGAAAAGTAATGGCGAAAGGCTATCTTGATAAGGTACCGGGACATGTTGTATTTGACAGCGACTATGATTTCGATCCTTCTAACCGTATAAAAGAATGCTATGCGAAGGTGGGAAAAGAAGTAGGAAAATATATTGCCAAAATGCGGAAGTAAATTGTTTATAATTTAAGAGCTTTCACTGTGCCTGCCATAGCATCTCCCTGCCTCATCACTATTATATATATTCCGTGAGATAAGGATGAGACATCATCAAAAATAAAAGAGTTTACTCCTGAGCCTGCCTCAGCCTGTCTTGATTTAATAACCTGCCCGGCGCTGTTGATGAGGTCGAAGGTTATTGTGTCGTGAGTATTGACCGAGTAATCAATTTTCAGATGATCATTAAACGGCACAGGGCTTATTCCAATCAGCGTGTTTCCTGAAATCACCTGGTTCATTCTGATATGTATTGGATCAAATGTTTTTGATTTGCCGTCAAAATCTGTTTGTGTTAGGCGGTAATAATTATCTCCTTTTAACGGAGCTTCATCGGTATAGGAGTAGTTGATAATATTTGTGCTGTTACCTCCTCCTTTTACTTTCGCCAGTTGTATAAAATCATAACCATCTGAGCTTTTATCGAGCGTAAAGTAATCGTTGTTTATTTCTGATGCAGTGGTCCAATATAGCTCTATCGTATTATCTTTCTCCTGTGCTGAAAAGGTCACCAGTTCAATTGGTAACTTCACTGTGCCTGTATAAGGATTAGGAGGGTTTAATGCCTTTACCCCGATAGCTCCTTTTGTTCCTCCGTTAGGTAAAAATTCCGTTAGTGAAAGAGAATTGGTTGTGCCGCTTTGCCGGCGTTCACGCTAAGGGTTAAACTATTTGTATTTGTTGTTGCAATGTAACCGCCGCCGCCGCCTGCGCCTTCAGCTTCTAAAGAATCACCGCCATTAGCAGTGATAGTAAGATTGCTGATGGCTGCTCCAGGTGTATATATGATAACGGTGCCGCCGCCGCCATCTCCACCTGATCCATCACCGTTTGGATTTGAACCATCGCTTGGAGTTGTTGATGCTGATACACTTGCTCCGTTAGCATTGATAGTACCCGTACCTGTAACTGCGCCACCACTAAGAAGATAAACGATTCCGCCACCGTTGCCGCCGTTTATTCCTAAGTTATTATTAGAATCCCCTGCACCGCCACCGCCACCCATAAAAGCCAAACTACCTCCATTAGTAAGCGGACGACCACCTAAACCACCAACATTTGAACGGTTATCGCCACTCCATGCGCTATTACCCGTTGCAGTTGTTAAAGCACTTAAACTATTTGCAGAGTAGGTATATCCACCTCTCCCTCCTCCTGAAGAAACGTTTTTGTGAAATATTGTTGTCGCTTTATCTAAATCCCATGCTGTTTTCCATGTCAAAACGGAACTAGTATCCGGATTTCCTAATCCATTCCATGCCGCGCCATTATTCCCGTTTGCGCCGCCACCCCCTGAAGCATTATGAGAATTACCACCGCCGCCGCCATTTGCAGGAGCGCCGCGTCCGTAAAGTCCTCCAAGACTGATATAATTTATCGAGTCTCCGCCAATACCTTCTCCTTTAGCTGCGGCTTTGCTTATAGTTGCAGTTGCATAAGTTGTGCTATCTGACCCATTAGTACAACAGGTTGAATTTTGCTGCACATTGCCTCCCCTGAAACCAAGCCCTGATACATTAATAGTTCCATTAATAGCAGTGGTGCTGTCAGCTTCTATGGCAACGACCCCCTATGCTTCCACTCCATGCGTCCGTTGTAATGGACGCGCCTGAATTGATGGTAAAAGTTTTATAACGCGGAATGCGAACGAACTGCACAGCGCCGTTGCTTGTATAAGAATTTTTAAGCGCTGAAACAAGATTAATGGTGGTTGAATTAGGAACGCTCAATACTTCGTCAAACTCATATTTTCCGGCATTATTATAAGCAGAAACAGTCCCCCATGTTGAAGATGTAGTAGTTGCTGTATTCATCGTAGCGCCCTGCATTTGAATGATTATCACTAATTCACCTGCTGCGAGGTTTCCGCTAAAACGGGCATGAGAATTCATGGTTGAACTTGCTACTGTTATGGATGTAGCGCCTGCGGAAGCATAAGCGCTGAGTGTGGTAAACTCATTGAGGATAACATTGGTGGTGCTAACGGTTTTAGCCCCTAACATACCCAGTCCTGCGTAAGATTTTTTAGGGGTGCCAAGGGTTACCGTAAATAAAGAAAATTGTAAAGGCAGTGGCTAATACTAAACCGCTAAAAATTAAAACCCGGATGGTAGGTTTCATTTTCATTGCTTGCGACTGCAGTTGTTTTAGCTTTTTCATTAAATTATGCCGTAATGTGATAAGAATGTAAACGACTTGCATAATAGCATGTTGCAAAACGTAAGAAAAGTGTATGAAAAATCATAAAATAGTTTATTGGACCTCGTTCATAATTCACCCACAGTTGTTAAAATATACCCATAAAGTAATACCGGAAAATTGGTTAGTATTATCTTATTACCGGTAAAAAAGGCAAAAATACTCCACTTTACCTTGTAGTTATATGTAACCATTCAAAAATGGTTAGCAACCATCTTATGGTGAGTAGTCACTATTGTGTGATTACCTGTAATCACGTAATGGTTACAGGTAATCATCAAATAGGGACAGGTAACTACATCGTGATTACAGGTAATCATTATGTGGTGATTAGTAATCATCTGATGATTACCTGTACTTTTTGAATGGAAACGAGCAAAAAATTTGGAATGGCGGGTAATGATTATCTGCATAATGAACTCTTTTCAATAATTCACTGCAAATTATGAAGGATGTCTATTTTTCTTTCTGGCTTTTCTTTTCAGCGATGTTTTACTTCTAAACAGTCAGATTCCGTTTTTTTAAGACTTTATTTAAGCAAAAACATAAAAAATATTACATCGCATTTTTGCTGTTTATAATATTAGAAATCGCTTTTTTTAATAAAAACGCTATTTCGTCTTATAAAAGTGAGTGAAAAGCATATCATTTCTTGCACTATCCGATCCCGGTGAAATTAACCCTATTAATTTATTGCCGTTGAATAAGCAAAATAAAAACATATTAATATGAAGATTAATTTCAGTTTAAATAAAAATGATATGAATTATAAACAAAAACTCACAGAAAAGCCCAAAATGCGTCTTCGTCAAAAGATGCGTGCTGTAGTAACGCTAAGCGCTATCTCCATGCTACTTATAGCAGGATTAATAATTTATTTTCAGCTTTCAAAAGTTGAAACTGTGCATGCAGCATCAGCGAGCGGCGATTACCGCACGGCTGCATCAGGCAACTGGAATAGCACTGCCACCTGGCAGAAATATAACGGCACAAGCTGGATAGCAGCTGTGGCAACTCCAACCAGCGCGGGCGGTGTAATCGAAATCCAATCCGGACATACGGTCACCGTTTCTGCCTCCGTTACTGCCGCCCAGTTGGTGGTTGACGCAGGCGGTACATTAACAATAAACTCAGGCCAAACCTTGACGATTGCCAACGGGCCTGGCACAGACATTTCCGTGAACGGCACACTGACCACTAACGGAACCCTTAGTCAAAACGCATCTTCCACGATGGTGATTAATGGAACAACTACATTAGCAAGCAGCGGCGTTCACAACCTTGACTCAAGTTGTTTGGTTACGATTAATACCGGCACCTATATACAGAATGGCGGAACAGGAACTGCCACATCTCAATATCTCGTTGTCAACTCAGGCGGAACCTATCAGCATAATATGGATGGAGGCACCGTGCCTCCCGGAACGTGGAACACCGGCTCAACCTGCAGCATCACAGGGGTGATAAGTAACCTTCCGGCAGGGCTAAATCAATCATTTTATAATTTGACCTGGAATTGTACCGGTCAAACCATAGCCACATCCTTTACAGCCCCCATAACCGTTACAGGCACTTTAACTATTAACAGCACGGGCACAGGCCAGTTTAAATTTTACGATCCCACTGTAAATACAGCAGGTTATTATGTGCAAACAGGCGGTTATGCACGGCTGGGAGGAAGCGCTGTGAGAACATTAACCGTTGCTAACGACTTTACTGTTAGCGGCGGCACGTTTGATTTTACAGATGATGCAAGTAATGGAGTTCTTAATGTGGCAGGAAATTTTTCCCTGTCAGCAGGCACTATTACTGAAACCTCAGGCAATGGCGGAGTAGGAAATGTTTATTTTAACAAATCAGGCACTCAACTATACACCAAGACAGGAGGTGCTATAAGCAATTCAGTAAACTTTACCGTTGACAGTGCTTCCATACTTAGCATGGGGGCTAACATTTTAACAGGAGGGGGTAATTTTACCCTCCTAAGGGGCGGCGGCCTGATGATGGGAGATGCCAACGGAATAACTTCAACAGGCGCTTCCGGAAACGTTCAGGTAACGGGCACACGCAGCTTCAGTACGGGAGCCGATTATACCTATAACGGAAGTTCTGCTCAAAACACAGGAAGCGGCTTGCCGGCCACCGTTCACAACCTCACATTAAATAACAGTAGTGGCCTTGCGCTCACTAAGACAGTAACGGTAAGCAATGTGCTCACTTTAACCAGCGGCATTTTTACCACTAACTCCAATCAAATAAATGTAACCAATACGGCAACCGCGTCAGTTACCGGCTATTCTCCTTCCAGTTATATTGTAGGTAATTTGGACAGAAGCGTGACCGGTACTGCCTCTTATGACTATCCTCTTGGCACTTCAACGAACTATGAATTTATCAATATTAATTTGTCAGGTGCAACCGGGTTCACAGATATTCTCGGCACGTTTACTCATGCTAATCCGATTGCGAACCTTCTTCCTCTTGTCGGATTGCTTGTTAATGGCGCCTCCATTACCGACATGCTCAATTACGGATATTGGACACTTACACCCAATACAACCATGACCGGCGGGTCATACAGTGTAACCCTTAAAGAAAAGGGGCATACTAATTCTGCCTCCTCGCCCGGTGCTTATTGCGTTCTTAAAAGACATGACGTTTTGTCTTCCTGGCAATCTATAGGTACACACAATAACAATACACAAAGCGAATCCGGCGGAGTTGCAACAGCAGTCCGTTCAGGATTGACTTCATTCTCTCACTATGGTATTGGCTCCGGGGGCGGCGGTGCGCTTCCCATCGAGTTACTTTATTTTAAAGCTAAATATGATGCTGATCGTTCTATTGTTGATTTTAACTGGGCTACGGCTTCTGAAATTAACAATGACTATTTCACGGTTGAGCGTTCAACTGATGGGAAAAACTTCGAGCCAGTGCTTACAAAGCCCGGCGCCGGCAACAGTACAAAAACATTATATTACTTTGCTGTGGATGAGACAACCCTGAAAGGCACTATATATTATCGCCTCAAACAAACGGACTACGACGGCAAGTTTGTGTATTATGACGGCTGTGTGATAATGATCGGAGAGAATATCGGCGATGCGCAGGTAGTTGTGCAAAGCGTTGGACCCAATCCATTCACCAATAATTTTAATATTAATTATTCGGTTGCCAAGCAAGGGGAAGTGAAAATACAGATAGCGAATACCTCCGGACAGCTTGTATATAAAGAAACTATGACCGCAGACAAAGGCTTCAACACTTATTCTTTCAGCGATAACCAGGGGCTTCCCTCCGGCATATACATCGTCAGCATGATTTTCAATGGTGAGGTGGTAACAAAGAAGATAATAAAGCAATAATTGCAAAAACAGGTACTGATATATATGAAAGCACTATTCGGAAGCAAAAACAAAGCACAAAGAGGATCACGCATGGTTCTCAGACCAAGACAGCGCATGTCGCAACGAATGGTATATGTTGCAAGCACTGCATTTATAATAATCGCTACACTTAGTTTGGTTACCTATTTTCAATTTGTAAAAGTTGCATTAGTTCATGCTGCTCCAGCCTCCGGAGATTACCGCACTACTGCATCAGGCAACTGGAATAGCACCGGCACCTGGCAGAAATATAACGGCACAAGCTGGATAGCAGCTGTGGCAACTCCAACCAGCGCGGATGGGGTAATCGAAATTTTATCGGGACATACCGTTACTGTCACTGCCGGCGTTACTGCCGATCAACTTATTGTTGACGCAGGAGGTACGTTGATAATAAATTCATCAAAAACGCTAACCATAGCGCATGGTACAGACACTGATTTAAATGTAACCGGAACAGTTCAGGTAAATGATAACGCTTTGGTAGCGGAAAACAGCGGTGCTGTCGTAGCCTTCAATGCAAATAGTGTGTTTGTATTGAACTGGACGAGTACTGCTCTTGTGGCAGGAGTTATTCCCACTGCAACGTGGGATGCAGCATCAACGGTGAATATAATTGGTGTTACTTCTATAGTAGGTAATACTATTTTTGGACAAGATCAGAACCTGGGTAATGTGATTTACAATTGTCCGAATCAAACCGGTATTTTCAATCTTTACTATACGTTTATGTCAACGGATATAGTCGGGGATGTTCATTTGCAGGGAAATTTTACTGTCATAAGCACGGGCACAGGAAGTTTGCAGATTGGAACTGTCACTGCTTCCAACCAGGTAATTAACGGGAACTTCACCATTCAAGGAGGTATATTAACAACCACCAGTTCAGGTAATCGAGTCTTAAATGTGGGTGGGAATTTTTCAATGACTGGCGGCACATGGCATTTCACAGATGGCGGAGGAAACTATACGCTTAACGTTGCAGGCAATTACAGTTTTACAGGCGGTACTATTGATAAGTCATCAACAGGAGCTTGTAGCATTGTTTTCAACGGCTCAGGAACGCAAACTCATTCATCGGGCGGAACGTATTCCACCGCTGTTAATTTTACTGTTAACAGTGGCGCCATATTGGATATGGGAACAAGTATTTTAAGCGGAAGCGGCACTTTTACACTTTCAAGTGGCGCCGGGCTGAATATCGGTTCAACTAAAGGGATTACAACATCCGGCGCTAACGGTAATATACAAGTTACCGGAACGCGATCATTTAGTACCGGTGCCAATTATACTTATAACGGCTCTTCTGCTCAAAACACAGGTAATGGCTTGCCTGCCACTGTTCATAATATTACTATCAATGATACTGCTAATGTTACGCTTACGGCAAACGTTTCAGTAAGCAATCTGCTCACTCTTACAAACGGAAATCTTAACACAGGAACTGATTCGGTAACCGTAACTAATACTGCCACCACATCAATTGCCGGTTATTCCGATTCGAGCTATGTTGTAGGCAACCTGCGCAGAAACATAAGTGCGACGGCTTCTTATGATTATCCAGTTGGCATCGCAACCTATTATGAATTGATCAACGTTACCACAGCATCCCTTACAGGTGTTACCGCTATTACAGCTTCATTTACTGCATCCAGCCCGGGCACCTGTCCCACAGGGTTGACTCACAATGGTAAACCCGTTAGTACGCTTCTAAATCACGGATATTGGACGCTTTCACCAACCGGCATACTTACCTCAGGAACTTACGGTGTTGTTGCTTATGGAACCGGAGCAACTAATGCCTCTTCCACCGATTCTTCCAACTACACCCTCCTTAAACGCCATGATGCCACATATGCTTGGGATACAACAGGAACAGAAAATTTAACTTTAAACATTGTTAATCTGCTGGCTAAAATAAATAAAAAAAATACTGGTACTCAAATAGGAACTAAGCGCACCGGTTACAATACATTTTCCAATTTCAGCCAAGGTTCCGGGGGTGGCGGAACACTTCCCATAGAGCTGCTTTCTTTCACTGCCAAATTCAACAGCAACCATGTTGACTTAAACTGGACTACTGCAACAGAAATTAATAATGATTATTTCACCATTGAGCGTTCGCAGGATGGAACAAACTTTGAAGAAGTATTGAGAAAGCCGGGAGCAGGCAGCAGCACAACTGAGATTAATTACACCGCCATTGACGATGCACCATTGAACGGCATAAGCTATTACCGTTTGAAACAAACTGACTACGATGGCAAGTTCGTTACTTTCCCTGCAAAGGCTGTGAAAAATGGTGTTGACAAGAGCCAAAGTAATATTGACATCGAAACCATCGGACCCAATCCGTTTAACGATAATTTCAATCTTAACTACAGAGTTGCAACAGCCGGAAATGTGGAAGTTCAGATACTTAACAATTCAGGTGTTCTTGTTTACAAGGAAATAGTGACTGCAGATAAGGGTTTCAACAGTTATAGCTTCAACGACCGTTCCGGTTTGTCATCGGGCATTTATTTCGTGAATGTTATTGCCGGTGGTGAAATGGTGACGAAGAAGATGGTAAAGAAATAATAACAATAATAATAAGATGATTACACAGATTTCAGAAAGATTACGCCGATGGGATAGTTTCCCGCACGTGCGGGAAACTAATGAACCATCCTTTTTAATCGGTGTAATCTTTCTGAAATCGGTGTAATCTCAAAATAAATAAATCACAAAGATGAACTTTAGTATTAAGAAAAAGATCAGGTTAAGCTTTCTCGCGCTGGTATTTTTATTTATTATCAACGGCGTTTACACCGTCATTACGTTGAATAATTATAAGACATTATCAAACCATTTTTCAGAAGTAATAGATCCTTCATTGCGATCGCTGGATGATTTTAAAAAGCTGCTGCTTCAATCTCAGATGTTTTCTACTAATTGGGTATTTCTTCGATATAGCCAGGCGGATAAAGATTCCCTGAAACAAATCCATACATTCAATTACCCCGCACTGAAAACAAGATTGACAGAGTTAAATACGGGCTGGGATCATCAGAACATATCGGATAGTTTGAAAAGCATGTTCGCCTCCTTTGAAGAATTAATTGTTGTTGAAAAGAAGATTATGAATGCTTTGCAGAAGTTCGATGATTATGATAACCCGGGCAATAAACTCGATGCAGAATTTCTCATCGAAAACCAGGTGCTTCCGCGCACTGCTGCATTGATGAATTCGCTTAGTAATGTTAAGTCATATATAAAAGACGTCAGGAGCAGGGAAGAAAAGGAACTCAAGGATTCATCTCTTTTTCTCACCCGCTTCATTTCATTTTTAGTTGTAATTATCATTTGCATCGGCATTTTTCTTTCTGTATATCTCACCAAAATCATTACGAAACCCATTAATGAAATCCGGAAAATTGTAATTGACCTGAGTAAAGGAATTACCAAAAAAGTATCTTATCGTGCAAACGGAGATGAGATAGGAGAAATGATCAAAGCTGTCAACCGGCTATCTGATAAAACCTATGCATCAGCCATGTATGCTAATGAAATAGGTAAAAGAAATTTTGATATTGATTTCAAACCTCTGAGCAAAGAAGATGTATTGGGACAAGCGCTGTTGTCCATGCGTAATAACCTCAAATCAGGTGATGAAAAACTGAAGGAGGCGCAGCACATCGCAAAGCTGGGCAGCTGGGAATGGAATATATCTGCTAATAAGGTGATCTGGTCTGATGAATTGTTCCGGATTTTTGACGTTCTTCCCACTGAATTTGAAGCCACTTATGAGGGTTACATGGATTTTGTTCACCCTGATGACCGTGCTTATGTGATGGAAAAAATTTCGCAGCAATTGATTGACTCAAAGCCGTTCGCCTACGAATGCAGGATCATTACAAAAAAAGGAATTGAAAAGATTATTTATGAGCAGAGCAAAGGCATAAATGAAGAAAAAATGACCCCTATGTTTGGTATTACCCAGGACATTACTGAAAGAAAACTGGCTGAACAAAAACTGAAACAACAGAACAAAGAACTTCTTAAAATAAATGCTGAACTTGATAATTTCGTATATAGTGTATCGCATGATCTCCGTGCTCCTCTTTCTTCTATGCTCGGAGTAGTCCAAATATCAGAAGAAGAAACCAAGGATGAATTAATACTTCAACATTTGGGGATGCTGAAAAGAAGTATAAACAAGCTGGACAGTTTTATCCAGGACATCCTCAACTATTCAAGAAACTCAAGATTAGAGGTAGCGAAAGAGGAAATAAATTTCAAAGAAATGCTCAATGATATTACGAATAACCTTAAATATATGAGCAGCAATAACCGGAGAGTGGAACTAAAAACGAATATAAATAATTCAACTTCATTCTGCTCCGATAAAGGCAGAATTGAAATAGTGCTGAATAATTTAATCTCCAATGCCATTCGTTATCAAAATCCTGATACTAAAATACCGCTTGTGAATGTTACAGTAGATACTTCAGATACTGAAACAAACATTATCGTAAAAGATAATGGCATTGGTATCAATAAAGAAAATCAAGAGAAGATATTCGATATGTTCTATCGCGTTTCAGAAAAATCTGCCGGCTCAGGTCTTGGATTATACATTGTTAAGGAAACTATTGATAAACTTAAAGGATCAATCAGGGTGGAATCGGAGTTAGGAAAAGGAACCACATTCACTATCCATCTTCCAAATTTAATGTCTGTTAATTAACCAATAAATCAAACCCAATAAATAAAATCAAACCCAATAAATAAAAATTATCATGGATGAATTAAATCACACACCGTGTTACAAAAAGGTAATGATCATTGACGACAATGAAATTGACCGTTACATAGCTTCAAGAAATATTAAAAAATATGATTTTGCAGAGGAAGTAATTTTAAAGGAATCAGCCAACGTAGCGCTTGATTACCTTAAGTCATTAGCCGGTACTTCTGAAGACCTGCCTCAATTAATTTTCCTTGACATCCGCATGCCTGAAAAAGATGGCTTCGACTTTCTGAAAGAATATGAAATGCTTCCCGAATTGATAAAAAAAAGTTGCATTATTTTGATGCTTTCTACTTCGCTCAGTCCTGATGATCATGAGCGGGCAAAACACAATAAATATGTAAGCAAGTTCCTTAATAAACCGTTGGACAAGGAAAAGCTGATTCAAATAAAAGAGTTTACTGACTACAGATGAGTAAAAATATATTGAAAATTTAAACAAATAGGAACCTTACTTATCTCTAAAAATACTTTTTTCGTCGCTCCCAAGCTTTTCCCGGGTAATCGGGAAGAGCTTTTTTGTTTAAGAGCATAAATTTGCACTTTTTAGGGTTCTATCGTTAATCGTGTGAAAATAGAAAGTTGCAAAACACCGTAGGTGTCAAAGCTTGGTAAAAAATAGTATGCCCCCTGCCAATAGTCCACCATAGGTGGACAACTTTTTCATTCCATCTCTTTAAAAATATATTCTTCCCGGTAATCTATGCCAAATTTTTGCAAAAACTCCTTATACTCTTCCAGAAAGGTTTTAAAGGTTTTCTTCCGGTGGTGCTCTTGCTGATTTATAACGTATTTAACGACTGCATCCATTTGAGATTTGGAATAAGAAAAAGCACCGTAACCCTCTTGCCATCTGAATTTGCCCCGAACTAATTTCTCGTTATTAATCCATTCTGAAGATTCTGCCTTAACCATACGCATCAGATCAGCGAGCGATTGAGCAGGACGCATACCGAAGAATAAATGTAGATGATCGGGCATACTATTTATAGCAAGAAGCCTGTGATCATTATTATTAACGATGGCAATAATGTATTTATGTAATCTGTGCTGCCATTGTTTATCAATAACAGCATCCCGATATTTAACAGCAAAAACGCATTGAATATGTATTTGAGTATATGTATTTGACATGGTAAAGGATTTTAAAGGTAGTCCACCTACGGCGGACAAAAGTAAGTGGATATTGCTTTTTTACCAAGCTTGTGCACCTATGGTGCATTTTCCGCCTTTCAAACTATTTTCACACGATTAACGATAGAACCCTTTTTAGCATAATTGAGGCAAATTACATGGTCGGAAACGAGGATTCCTACCCCGGATGCGAGGATTCCTTGCATGGAAACGAGGACTCCGTGCAAGGATGCGAGGACTCCGACATAGGATGCGAGGCTTCCGACATCGGATTTGAAGCAATTCCCTTTCATTAGCAGATCGTTACCAGAACTCTTTCATAATTCGGCCCTGATTATCGAAAATCAAAGGCGTTCCCCCCGAAAATCATGCAAAGCCTTATCAGTGTTATGCATAACTCTTTTGAATTTACATATAATCTTTCGGGTTTTTGACTAACCTTTTCAATTTCATGCGTAACTCTGTTAATTTCATGTGTAACTTTATTAATTCTTCACATCATCTTTTCAGTTCTCACATAACCTTTAAAATTTCACGCGTAATTTCAGAAATTTCACGCGTAACTTTTCTGATTCCTTGCATGAACTTTCCGGTTTCAGTACAACCTCGTTAATTTCATGCGTAATCTTATAAATTCCTCGCATCACTTTGATGCTGCTTCGATTTATCTTAACGGTTCCTCGCATAACTTTAACGAGGACTCACATGAAATCAACGAATTCACGCATAACCTCAATAAGGGTTCAGTTGAAATCAATGCACTTACGCATCACCCTGATAAGGGTTCGATTGAAACTAACGAATTCACTCATGACTTTAATAAAGGTTCAGATGAAATTGCAAATTTCATGCATGACTTCATTAAAGGCACTATTGAAATCAATGAATTCAGCCATGTTATTGATAGTTCCTTGAATGAAATTGCAAATTTTACACGTGACTTTTCAAAAGTTGTCCATCTATTTGTCGAAAACAATTAAAAAAGCGCTTTTTGAAGGGTCTATTTAATCTCTCTACGGTTAATTCCCCGCAGCTTGCTGCGGTCTTGGCTG
>PLYJ01000172.1:16183-18529 GCA_003151745.1 Bacteroidota bacterium
TGACGGCTATGCGCACGTGCGGGACACAAAGATAAATCTTTAAGCTATGCAAAGCAAAAAACAAAAAAGCCGCTTGTGAGGGGGGTATGAATTTCATTATTCAAGCCTTAGGCAATCATTGATATATACTCCTTACAGCATCAGGAATAGCATGTTTATGCTATTGACGGGCTTTGTTATTCATACGACCTTTGAAACCTAAAAACCAAAATAAAATGAAAAAACAATTACTTACATTCGTTATAGCAGCAACATTTTTAAAAGTATTCCTCATCCCGCAATTTGTCTCAGCACAAAACTCCCGTATCTGGGGTACTTTCTATGGAGGAACCGGGGATGATTATGGCAACGACGTAGCAAGAGATGCTGCGGGTAATGTCTATTTGGCAGGAGGTACCTCAAGCGACAACGGAATGGCCTCGGGAGGGTTTTTGAATACTTTCGGAGTGGGCGGTAAGGCCTTCCTTGTAAAATTTGATGCTAATGGCAACCGTATATGGGCTACATACTATGGCGATACGTTAGGTTTAGAGACTAGTGGAAGTTGCGTTGCTACTGATGCATCGGGTAATGTGTACCTGGCAGGAGCGACTTATGATACTGTCGGCATTGCCTCAGGAGGGTTTCAGAATGGTTTTTTTGGAAGCCAATTCGTGGCATACCTGGTAAAGTTTGATGCCAATGGCAATCGTCTTTGGGGTACCTATTATGGTGGTGGTGGACCAGGAGGAGGTGCAAGTACAGGGCCTTCTAGCCTTGCGACAGATGCCACGGGTAATGTGTATATGGCAGGAACGACCAACAGCCCTGACAGCATTGCCTCGGGAGGGTTCTTGAATACTTATGGTGGTGGTGGAACTCTAGGGGGGCTGCTTTCCTTGTAAAATTTGATGCCAATGGTAACCGTATCTGGGCTACATACTATGGAGGAACGGCAGGCGGGTTTTTGGGTGCCTCGAGTACTGGCGTTGCCACCGATATTTCGGGAAATGTATGCCTGGCTGGATACACTACTGATACATCCGGCATTGCCTCGGGAGGGTTTCAGAATACTTTCGGTGGTGATATGTATGGAGGCGATGCATTCTTGGTAAAATTTGATGCCAATGGCAATCGCCTTTGGGCTACTTACTACGGGGGAAGAGGTCAAGATGATGCTAGTAGCGTTGCTACCGATGCAGCGGGTCATATTTATCTGGGAGGATCAACCACCAGCACCGACAGTGGCGTTATTGCCTCCTCAGGAGGGTTTCAGAAGACTTTTGGTGGAGGTTTCACAGGTTATGGCGATGCATTCCTTGTAAAATTTGATGCCAACGGCAACCGCCTGTGGGGTACTTATTATGGAGGACCAGGGGGAGAGGTTGGTCGGGGAGTAGCCACCGATTCGTGGGGTAAAGTGTGGCTAACAGGAGTAACCCTATATTCCTACAACCTTGCCTCGGGAGGGTTTCAGGATAGTGTTATTGGAGATGGTTGGGAGCAGTTCCTGGTGAAATTCGATGCAAACGGCAACCGCAAATGCGCTACTTATTACGGACGCGGAACCGGCACCGATAAAATTCAGGAAAATAATAGAATTGTTTTGGATACTGCCGGCAATGTGTATATGGGAGCAACTACCTTGCCCGATACCAGCGTCGCTTCAGGTGGCTTTCAGAATACTTTTGGTGGAGGAGAATTTGATGCTGAACTGATAAAATTTACTCAGTGCTTAGTTGTACCCGTTGCTAATTTTCAATCAAGCGACTCGACATTCTGTTCCAGTGAATGTATTAATTTTACTGACCTTAGTATAAATGAACCCACTTCATGGCAATGGAGCTTCCCCGGTGGCACTCCTTCTTCAAGCACATTTCAAAATCCACAGGGCATTTGTTATAATATTGCAGGCACTTATGATGCTAAGCTTATTGCTTCCAATAGCGACGGCAGCGACACGCTTACGTTTGTCAATTTTATCAAAGCGTTCGCTACTCCGCCAACGCCTGTAATAACACAGCATGGTGATACGCTGTTTTGCCAAACGAATCCAACATACACTTCTTATCAATGGTATGATAGTACAACCCTTATTCCGGGCGCTACAGATACTTTCCTCGTTGTTACTCACGGCGGCAATTACAATGTGGCTGTAACAAATGAGTTCGGCTGCAAGATTTCAGTAGGTATTACTATCGCCCACAACGTAGGCATTAATGAATTTTCTACTAACGATTATATTTCTCTTTATCCGAATCCTGCTTCTGATCAACTTCTTATTCACACTTCTTCCTCTTCCCGCGTTACCGGGAAAGCAATCATTTCTATAATAAATGTACTTGGAGAAATAATACAGGAGGAGAA
>PLYJ01000025.1 GCA_003151745.1 Bacteroidota bacterium
CTGTTGATAGAAATGGGCACAGGTTGACACAGTTACATTTTCTATGCATTATAAAAACAAGAGAAAGCATAAAGAGTATTTTGGAATAATCGAAAATTCTGTAGAATGGTGGACTGACAAACTCAAAAACGACAAACTCAAGTTTGCTCCAAGAGTAAATGTTGCTTTTGCTTTTAAGGTTAATGGGCTTTCAGTAATTAGAGTAACACAAGGTCAGCTAAAATTAAAGGACGGACAGGTAATTAAACTGACGGACGACAATATTGCGGCAGACGGTTCGGGTTACACAAAAAGTGATAAGCTAAGAGCAATTTATAAACTTTAGAGCAGACATGCAATGACCACAAACTCCGACGAAGTTTCAAACTTCGTCGGAGTTGCAAGTCTCACTAGTCTATATATAAATGGTCATGTCAGTTTAGCCATTTTGCTTTTACTCCCCTCATCAAATAAAAATAGTCTCGCAACTACAAACACAAAATAAGAAACACGAAGTTCACGTAGTCTTCCTATAATTCAATATTGCCCACGTATTAAGAACAAAGCCGATCAGGAATACATACAATATGTGCATCCTTACATCATGCAGTCCGCTGCCTTTAATAACCACCATGCGCATGACGTCAATAAAGTAGCTTACGGGAAACAAATGAGTTACAAATTGCGCCCAGCCAGGCATGCTGTCTATGGGTGTATATAAGCCGCTCATCATATTAAACACCATCATAAACAGGAACATCAATGAATTTGCCTGCTGCTGGGTATTGGAATAAGTTGAAATGAGAAGCCCGAAACCGAGTATGGCGAATAGAAATACATAGAGGAATAGATAAAGCAAAGCGATGTTGCCAAGTGGAATGATGCCGTAAAGCGCCCATGCAATAAATAAACCTACGGTGAAAACAACACCACCCATGACCATGAAGGGAATGAGCTTGCCGAGAATAAATTCCCATTTCTTAATAGGAGTTACGTTAATCTGTTCAATGGTTCCTATTTCTTTTTCCTTTACAATATTGAACGCTGCCGACAGTCCCGCTACGCCGGTAACAAGCGATACGAGGATGGCAGGAACCATGAATATATAGTATGTGAGAGAAGGGTTGTACCAATAAGATGACACCACATCAATAGTCGGTGTTGCACTAACACTTTGAGGTTGCAGCCACTGCAAGCGAATATCATTATTGTAATCGTTTATGATGCCGCTGAGATACCCAAAGCCGATGCTTGCTTTCACACCGTTGATCGCGTTTACTTCGATGGCTATCTTCTGGCTGTTTTCACGGATGAGGTTCTTTTCAAATCCTTCAGGTATTTCAAGCACTAAATCTGCTTTGTCGTTTTCAATGAGCCCGCTTGCTTTGGAATTAAAGTCCGTGTAACCTGCAAGCTTAAAGTATCCGGAAGACAATATTTTATTAGAAAGCTTTTGCGATACTGATGAATGATCGTGATCAACGATGGCGATGTTTACATTTTTAATTGTGTAGTTGGCAGCCATCGGCAACAGTATGAGCTGGATGGCAGGCGCGATAAAGAGTCTCCCGATAAATCCTTTATCGCGGAATATTTGCCTGAACTCTTTTTGTAATAAAAATCGCAGCGCTCTCATTATTCCAAACGTATTTTAAAGTTTCTAAGACTTAGGCCGGTAAAGAATACAGTCATGCCCGCAAGAATGAGTGTTTCTTTCCAGACGGAAGAGAAGCCCAAACCCTTTAGCATCACAGCTTTCACAATAACGTAATACCATCTTGCAGGAACGATATTTGAAATGACCTGCAATACAAGTGGCATGTTTTCTATAGGAAACAAATAACCGCTTAATAACATGGCGGGCAGCATCATGCCCAGCATGGAAGCAAACATGGCTGACTGCTGCGATGAAGTGATGGTGGAAATGAGCAAGCCCAAAGCAAGCGCCGTCATTATTAATAGTGTGCTTTCACCAAAAAGAAGCAGGATGCTGCCTTTGATTGGAACATCAAGTGCATATACGCTAAGTAAAAGTATAACGCACAGGTTAACGATTGATAAGATAAGATAGGGAATTGCTTTCGCTATAATGATCATCAAAGGCTTGACAGGTGACACCAAAAGTGTTTCCATTGTTCCCATTTCTTTTTCCCGCACAATAGATACGGAAGTCATCATGACGCATACCAATAGCAACACCATGGCCATAACACCGGGAACAAAATTAGGTGCGCCTTTCAGATCGGGGTTATATAGCATTCGCACTTCCGGTTGAATGGTATATGGAATCTGCATGGTCGGAGTTAGCTGGGCTTGGTAATCGGTAACGATGGAAGAAACATAGTTGGTAAGCGTTACAGCAGTGTTGGGATCAGAAGCATCTGCGATGACTTGTATGGATGCTTTATTCAAATGCAGCAGGTCGGTGTTGAAGTTTGCAGGAAATACAACAGCTAATTTTATTTTGCCTTCTTTAAAAGCCGCATCTATTTGCGATGGTGTGAGCAGTGTCTTTTGAACATGGAAGAACTTGCTGCCTTCCATTTTATCTATGATTTGCTGCGATGCTACATCTTTGGCATTGTCCACGACGACGATGTTGGCATTTTTAATTTCGTTGGTAAGTGCAAAACCAAAAAGAACAATCTGCACAATTGGAAAACCAAAAAGCATGACAAGTGTCTTCCTGTCCCTGAATACATGAACAAATTCCTTCCTGATAAATGAGAGTAATTGTTTCATTTTATTCAGTCCTTTTTGCCTGTCTTGCAAGCTTATAAAATACCTCATCCATCGTAGCCGCCGAATATGTTTTTCTTAATCCCGCCGGAGAATCGAGCGCTTCAATTCTTCCATCTACCATGATTGATACCCGGTTGCAATACTCTGCCTCATCCAGATAATGTGTGGTTACGAATATAGTGATGCCCTTTTCTGCAGCATCATAAATCAAATCCCAGAACTGCCTGCGCATAGAAGGGTCAACACCGCCTGTAGGTTCGTCGAGAAAAACAATTTTGGGTTGATGCACAATAGCCACTGAAAATGAAAGCTTCTGTTTCCAACCCAACGGCAGTGAGCTTACCAGCTTATCCGCTTCGTTAAGAAGTCCGAGCTTTTCAATAAGCTCTTTGCTTTTATTTTTTATCTGCTTATTGGTTAATCCGTATATACCTCCGTAAAACTCGATATTCTCTTTCACCGACAAGTCTTCGTATAATGAAAACTTCTGGCTCATGTAACCAATGTTCTTTTTAATTTCATCGGGTTTGTCATATACGTTCAAACCAGCCACTGTGGCTTCACCTGACGTAGGCTTGGAAAGACAACAAAGCATGCGCATTGCAGTAGTTTTGCCTGCCCCGTTTGCACCGAGAAAACCAAATATCTCACCCTTGTGAACTTCAAACGTTATTGCATCCACAGCAACAAAATCGTCAAAGCGCTTGGTGAGCTTATTTGTCTTTATTACTGTTTCGTTCATTTTGTTGTTTTAATAACCGTATAAAGCAATCTTCCACTGTCGGTTTTATTGCCTTAAATTCAATATTGGTATGACCTTTATCTTGTAAATATTTTCTCACTTCCTGCTCATTCGTATTTATAGACAAGTGTAAATACTCACCGAAGGTGTAACAATTGATGGTGCCGGGATATGCACGCAAATCGAGAAGCAAGTGATAGATGGAATCTGATTTTACTGCGTGAAGCTGTTCCGGATAGGCTTTAATCGTATCTTCAGGAGAAGCGATGGATAATACTTTACCATTCAGTATAAGGCCGATGCGGTCACACAGTGTTGCTTCATCCATATAGGAAGTAGAAACTAAAATGGTGATGCCCTGTTCTTTCAGGCGTTTCAGCATGTCCCAGAATTCTCTTCTTGAAACCACATCAACGCCTGTTGTGGGTTCATCCAAAAACAATACTTCGGGCTTATGTATGAGGGCACAGCACAAAGCAAGCTTCTGCTTCATGCCGCCCGATAATTTACCTGCACGACGATCTTTAAAAGGCTCAATCTGAATATATATATCCTTGATTAAATTGTAATTCTCTTCTATGCTGGTGTTAAATACCATAGCAAAGAAGTGGAGGTTTTCTTCTACCGTTAAATCCTGATAAAGCGAGAATCTGCCGGGCATATAACCTAATATGCCGCGTATCGCCTTAAAGTCCTTCACTACATCAAACCCTCCTACTGTTGCAGAGCCCGTATCAGGAAGTAAAAGTGTTGTAAGCATTCGAAAGATACTGCTCTTGCCTGCTCCGTCAGGTCCTATGAGTCCGAATATCTCTCCCTTCTCCACAGAAAATGACACATCATCCACTGCAAGAACAGTTTTCTTGTTATAGGTTTTGGTTATATTATTTAAAGTTATCGCAGGCATTTTTGAATAATTATAGGTTTTAAATTTTAGATGACGATTGCCTCCAATTTAAAATCTATAATCTAAAATTTATAATTTCACCTCTCCGTACATGCCGATCTTTATATATCCGTCGTTAAGCACTCTTATTTTAATGGCATATACAAGGTCAGCTCTTTCATCTTTGGTAGGAATAGTTTTAGGTGTAAATTCCGACTTGTCGGATATCCAGTAAACAGTGCCAGTATATTCTCCATATTGTTTAGCGCCTTTATCGGTTCTTACTTTTACTGTCTGTCCAAGCTTTACATGTGATAATTGAGAACCTGTTATATACGCTCTCAGGATAAGCGTATCCGTTTCAGCAATTTTATATAGTGCTTTGCCCGGTGTTACCACTTCGTGATCTTCAGCATATTTAGTCAGGACCGTTCCATGAATAGGGTTTATAATTTTGCATTTTGCAATCTGATCATTCAATTGGTCTATCTGGCGTTGCAATGGAGTCACGTTTTTTGACAGCGTAGCAGAAGTAATTCCAAGTGTTGACTTTTGTGCCTCAATTTGCTTTTTATACATATCCACTTGTGTATTGGCATCATCAAGCTGCTGCTGGGTGGCAGCATTTTGTTTAAAAAGCTTGTTCGTGCGGTCCAGGTTTGTTTGTGCCTGAGCAAGCTGAGATTGCAACGCAGCTACTTGTGTCGGTATATTAGGCAACTGACTGGTAGTGGAAGCTATCTCCGCTTCCAACTGCTGCTTTCTGTAATAAAGCTGTGCACTGTCCACATACCCGATAAACTGTCCGGGTTGCAGCGTCTGACCTTCTTCGATATTAAACTGCATGATCGTTCCGGACGATTCTGTGGAAACAATCGTTTCGACAGATTCAAATGCTCCTGCCGCATCGAAATCCTTTTCACTGTTATTGCACGATGCAATTACTGCTGCCACAGCTATTGCCATAATTGATACTTTTTTCTTCAGCATAGAATTTAATTTTAATTACCTGATGTGTTTTGATAGTCATATTCATCCATAAGCAACTGCACCTGGTGGATGAGCAGGTTTTGCTTTGCCTGGTCTTCAGCATCCAGCTGGCTTATATAATCATGTACTGTGAGCGCACCATTATCCACCTGAACTTTCGCAGTATTTTTAATGGAAGTGCGCTTGTCTATAATTTCCTTATCTGTGCTTATAAGCTGTTGCAATTTTACAATATCGGCGTTTTGCTGCCTTAATATGATATGTGTATTTAAAAGAAAATCTTCTTTCATAACATCAATCGTTTGCCTGTCTATATCCAGCAATTGTTTTTGCTTTTTAACTGTATATAAACCACCAAGCGACCAACTGAGACGGAAGCCCGTGATGTAAAACAATGCAGGATTAACATCAAATCCATTTAAACCGGGAAGACCGTATCCACCCTGGAAGAAATACGAAAACTTAGGACGATTTGCAGCATTCAATATTCTTTCCTGTACATCGTCGCTCCTTTTTTGTAAGTCGTAAAAAGATAATTCAGGCCTGTATATACTATCTGTTACAGCTACTGAAGGAGGCGATACGAGAACGGTATTTTCATCCAACGAACGATTAATAAAAAGACCAAGCATATCTAAGTACGCTTTACGCGAAGCCTTTAAGCTCACTTCATTCTCCTGCTGCTGCAATAAATTTGCCTGTAATTCATCCAGGCTGCTCATCAAGGCAGTTCCGTTATTCACATTCGCCTGCATCTTATCAATACTGTTCTGAAGGTCTTTCTGAAGCAGATCGTTTTGTTTTAATTGCTGATCAATAAGAAGTGTGCCAAAAAATATCTGGTTGATCCTATCCTTCAAAGCATAGAGCTGCACTTCAATATTTTGCTCTTGTATCTGTGCGTTTGCAACCTGCGATTCTTTTTGCTGCTTTATAGCTCCGCCATCATAGATGGTCTGGTCAACTTCACCATGCACGTTAAATTGATTCTTGCTGACAGTCGGAATGCTGAAATCAATTCCCGGTATATGAAAATTGACAGGAATAGTCGTAACTGCGGATTGAGTAGTTGCCTGTCCGTTAAAGCTTACCTGGGGCAAATATCCTTTCGCGGCATTGGAGACACTGTAATCCTTTGTTTTCTCAATCAACCCTTTTTGTTTTATTAATGGATATTGCTGCCTCGCCAACGCATAACAACTGTCGAGGGAAAGGGATTGTCCCTTAGCAAAAAAGCTAACGATGGTTATTGCACCGATTAAGAATAATTGCTTCATTTTATATATTCTTTGAATCACGATAAAAAATCATTTTACTTTTAACATTGCTTCAATCCACTTAGGAATCATTTTTTTTCGTTCCTGCATAAGCTCGTTAAATTGCTGTGGCGTTAACCCGTTACTATTTTGTAGCATACGGCGACCAACAAATGGAAAAATAGTCAGCGCAACTATATTAAGCATCAGGTTCGTTGGGTTTATATTGGCAATTTTTCCTGCTTTCCTGGCTTGGTGAATCTGCTTAATAAAATAAGAATTCATGAACTTCTCTCTCATCTTTATTCGCTGGTCATCGCGCCTTGCATAGTTAATAACGAACAAGGGCATGTCAGGATTTAATGTCAGCATTTCTATATAATTTGCAACCAGCGTTTCGATTTTTTCCTTTATGCTTGTTTTCTCATTATTTACTATTCCCGTTATTACTTCCATAAAACCACCCATATTTTCTTTCATTATTATTTCAAATAATTTTTCTTTACTCCTGAAATAATAATTCAGCAATGCGAGGTTGATGCCTGCCTCTTTAGCAATATCGCGCGTTTTAATAGCATCATATCCTTTCTCTGTAAATAATTTACGGGCTGCGTCCAATATTTTCTTCTCTGCACTTTCTTCGACCTTCTTTTTCCTGATAGTTGCCATTCTATTCAAATATGGCGCAAAGATAGATTTATTATTTTGATTTAAACAAATGATTAAATAATTTTAACGCACGTTCCTGGTCATGAAAACAACATAGATAATACTCCTTGACTCTAAAATAAGGTTAATTGAATGGCGTCAGGTCTCGGTTTTTTCGCCTTTCCGTGAACTGTGCGTCCGTCGTATTTATAGCTTTCGTTTCTTTCATGCGCAATCAGCTTGTCCACGGATGCTTCAGGAACAAAGTTCTCCTCCAGCATTTGCGACACACATGAAAGGTTCTTTATGGCTTCTTTCTTATCCTTATTACCAAGTTTTGCTTTTTGTATGGATTGCTCCATGTGTTGAATTGTTTCGTCATATACTTTTAAAGGAACAGGAAAAGGATGACCGTCCTTGCCGCCATGCGCAAAAGAGAACCGTGCAGGATCAGCGAATCGCGTTGGAGTGCCATGAACAACTTCGCTTACCAATGCAAGCGATTGTATCGTGCGCGGACCAACTCCTTCAAGCAATAAAAGAGAATCAAAATCACGAAGGTCTTTCTCATGCGCAAGCCCCAGAACGCTCCCCAATCTTTTCAAATTTATATCTTCTGTCCGTACATCATGATGAGAAGGCATTATCAACTGTTGTATTTTCTGCATCATCATTTCAGGCTGCTCCTTCACAATGTCCAGCATGGCATTTTTGGAACGATCGGCATCAACATGCGTGAGGTTTAAAATCAAGCCACTGTTTTTTCCATATATAGATGTATGGGGCTCTGTGGTGTAGGATTGCATTTGTGCTGAATTCCAGTGATACCTCCGCGCCATTTCATTTCCATCATTCATGCCTTGCTGTATAACAGCCCATTGACCTTTGTCGGTCACTACAAATGTGTGGAGATATAGCTGGAATCCATCCTGTATGGCGTTATTATCAACCTTGGCAGTCAGCCTGCTGCTTTTCACCAGCTCGTTTCCGTTTAAGCCGGTCATGTCCGCTAATGCAATTAATTCAGCAGGTGTTTTACGTGAATGTTTGCCTTTGCCGCCGGCAATATATATTCCTAAATCCCTAAAACGGGGATTCAACGATTTCTTTAAAGCTCCCATCACTGAAGTAGTGCCGGATGAATGCCAATCCATACCCAACACAGAACCAAATGCCTGAAACCAAAAAGGATCGCTAAGCTTCTCCAAAACCACGTCTTTACCATAATCCATTATGATGGTTTCAATAATTGCTCCGCCAAGCAGGCTCATGCGCTGTGCCAGCCAGGGAGGAACCTGTCCGTAGTGTAAAGGCAAATCAGCGTAACGGGGCTTATTATTAAAATGTCTCGTCCTGAAAAAAGTTGAC
>PLYJ01000006.1 GCA_003151745.1 Bacteroidota bacterium
ACCGTCTCTGGGCTACTTATTATGGTGGATTGGAGTCTGATTATGTTGAGGATGGGGTAGAGAGCATTGCTACTGATGCTTTAGATAATGTATATTTTACCGGAGTTACCTGCTCTACCGACAGCATTGCTTCTGGAGGGTTTCAGGATACTTTGGTAGGTACTGTTTCAAATGCTTACCTCATAAAATTAAATGCCACTGGCAATCGCATTTGGGCTACCTACTATGGTGGGGTGAATGGGACTAATGGACAAAGAGTAACCACCGATGCTGTAGGAAATGTGTATATGGCTGGAGCGACCAATGATACGAGCGGCATTGCCTCTGGAGGTTTTCAGGATTCTTTTCCACAAGCAAACTCACAAAAGCCATCGGCATACGTGGTGAAGTTTGATGCCAACGGCTATCGCGAGTGCGCTACTTACTATGGGAAAAACTACATAGATGTTAAATTCAATTGCCTTATAGGTCTTGCCTTAGATACTACCGGGGGGAACGTGTATCTGTGTGGATCAATCATTCCTCCCGATACTAATAATATCGCTTCAGATGGCTTTCAGAATACTTCGGGAGGCGGTTATGAAGATCCCTACCTGGTAAAATTCGCTTCGTGCAGCTCCTTTGCTAATTTTCAATCAAGTGATACAATATTCTGTACTTATACTTGTATTAATTATACTGATCTTACCACGAATGCCACTTCATGGCAATGGAGCTTCCCCGGCGGCATTCCTTCGTCAAGCACACTTCAAAATCCGCAGGGTGTATGTTATGATTCAACAGGCACTTTTAATGCAAAGCTTATTGCTTCCAATTCCCTCCATACCGACTCGATTGAGTATATCAATTTTATCAAAGTGTTTGCTTCTCCGCTAACTCCTGTAATAACCCAGCATCAGGATACGCTGTTTTGCTCCACCGATTCAACCTACACTTCCTATCAATGGTATGATAATACAGTCCTTATTCCGGGTGCAACAGATACAACCCTTCTTATTTCTCACAGTGGCAATTATAATATAGGCGTATCGAATAAGAACGGCTGTAAGATTTCAGTGGGTATTAATATTGTTCTTGGTATTCAGAATTACAGTAATGATAATCATATTGTCCTTTCGCCCAATCCTGTCACAAACAGCCTTAATATTTATCTTAAGAAAAATATTAATGATGGTATATTAAGTATATATAATGTACTGGGAGAAAAGATTTTTACCAGTGCTTTTAACGGCAGCACTTTCTCCCTCTCCTTTGGGGAGCGTCGGGGTGAGGCCGCCTTTTCCACAGGCGTTTATTTTGTCCAGATTACCAATGAAACTGAAAGATGGACAGGGAGATTTGTAAAAGAATAAAAACATCCGGCTCTTAGTCCCCCTCTGTGCGAAAGGTTTGTGCAGTTGGGGAGAGGGGGTCGGGGGCATGTAAACTTGTCTTAATTTAATTACCGGCTCATGCGGGATCAAACGAAACTTAAACATTTAAAAACAAAATCAAAATGAAAAAACTAATTCTACTCCTGTTAGCATTTACAGGCAGCATAAACTTTACTTATGCGCAATGGCAGTCAACCAATGGCCCTTCTCATTTTCCTATTACTTCAATGGCTGCAAGCGGAACAAACATTTTCGTGGGTTCGGGTGGAGGTGGCGTGTTTTTATCTTCAGACTCCGGAACAACCTGGACTGCTGTTAATAACGGTTTGACAGATACTACGGTTACTTCATTAGTCATAAGCGGCGCGAGTATTTTTGCAGGGACTGGCAGAGGTATATTTTTATCTACTAACAATGGGACGACCTGGACTGATGTTAATAATGGCTTGTCGAACACCAATGTTACTTCACTAGCTGCTTTGGGTATCAATATTTTCGCAGGAACTTCTGGAAATGGTGTTTTTTTATCTACCGATAATGGCGGAAGCTGGACAGCTGTTAATAATGGGTTTGCAGGTGGCAATGTTACTGCGTTAGCTGTAAGTGGAACTAATATTTTTGCCGGAACTCTTGGAGGCTATGTAAATTTATCCACCGATACCGGGTCAAGCTGGACGGAGATTGATAACTATTCTCTTATTGGTCCAATCACTTCATTCGCCAAAAGCGATACGGATATTTTTGTGGGGTCTGGCGGAGGGGCATATTTATCCACCAACAACGGTTCAACCTGGTCAGCGTTTAATAACGGTTTGTTAACCTCCAATATTATGTCATTAGCAATAACCGGCTCCAATATTTTAGCGGCCACGTATGGTGGCGGTGTATTTTTATCTACCGATACCATCGTGTCAAACTGGAGGGCGGTGAATAACGGTTTGACAGATACTAATATTACTTCATTACTTGTATTCGGAACGAATATTTTTGCTGGTACTAATACTGCTGGCGCCTGGAAAAGAAAATTATCCGATATATTAACATGCGTGCCTGTCATCAATGCTTCCTCCACCACTTCGTTTGCTTGCTACGGGTCGGTAACGCTATCAAATAACCTTGGCAGCGCTTATTCATGGAGTGACGGGGAAACTACAAAGAGCATTACGGTTACTGCTGCAGGCGATTATTCATGTAATGTTACTACGAGTTGTGGTAACATAACTTCAAACGTAATTCGCGTAAGTATAACATCTTCTGTTGTCATCAATGCTTCTTCCGCCACTTACTTCTTTTGCGGGGACTCCGTAACTTTAACTGAATCAGATAGCATGGGCAGCAGCGCTTATTTATGGAGTGACGGGGAGACCACACAGAGTATTGTGGTCAGGCAAGCAGGCAATTATTCATGTAATGTTACTACGGGTTGTGGAAACATAACTTCAAACGTAATTAGTGTAGTGATAGCGTCTAACTACACAATTTCACCAGGTGGCGCGACCTCATTTTGTCAAGGGGGGAGTGTGACCCTCTCTGCCGATAGCGCAAGCAGTTATTTATGGGACGACGGGGAAACCACACAGAATATTGTGGTTACAACATCAGGCAATTATTTATGTAATGTTTCTACTGTCTGCGGCACCCTAAGTACCAACTCGATTAGAGTAAATGTAAACCCTTATGATTCGCCTGTTGCCTCAATAACCCCTGCCGGAGATTCTCTAGCTCTTTGTCCGGGCACACTGCTTACTGCCAGCAACGTAAAAAATTCTCAGGGAAACTCTTATTTATGGAGCAATGGAGCAACAACATCAACTATCATCATTTCCACCCCGCAAATTGATTCTGTAACGATAACCGATGGATATGGATGTTCGGCAACTACTGCCACGAATGTCGCCACAGTCTATTCATTGCCTTCTACACCTGTTATTACTCCAGGTGGTCCAACAACATTTTGCGATGGAGATTCTGTTGTGCTTACATCAAGTGCAGCAACCGGATACAACTGGAGCAATGGTGCAACAACACAGAGCATAGCAGCAAAATCTACGAGTAGCTATTCAGTTATTGTTATAAATGCAAACGGGTGCTCTTCAGCAAATCCTTCAAATACTATATCAGTTACAATACATTCAAATCCGGTACTTCCAATCATTCATCAATTTAATAATTCTCTTAAGTCAAGTGACTTAACAGAGAATCAATGGTATTTGAATGGAACTATAATTTCAGGAGCAACAGGGCAATTTTACATTCCTGCTCAAAGTGGTGAGTACACGGTCGTATTCATTAATAGCAATGGATGTTCTGCGACATCTACTCCATTTCATTTCACTTTTGTCGGCATAACTGAACTAATAAACGATTATTCTTTTTCAATTTATCCAAATCCAGCTACCAATCAGATTACTCTTAACACGACATCATCTCGCATTTGCTGCGGGACGGCAATCGTTTCTATAATGAATATACTTGGGCAAGAGGCCTCACCCCCAACCCCTCTCCAATGGAGAGGGGAGGATGCTCAGATTGACATTCGTAATATTCCCCCCGGAATGTATTTCCTTCAAATGAAAACGGAAAACGGGAATGTTGCAAAGAAGTTTGTGAAAGAATAAAAAACACCCGGCCTAATTGTTTTTGCGAACGAAGCAGAGGTTTGTGTGATGGGTGACCTGTCCGCCTATGGAGGAAGCAATCCCTGCCAAATAAAAAAGGCTAGCAAGCACCTTCAAATTTCATATTAATGTTTAAAATATAAACCGGCAATGGCAAGCATTAAAGCAAATTTAAAATTTATGTTATGAAAAAAATAATTCTGATTCTGAACCTCCTCAGCGTGGTAGCTATTCAAAGCTTCGCACAGGACAAATGGACTTCTATGCCTGCATTTCCAGGCGTTGCAAGAATAGAACCACTTTGTTTTTCCATTGGCAACAAGGGCTATGTTTGTACTGGAAGTGATCAAACTTTTAACGGTTACAATGATGTTTGGCAATGGGATTCCTCTACCAATGCATGGTCAAAAATAGACACTCTTCCTCAAGGTTGCCTCGCTCGGGCAGGAGGTGTTGGATTTTCAATTGGCACCAAAGGATATATAGGTACAGGATGGACAAATAACAATGGACCATTAAAAGATATATGGCAATATGATCCGCTAACTAATGTATGGACTCAAGAAGCTGATTTTGGCGGAATAGCTCGCTATGATGCTGTCGCCTTTACAATAGGAAATAAAGGATACGTTGGTATGGGCGGTGCCACTGGTGCCGGATTGAATGATTTTTGGGAGTACGATCCTGTTTCTAACAGATGGGCTGCAATGGCTGATTTACCTGCATCTGGTAGGTATGCTGCTGTTGGTTTTTCAATCGGAAATAAAGGATATATAGGAACCGGATCTCCATCAGATGCTAATTATTCAACTGCATTGAAGGATTTCTATGAATGGGACCAAACTACCAACACCTGGCTTCCAAAAGCTGACTTTGCCGGAAGCCAAAGAATTTGGGCTGTGGCTTTTTCCATTGCCAACAAAGGTTATATAGCAACAGGCTTGGATAACACCGGTACCTCAACAAAAGATTGTTGGGAATATGATACCACAGGAAATGGTAAATGGACAATGAAAGCCAACGCAAGCTTATCGAGATTTTTGGCGGGCGCTTTCGCATTTAACTCAACTGCTTATGTAGTAGACGGCAGTAACAATGCGGGCTCCTCGTTAACGACTTTTGAACAATATAAACCAAGCTCTGTTACAGGTATTGTCAGTCAAACACAGCAATCAGTTTCAGTTAATATATATCCTAATCCTAATAACGGATTGTTTACACTTTCCATCAATGCAACAGCTAATGCAAACTATGCTGTTGAGGTTAGGAATATGCTCGGTCAAATGATATATAGTGAAAAGCTGGACGGCTTTTCAGATGCTTATACTAAACAACTTGACATGAAAGAACATGGAAGCGGCATATATTTAGTGAGTTTAAAAACACAGGATAACGAGACTTCGGCGAGAGCGCTCAGTCGAACGCTTGTTAAAAAGGTTATTGTTTATTAGACATATTTCACTAAGAAGCTGTCTAAAATTCAAATAAAAATCATTCTATGCAAAAAATAGCCGCAGATTC
>PLYJ01000003.1:0-2443 GCA_003151745.1 Bacteroidota bacterium
ATGCCAATGGCAACCGCCTCTGGGCTACTTATTATGGCGGAGAAGGGGATGATAATGCTTACAGCGTAGCTACTGACGCTTCGGGCAATGTTTACCTGTCAGGAAATACCAACAGCCCCAACAATATCGCCTCAGCAGGATTTCAGGATAATTTAGGGTCATTAGGAGGATGGGATTGTTTTCTTGTAAAATTTGATGGCTATGGCAATCGCCTATGGGCCACTTACTACGGTGGAGAGAATGATGAGTTTGCTGGGACCATTGCCACCGATTCTTCAGGTAATGTTTTTCTTTCAGGAACAACCGCCAGCCTCACCCATATCGCTTCGGGAGGATTTTTGGATACTTTAGAAGGGGGTTTTCTCGCGCAAGCTGCCTTCCTTGTAAAATTTGATTCGGGTGGCAACCGCCTCTGGGCTACTTACTACGGAGGGAGTACTAATGATGTAGGTTGGGGCACTGCCACCGATCCTGCTGGTAATGTGTATCTGTCAGGAAATACTGTAAATGACACAGGCATCGCCTCAGGAGGGTTTCAGAATACTTTCGGTGGAGGCATAGATGCTTTCCTGGTAAAATTTGATTCCTATGGCAACCGCCTCTGGGCTACTTACTACGGAGGAGCTAATGAGGATGAGGGCACCTCTGTTGCCACTGATGCCTTGGGTAATGTTTTTCTTGGAGGTCATTCTGAAAGCTCTTCGGGCATTGCCTCGGGCGGCTTTCTGGATACGTATGGCGGCGTTGATGAAGAGTATGTGGTTAAATTTGATGCTGCAGGCAACCGATTCTGTGCTACTTATTACTCCCCTGAACCAGGAGAGATGGAAGGTGGTTATATTGCTGTGGATCCTTCTGGTAATGTGTATCTGACAGCATTTACCTCGGTCACTTCCGGCATCGCCTCAGGCGGCTTTCAGAATACTTTTGGTGGTGGAACTTATAATGCTTACCTGGTAAAATTTACTTCTTGTGCTATTGATTTTCAATCAAGCGACTCGACGTTCTGTTCAGGTGAATGTATAAATTATACTGATCTTACCACAACAAATGCCACTTCATGGCAATGGAGCTTCCCTGGTGGCACTCCTTCATCAAGCACCATTCAAAACCCCCAGGGTATATGTTATTATACGCCGGGCACTTATAATAGCAGGCTTATTGCTTCCAATGGCGGCAGCAGCGACACGCTTACGTTCAGCAATTTTATCAAAGTGCACGCTGCTCCCCCAACGCCTGTAATAACACAGCATTATGATCATGACACGCTGTTTTGCACTACAGATTCTACCTACACTTCTTATCAATGGTATGATAGTTCAACAGTTATTCCTGGGGCTACGGATACATTCTTAGTTGTTACACATAATGGCAATTATAATGTGGGTGTAACTAATAAATTCGGCTGCAAGATTTCAGTAGGTATTACTATTGTTATTGGTATTCAAAATTATACTATCGGTAATTTATTTTCTCTTTCTCCTAATCCTGCGAATCAGTCTATAGTTATCAGTCTCCTGTCTGCAGTCAATAAAAAAATCGAGATAACAATTATTGATGTGCTTGGTCAACAGGTGCTCTCCTTCCCCCATCTCCTTTGGAGAGGGGGTGGGGGTGAGGCTATTGATATCAGCGAACTTCCCGCGGGAATGTATTTTCTTCAAATGAAAACTGAGAATGGGAGTGATACTAAAAGATTTGTAAAAGAATAACTTCAAAAGGAGAATTCAATACGCAATTCCCCCTTGTGAGATAGCATTTTGAGGGTAGGCGAAGGGGGCAACGGAGATGTAAACTTGGCTTAACAAAAAAATAATCTGTGAATCTGTGGCTAAAATAATCCCGCACTTGCGGGATCAAACAAAACTTAAACAATTAATCCAAAATTAAAATGAAAAATATAAAACAAATGTTGAACTCCAACTTTATTTCAAAAGCGAAAGTGAAATCCCGATTTTTATCGGGAAAAAACAAATTATTTGCTTTCGCTTTTGCGGCGATATTTTTTAAATTACTATTCCTCCCCCAATTTGCGTCAGCCCAAAACTCCCGCATCTGGGCTACTTACTACGGTGGTACGGGAGATGAGATCACGGCTGGAGCAGGGATTGATAGCAGATATGGTAGTAGTGTAGCCACCGATGCTTCAGGAAACGTCTATTTGCTAGGAAATACCAATACAAGCAAAAATTTGGCTTCGGGAGGTTTTCAAGATTCTCTTTATAATGGCAACGCTATTTTTCTTGTAAAATTTGACGCCAATGGTAACCGCCTTTGGGCAACTTATTACGGACATGGTAATTCTTATAGCGCCAGCGTTGCAACTGATGCAGCCGGAAACGTTTACATGGCAGGAGCTACTTTACGTGACACAGGCCTCGCTTTAAATGGCTTTAAAAATACTCCGGGAGATGAAGGAAATGCCTTCCTTGTAAAATTTGAT
>PLYJ01000003.1:2488-4484 GCA_003151745.1 Bacteroidota bacterium
AAAATTTGATGCCAATGGCAACCGCTTATGGGCTACTTACTATGGTGGAACTGGTGGGGAGGATGGCAGAAGCGTAGCCACCGATGCTGCCGGAAATGTGTACCTCGCAGGATACACGAATAGCTCGGGTTTGGCTTCGGGAGGATTTCAGGATACTTTAGGGGGTGATACTTCTGGAGGTGCAGTTAATAATGCCTACCTTGTAAAATTTAATGCAAGTGGTAACCGCCTCTGGGCTACTTATTACGGGATGTGGTTGGGCTATGGTGGTGGCGACTGTGTCGGCAATAGTGTTGCCACTGACATCGCGGGCAATGTTTACCTCGCCGGAGCAACCGCTGACATTACAGGCATTGCTTCAGGTGGTTTTCATAATACCTATGGTGGTGGATTGGACGATGCATTCCTTGTAAAATTTGATGCCAATGGCAATCGCCTCTGGGCTACTTACTATGGCGGTAATGGAGAAGATAATGGTGAAAGTGTCAGCACAGATGCTGCAGGCAATGTATATATGGCTGGATTTACTACCACCAAGACGGGCATAGCCTCGACTGGGGTTCAGAACAGTTGCAGCAGCTGTGGCGGTGATAGAGCTTCATCATTCCTCGTTAAATTTAATGCCGGCGGCAGCCGCCAGTGCGCCACCTATTATGGCATCGTGCAGACTAAATCTGACAACGTTTACCTTGCTTTGGATAATGTTGGTGATGTGTACGTGGCATCTTATACCGATACGACGGCTGGCATCGCATCCGGCGGCTTTCAGAACACTTATGGCGGGGGAGCTTATGATACTTATCTCGTAAAGTTTTGCCCATGCAGTAATTGCATCATTATTCCTGTTGCTAATTTTCAATCAAGTGAGACGGCCTTCTGTGCTAATAAATGTATTAATTATACTGATTCAAGTACAAATGTCACTTCTTGGCACTGGAGTTTTCCGGGCGGCACCCCTTCGTCAAGTACCATTCAAAATCCCCAGGGTATATGTTATGATTCGGCAGGCACTTTTGATGTTAAGCTTATTGCGTCCAATGGCATTGGCACCGACACACTCACGTCTGTCAATTATATCAGAGTGTTTCCTTCTCCGCCTACGCCAGTGATAACACAGCGCCATGATACGCTCTTTAGTAGTACTAATCCATCCTACACTTCTTATCAGTGGTATGATAGTACCACAATTATTCCTGGCGCTACAGATACTTTCCTCATTATTACTCATGGTGGCAATTACAATGTGGTGGTAACAAATGAAAATGGATGCAAGATTTCAGTAGGTATTACTATCGCCCACAACGTAGGTATTAATGAGTTTTCTGCTAACAATTATATTTCTCTTTATCCCAATCCGGCTTCTGATCAGCTCCTTATTCACACTTCTTCTTCCCATATAACCGGAAAAGCAATCATCTCTATAATAAATGTACTTGGAGAAATAATACAAGAGGAAAAGTTAAAGTGGAGCAACGATATAATCTTAGACATCAAAAACATTCCCCCCGGCATTTATTTTCTTCAGATGAAAACGGTAAATGGTATTGATACCAAAAGATTTGTAAAGGAATAAAAAACATAAACATAAGGAATTAAGCCGCAGAGTCGCAGTTTTTAAAATTTGGTTTAGACTGTGAATCTGTGGCTTGATTATGACTTGTTTCAAGCAATAAATCAACTATGCAAAATAAACTAATAGATATTACCCACATTCTTAACAGGAAAATTACCGTCTGCACACCGCCAACCAGGATGCCCGGTATAGATGAAGTGAAATCCCGCATTTCAACCGGTTATTATAAATTAAGAAAAATAGCTGAAGAAGCAGGGATAGAATTCGTTCCCCTTTCTAAAAAGGGAAAGGGTAGAAAACATACTCCTGAACACTTGCTTAACCACTTAAAAGAATTAGCCTCAAAGCTTGGATATACCCCTTCGGAATCTGAAATATATGAAAAAGGAAAATATACCCACAATATGTATTCCTACTGTTTTG
>PLYJ01000170.1 GCA_003151745.1 Bacteroidota bacterium
AAGCTATTTCAGGACTAGACAGTCAACCAAGTTTACGAACAGCTATGCATCTCTATGATTCGTCAGCTATTATCATCACAAGTACTCGTGTTTTTTCTTTGACGATCAAATCAGGAACGCACCTCAAGCATATTCACCAAAGCGTCTCCCTGAAGCACAGGTATGACCTTCGTTTGATTTGGTGTAAGGCAGTACTTGATATCCTTTTTAAGGTTGAGACGGGCGAGTCGTTCTTTATGCGAGGAATGATTGAGGAACTTGTAAGGGTCCTTTAAAGCTAATTCGTAAAGATGTTGGAGTGCAATGCAGGCATCGCCAAACTCCAACTGATCGCTGCGCTCATTTAATTCTTCTGTTACAGCTCCCGCAAAGAGAGCATCTTCCAGGTTAAATTTATTTTTCCAGCCGGAGCAAAGGAGAAGTATGTTCCGATTCTCTTCTATTAGCCATTTGCATAAGGCATCTATGTTGAGGAAAGAGCCAATAACTACTTTATACGCATTGCGGGCAGCATGAATGGCTTGTGTGCCGTTAGTGGTGGTGATGACGATGGTTTTGCCTTTTACAGTATCACCCATATAGCTGAATGGGGAATTGCCGAAATCAAATCCTTCTACCTGAACAGCGTTGCGTTCAGCGCCCACGAGAAATCCTTTGTCTTTATATACGCGTGCTTCCTCGACAGTTGCCACTGGAATCATCTTTTCAGCGCCATGTTCAAAGGCTGTGCAGATGGCAGATGTGGCACGCAGAATATCTATAATGACTACAATATTTTCATCATCCTTATAAACAGGATAGAGAGCAGGGGAGAAGCAGGCGTCAACTTTAATATTGTTCATAGGGTAATTAAGGTAATTGGGGGTAATTCGGGTAATTGAGGGCGTCCTAATTGCCTAATTACCTTAATTACCTTCTGTACTACTGCTTGAGGAATGGAATCTTAACCACCTTTGCCTTCAAGGCTTTGTCTCGGACAGGAATGAATATTTCTGTTCCTTCTTTGGCATACTCCGGTTTCACGTAACCCATGCCGATTGCTTTTTGCAGCGACGGCGATTGTGTGCCTGATGTTACTTTGCCAATTTTCTCATTGGTTGCATTTACAATTTCATAATCATGACGGGGAATGCCGCGGTCAATCATTTCAAAGCCAACGAGCTTTCTTGTTACGCCTTTTTCTTTTTGCTCTTTCAATGCCGCACTGTTGGTGAACTCTTTAGTGAACTTGGTGATCCATCCAAGACCAGCTTCAAGCGGGGAGGTAGTGTCATCAATATCATTTCCATAAAGACAGAAACCCATTTCAAGTCTCAGCGTATCGCGTGCGCCAAGACCAATCGGTTTGATGCCGTATGTTTTTCCTACTTCAAACACTGCATTCCATATCTTCTCTGCGTATTGATTCTCGCAATAAATTTCAAAGCCGCCAGCACCGGTATATCCTGTTGCGGAAACAAGCACATTATCGCATCCTGCAAATTTGCCTTTGGTGAAGGTGTAATATTCCAATCCGCGAAGATTCATGTCTGTCAGGGGTTGCAATACATCTGCTGCTTTTGGTCCCTGCACGGCAAGCAATGACGTTTGGTCAGAGATGTTATGCATCTCAACGTTCTTTGAGTTAAACTTCGATATCCAATTCCAATCTTTTTCAATATTAGACGCATTTACAACGAGCATATATGTTTTCTCATCAATGCGGTAAATGAGCAGGTCGTCAACGATACCTCCTGTGCTGTTTGGCAAGCAGGAGTATTGGGCTTTGCCATCAACCAACTTTGATGCATCATTGCTCGTAACACGTTGAATTAAATCCAAAGCATCTGCACCTTTGAGGATGAATTCACCCATGTGGGACACATCGAACACGCCCACGCTTTTGCGCACTGTATCATGCTCTGCATTAATGCCTTCGTATGACACGGGCATGAGGTAACCCGCAAAGGGAACCATCTTGGCACCGAGCTTTGTATGCACATCGGTGAGCGCTGTTGATTTTAACATTTCTTCTGTATTAATACTCATTCTTTCGTTTTTTGGTTATTTAATAATTCTGTGAAGTAGCGAAGATAATTCTCTTTTTGTGAATTAACAGAATACCGATCTATTACAGTTTGTCTTGCTGCTGTTCCGATTCGTTTTCGGAGATTTTCATCTTCTATTAATTGAGAAATAATTTGAAACCATTCATCTTCTGAGGAAGCGAGAAAACCATTCGCTCCATGCTCGATTATTTCAGTATTAATACCGACAGGCGACATAACAGCAGCGACATTTAACGCCATATATTGCAATCCCTTTAGCCCGCATTTGCCTTTCGACCATTCATCATCAGGCAAGGGCATGATGCCAATGTCAAAAGATGAGAGCTCATTTATTTCATCCGCCTTATTCCAGTTTAGACTTTCAATGTTTAACCTGTCATTACGATAATTTGAATCACCGATCACTTTGATTGCAACTTTATCTCCGTATTTATCTTTAATTCTTTGAAGAAAGGGGAGAGCCAGTTTAAAGTGCTTGATCGTTGTGACGCTTCCGCTCCAGCCAATCGTGACTTTGCCATTGCCATTGCTTATGCTTACCCGCTGATATTCGTCTGTATTAATAGTGGTCGGGATGACAACAACATTGCTGCAATAATAATATGCATATTGAGCGAGGTAAGGATTGCCTGCAAACACCATGTCACAGAGAGAAATGATATGGCCGGTTTTATCAGGATTCTTTAACCAGTGAAACCGTTTGTTTGCTTCGCTGATGTCAAGATGCCAGATCGAATCATCAAAATCAAAAATGAGTTTGGCGCGTGATCTTTTGAATTGCTTTTCAAAGAAAACATTGCCCATCATAAAAGCTTCGCGAAATATGAAAATGATGTCATAATCATTTTTGTGAAAAAGATTATCGAGTCTTATTCTTGCTGCTTTGGCAATAATTCTTGATTTTTGAAAATACTTTCCGGGATGATAGAGTATATCATCTTTCTCATCAATAAAATAAGAAAGTTCGCAGTTGTAGCCATGTTCTGAAAGATAATTAAAGTATTGCTCAAAGCGGAAACGCTGTCCCGGCGCCCGATCCTTTCTATAAGATGCAATAAATAAAACCTTCTTCACGTTACTTTTGTCCAACGGCATGCCAATACGGTTCGTGATTGCTGAATACAATGTTTTTCAATCCTGCTTTTTTCATCATCTCCTCAATCTGAACTTTGCTGAAACGTTTTTCAAGCGGCGTTCCAAGCCTGTCTAAGGCATCATTACGGATTATTATAAAACGTTTATTCATATAATAAGAAAGAGGCATCCTTTGATACCATTTTTTATTTGGAAAAAGTATTTTCATCATCCGTGCGATAAAAATAAGTGGTATATAAATAAGCAGCGCGAGTATGTCGCAAACAATAACCTTAAAGCGGGCAGGCAATCTTGAAATGATTAATCTCAATAGGTTTGAAATGGAGAAAAGGAATCGAAAAGGACCGGATCTGTTGTCCATGTTATAATAAAGATAGAGCATAAAATAGCCTTTTGATTTTAATTTACTTGCCACTTTGTTAATCGCATGTTGCGTGTCAGGTAAATGATGCATTACGCCAAGGCTGAAAATAAAATCAAAGCTCTCATCTGCAAAAGGGATATTGTCAATGCTTGCCTGTGTGATACGTATGTTTGAAATGTCCTTTGTAAGATGTGCTGCGGCATAGACAGCATCACTCGGATCAATTGCTTCAATAAAATCTGCGCGCTCTGAAATATATTTCGACCATCGTCCGCTGCCGCATCCTGCATCCAGAACATTTTTTTCTTTATTAAGCATTTCAGAGGTGATAATGTCAAAATATTGTTCGCCTGCAGTTTCAATATCTTCTTCATTGAATTTATAAAAGCGATTCCACTCTACTCCAAACGATTTTATAGTTTCAGGATGGATGTTTTTTTCACCGGGTGTTATAAAACTGGCAATTTGTTTGCCTTCAAAAGTTAAAGATGTAATAGGAAGAGAAGTGTAAGGACGCATCATAGATTAATCCTCAAGCCAGAAAGGAGGTAAATTTTCTGTAATTTCAATATTATTAAATTTTTGACTCTTTTGAACGCCGGCTTTCTTAACCCATTCCGCCATTTGTTTTAATCCGTCTTGTAAAGAGGTAGGAGGGTGGCTATTAAAAATTCGCTTCGCCTTCGCATGATCAGAATGAGCATGAACAACTTCATTTCGAGCTTCCAGGTAACGTAGATCCCCTTTCATTCCCATCACATCCATAATAGTTTCTACAAGCTCTTTAATAGTATAATACTGATCAGCGCCAATATTAAATACCTCGTTAATGGCTTCCCTGATATTTACAGCGTTAGCGATATACGGCGCTACATCACCTATGTAGCTATAAGCCCTCGTTTGCATTCCATCACCGAAAACAGATAATGACTTGCCCTGCATTAGCTGATTCATATATATTCCTACCACGTTCCTGTATTTGTCACCGATGTTTTGGTATTCACCATAGACATTGTGAGGACGAAAGATGATATAATCAAGCCCGAACATTTCGTGCGTACACTTCAATTCCATCTCCACGGCAAGTTTAGCTATGCCATACGAATCTTCCGGCATAGGCATCATATCTTCGCGCATCGGCAATTGCCCTTTTCCATAAACAGCAATGGAAGAGCTGAAGACAAAGCATTTCACTTTATGAAGTACAGATTCATTGATAAGGTTTATGCTCCCAATCAGGTTATTCGTGTAATTGAACCGTTTAATAAAGTGGCTTAGCCCCTCTGCAGCATAAGCTGCCAGGTGATAAACATAATCAAATTGATGTTCTTCAAAAAGGCGCTTTAGTAAAAGATGATCTGTGATGGAACCTTGAATGAACTTTGCAGCAGAGTTGACATTTTTTTTAAAACCACCACTCAAATCATCAAGAACCACTACACTATGACCCATTCTTACCAGCTCATTGGTGACATGCGCACCAATAAATCCTGCACCACCTGTAACAAGAGATTTTATCATGTTTTTTAACTGCGTAAATATAGAAGTTTTGGTTTCGATAATTATCAGGATGATTTACTTTGTTTCAATTAACTTTGCACGTTAATGCCCATCATGCTTCTTTCAGAAAAAAACACTCCCCGCTGGATCATCTTCCTTATTGATGTATTTATTTGCATTAGTTCACTTGTACTCGCCTATCTTCTTCGATTCAATTTTCACATTCCGCTCGTTGAGATTGACCGGTTCAACTATGTATTTCCTGTAGTTCTTGGCGTCCGCATTATAAGCTTTCTCATTTCAAAAATCTATGCAGGCATTATCCGCTATACAAGCACACGCGATGCTGTAAGGATTTTTTTCACCGTTACAGGTGGCTCCGTTGCTTTCATTATTGCGAATCTTATTTCCTATAAGATCAAAGCTTTTTATGTCGTTCCTTTTTCAATCGTCATCATTGATTACATCACCACCGTTTTTGTCATGACAGCTTCACGCATTTTTGTGAAGACTCTTTATATGGAGATAACCAATCCCACAAAGAATAAACGCGATGTGATTATTTACGGCGCAGGTGAATCAGGCGTAATTACCAAACGCGCTCTTGACCGCGATGCGGGTACCAAATACCGTGTCATTGCATTTATTGACGACGATGAAAAGAAAACCGGGAAGACATTGGAAGGAATAAAGATTTATAGTGCCCGAAAAGACTTTGAAGATTTGCTTCGTGCTAACCCTGTGGCACACGTTATCATTTCCATCCATAATATCTCTCTCCTTAAGAAGAGGGATATTATCGAAAAATGCCTTAAGTTTAATACAAAGGTATTGAACGTTCCTCCTGTTGACCATTGGATCAATGGCGAGCTGAGCTTTAAGCAAATTAAAAAGGTAAAGATTGAAGACCTTCTAGAACGCGACCCTATTGAGCTTGATCTTGATAAGATTGAAAAATATATATCAGGCAAACGGATATTGATAACAGGTGGCGCCGGTTCTATCGGAAGTGAAATTGCGCGGCAGGTCGTCTCTTTTCATCCTGAGAAATTAATCATTCTCGACCAGGCAGAATCATCATTATATGATTTTCAGCTTGAACTGACAGAAAAGTTTCATCAGTCACGCACATGCGGCATCGAAACCATTATCGGCGACATCAGGAATAAAGAAAGCATGAAGGTGTTGTTTGAAACATTCAAGCCGCAGGTTGTTTTTCACGCAGCGGCTTACAAGCACGTGCCCGTCATGGAGCACAACCCTTCCGAAGCAATCATGACCAACGTATTCGGCACAAAAGTTCTTGCCGACCTTTCTATAGAACATCAGATAGAAAAGTTTGTCATGGTTTCGACTGACAAAGCAGTGAACCCCACCAATGTGATGGGAGCAACCAAGCGCATTGCCGAAATCTATTGCCAGTCATTAAATAAAAAACCACATAAGAAGTTGGCAGCCGGCAGTCAGCAGCCGGCAACAAACAATCTCCATAGCGGACTGCAAACTGCAGACTACAAACTGCAGACTGAACAGCCAACTCAATTCATTACCACCCGCTTCGGAAATGTTTTGGGTTCTAATGGTTCTGTCATTCCGCGTTTCAGAAAACAGATAGAAGACGGCGGACCCGTTACTGTAACGCATCCTGACATCACGCGTTATTTTATGACCATCCACGAAGCCTGCCAGTTGGTGCTTGAAGCAGGCGCCATTGGCAACGGAGGTGAGATATATCTTTTCGACATGGGCAGTCATGTAAAAGTCACTGACCTTGCAACCAAGATGGTGCAGCTTTCAGGATTGCAGGTTGGCAAAGACATTCAAATTATATATACAGGCTTGCGTCCCGGCGAGAAGCTGTATGAAGAGCTGCTCAACAATGCAGAGAATACCATTCCCACCCATCATCCTAAAATTGTGATTGGCAAAGTGCGCGAATATGATTTTGCAACCATCTCCGCTGATGTGGAGGAGCTCATGGCTTTGCGCTGCCGCAAAGACGACAATACGCTTGTGAAAAAGATGAAAGAGATGGTGCCTGAATTCATCTCGCATAATTCAACATACTCAAAGCTTGATACGATCAATCAATAACGGTTACCGTTACCGTTGATCGGGATAACCGTAAACCGTAAACATTTTTCTATGTCCACAGATAATTCTTTTCGCCATAAGACCCCCATTGAAATTCGCTTTGTTGACATTGACGCATTCGGGCATGTGAATAACGCCAACTTCCTTACCTATTTTGAGCAGGCGCGCATTAACTATTTTGATGCCGTTGTTAATTGGGATTACGATTTATCGAAGCGGGGAGTGATCGTGGCAAGAACAGAGATCAACTACATCCTGCCGGTTCGTTTTGGCGACAAGATCGTTATATATACAAGCTGTTCACGCCTCGGCAATAAAAGTTTCGACCTGCAATACAGGGCTTTTTGCATCAATGACGATAAAGAAGAACTTGTAGCCGATGGCATGACGGTGATGGTTGCCTATAATTACGCTGAAGGCAAAGCCATTGAAATTCCCCCTGACTGGAAAAAAGCGATGGAACGCTTTGAATCATCCATAAAATAGTTTTCAGTCTAACACTATTCTTTGCAATCGCTGACAGGCGAGGCTGCCGAATTTCATTTGCTGTGGTGGCAGGTTTCCCAACCTGGCAGTGCTTAAATTTAAGGCGTCAGGTAGGGACACCTGACGCCACAACAATCTATGATCTGAATCAGCGACTTTCCCGAATCTTTGATGATGAGCTGAAGAGCAGAAGCGCCCGCATCCACAGCATTTTCCAAAAGCTCCTTCACGGCTGATGCAGGCCGCTGCACCACCTCACCGGCAGCAATCTGGTTGGCAACGGCATCAGCCAATAAGTGAATAATATCAGGCATGGATTGGGCTCAAACTGTTGGAGGTAAAGGTAAGAGTTTGGGGTTTACGATTTACGACTTTGAGTTTGCGTTTTCGCTGTTAATTAACAAACGTCGAAGTTGTTTATCATACAAAGCCAACGCACGAAACTACAA
>PLYJ01000211.1 GCA_003151745.1 Bacteroidota bacterium
TTTTTGTTAGGTTGACGCGTATGCGACTAATCGGGATTCGCAGATTTGCCGGCAGTTGTTCAATTAATCTGCGAATCTGCGGCGACAATTTCAAACAATTATCTTTGCGACCCTTTAATAAATAGTAGGGAGTGAGGAGTTGGGAGTTGGGAGAAAATCCCCGTACTGCCGTTCCCTACTCCCTACTTCCAACTACCGACTATAATGAGTGACAGAAGAGTAAGAGTCCGTTTTGCACCCAGCCCGACCGGCCCTTTGCATATTGGCGGCGTGCGCACGGCTTTGTATAACTATTTGTTTGCGAAAAAGCATGGCGGCGATTTCATTCTTCGCATCGAGGACACCGACCAAAACCGCTTTGTGCCCGGCGCTGAAGAATACATTATTGAAGCATTGAAATGGTGCGGCATAGTGCCCAACGAAGGCGTTGGTTTCGGCGACGGGCCTCATGCGCCTTACAGGCAAAGTGAACGGAAAGAGATTTACCGTGCGTATGCAGATCAGCTGATTAAAAGTGGGCATGCTTACTATGCATTTGATTCGGAAGCGGAACTGGACGATATGCGCAAACGCATGGAGGCTGCCAAGATGTCGTTTTCATACAATGGCATTACGAGGCAGAACATGAAAAACTCGCTCACGCTTTCGCAGGATGAAACGGACAAGCGCATTGCTGCCGGTGAAAACTATGTGGTGCGGATAAAAATTCCTCGCAATGAGGAAGTGCGTGTGAAAGATATTATCCGCGGATGGGTGGTGGTGAACACCACGCAGATGGATGACAAGGTGTTGTTCAAGAGCGACGGCATGCCTACGTATCATCTTGCCAACGTGGTGGACGATTACCTGATGAAGACTACGCATGTGATTCGCGGGGAAGAATGGCTTCCGAGTGCGCCGCTGCATGTGTTGCTATATAGATACCTCGGTTGGGAAGACGTGATGCCTGAATTTGCGCATCTGCCTTTGCTGCTGAAGCCCGATGGCAACGGCAAGCTGAGCAAGCGCGATGGCGATCGTCTTGGCTTTCCTGTGTTTCCGCTGAATTGGGTTGATCCTGTAACGAAGGAAGAATCAAGCGGCTATCGTGAAAGGGGATATTCACCTGAAGCATTTATCAATATGCTGGTGTTGCTGGGCTGGCATCCAAGCGGCAACCAGGAGGTGTTTACGATGGAAGAATTGATAGATCAATTTTCTTTGGAGCGTGTGAGCAAGAGCGGAGCCAAGTTTGATCCGGAGAAAACGAAATGGTTCAATCAGCATTATCTTAGAATGAAATCGGATGAGGAGTTGGCGAAGGAGTTTGAGCCGATTGTGAAAGCCAATCTTGCAAATTCGATCCCGCACGTGCGGGACGAAATCCGAAATCCGAAATATATCGAGCAAGTGTGTCATCTAATAAAAGAGAAAGCTTATTTCATAAATGAATTCTGGAGCATAGGTTCTTATTTCTTTATTGCGCCAACGGAATATGATGCTGAATTGATAAAGAAGAAGTGGAATGATAACAGTAGGAAGTTCTTTCCTGTGCTGATGGAGAATTTAAAATCAATGAATGGTTTTGCTCATACGGAAATAGAGCAGGTCTTTAAGAGTGCAGCCGAACAGGCGGGAATAAAGGCGGGAGAGGTGATGCAGCTTTTCCGTGTATTGTTGAGCGGGCTTGCAACGGGATCGGCTTTGTTTGAAACGGCGGAGTTGTTGGGGAAAGAAGAAGTGATAAAGAGATTGGAAGCAGGTTTGGTGAAACTTAATTAACGGGTTTCGCGCAAAGACGCAAAGGACGCCAAGGTTTTTCTTTGCGAACTCTGCGCCTTTGAGAGACACATTTCTATGGGAACAATAAATATACACGGCATCAAAGTTTACGCATACCATGGCTGCATGGAGGAGGAAGCCATTATTGGCGGCAACTATGTAGTTGATGTAATAATTGAAACTGATTTCGAAGAAGCTGCTTTGAAAGACGATTTGAACAAGACGGTGGACTATGTGCAGGTAAATGAAATCGTAAGAAGGGAAATGGCGGTTCGTTCAAAATTGATAGAAGCTGTTGGTAAAAGGATCTCAGATGCCCTGATGAAAGAAATTCCCAGCATTAAGCTCCTCGAAACAAAATTGACAAAAATAAATCCGCCTGTGAAAGGAGGAGTTGAAAATGTAAGTGTCATCATTCGGGATGAAAGAAGTGTATAGAACACGGATGATACTGATGAGACAGATTTCTCACCAATTAAATCCGCGATTATCTGCTGAATCTGTGTCATCCGTGTTCTATTTAATGGATTTTATTAAGTTTGCGCTCCCAAAACAAAAAGGTCGCGTGGCCGAGTGGTTAGGCAGAGGTCTGCAAAACCTTGTACTGCGGTTCAAATCCGCACGCGACCTCAACCACGGCGCCGATTCTCGAAAGGATCGGCGCTTTTCGCTTCTTTAGCACAATACATGCGCACTTTTCCGCCTCCTTCTGATCCCTTCTGTGCAAAAATGTTTCAGTAATGTTTCAGTGATGGGCGATGTTCAGTCTTTACTTCTTTTAACTGATTAATCCCTCTTCGGCAAACGAATGATGTGAATCGGATTCTCCATAAATATAAGGTCGGTCTAAAATATTTAAACAGATTCACATACATTATTATTGAATTATGATACTTTTAGTTGTTACTGCATAAGCGCTGAAATATCCTAAGGCAGCATTGCTTATATTAGAAGGGGGATTCGCAGGAGCTACCGCGGCGCCATTACCGCCTCCGCTTGCATCGGGAAGAGAAAGATAATAGTTATATACGCCCTTATCAATACACTCCAATAATACAGTAACCGAATCGCCTGATTTGAGGGTATTTGTATCAGAAGATAATGGAAGCGTTACCTGGTCGCCATTCAGCAGATCATCATTTAAAACCTGCGTCTGGTTTGCAACTACGTTGTTTATAGTTACAACAAAGTGATAGTAATTGGTTACCCCTGCAGGATCTTGAAATGTTACAGCCACACGCTTGTTGTTTCCAAATAAAGATTTTTGAATGCTTAAGCTGTCAATGTTTACAGGAGCAGGCATGATGGAAACGGCTGTATAATTTTTGCCGTTCGCAGTAAGCAGCAGCGTATAACTCCTGCCGGGAGTTCCGGTAAGCTTTGTACCCGTATAGGTTCCGGGAGGGTTTTCTGTCAGCGTATCCACATTACCCGCATTGTCTTCAATAATCACTTTTGCTCCTGATACAGCAGGAAAGCTATTCGGCTCGCTGAAGTTTATAGTTTGCGTCAACTGAACGGCGTATGGTCCCGGTTGGTTGGTTATATTGCCCTGTACAACAATCTGCGGTGAAGTCGAATTAAGATCAATATTAATTACTTTCTGGCAGGAAGAGAAAGCAAGAAAACAAGATAATAATTTGAGAATTTGAGAACTTGAGAACTTGAATATGACATGGGCTTTTGTTTTCAAATCATCTAATCTCCAAATCTTCAAATTGTTTTTCAGCGTAGTCATTTCTTAAAATTTAATGTTGTAAGATACGGATGGAATAATGCCGTACAGGGTATATTGCACAGCCTGGGTTTCGTTGGCGTTATCAGGATTATTCTGGAATCGTATGATGTAAGGATTCCACCGGTCATATACATTATATATGGAAAACGTCCAGCTTGATTCAAACTTCTCCGTCTTCTTGCGCTGCCACGTCACTCCAATGTCAAGCCTGTTGTATGCAGGCAGGCGGTATTGGTTTCTTGCTGTATAAAGAAAATAAGTTTGATCGCCTATCCCATATTTGCCGCTCGGGTATGTTACAGGGCTGCCGGTATAATATACAAAGGTGGAAGATACAGTCCATTTTTTAGCAAGCTCATAAATAGCAACAACTGAAATATCATTCGTTCTGTCCTGAGGTGAAAGATACCAGTTGCCGGAGTTTACGCCATTAATCTGTTGTTCCGCCTTCGACAAGGTATAACCGATCCAACCGTTCAAACGCCCATATTTCTTTTTAAGAAAGAACTCCACGCCATAGGCGTTGCCCTGCCCGAACAGAAGCTGTGATTCGACGTTTTGATTAAATTCAAGTTGTGCATTATCCCTGTAGTCCAGCACGTTCTGAACCACTTTATAGTAAACTTCGGTGGAGAACTCATACGTGTTGTCATTAAAGTTCCTGAAATAACCTAAAGACAGTTGGTCTGAAAGTTCAGGCTTTACATAATTGGTACTCGGCAGCCATGCATCCGTAGGGTTTTCCGAAGTGGAATTATTCAGCAGGTGAATGTTCTGCACGTTCCTTGCATAGCTTGCCTTTACGGAACTTACTTTGTTAAGTATATAGCTCGCCGACAGGCGCGGTTCAGGGTTGAAATAGGTTTTAACAAACTGCCCGGCATTATAAGAAGTGGAGTCCGTTGCCAGCCCGGTTGCGGCACTGTAATCATCAAATTGTCCCGGACCCAACACACTGAACACACTGAACCGTAAACCATATTCCATGCTGAAATGCTCAGATGGTTTGAATGTATTGGATATATATAAAGCGTTTTCCCAACTATGGGTATTTGTTAAAACCTCTGTATTGCTTTGTGAGTTTATGTCGGAAGTAAGCTGCCCCGGCGCTATCTGATGATAGGTAGAAGCAAATCCGAATTTCAATGTGTTGACTGCATTTATATAATCCGTGAAATCTTCTTTAAGCCCGTAATCCTGAATCTTTGATACGATGCTGAAGCCATTGACTCCAAAAGACAACCCGATGTTGTCAGTATAATTACTGAAAATTAGGGAGGTGTTGGAGAACAACTTATCACTGAAAAGGTGATTCCATCGCAGTGTGCCGGTCGCATTTCCCCAGTTAATATTAAAAATAGTGCCGAAACCTAAAACATCTTTTCCGAAATAGCCGGATAAGAATATACGGTTAAGGCTGTCAAGCTGATAATTCGCTTTGACATTTACGTCATAGAAATAAAGCTGCGACTGGTTGATAGAGCTGTCCCTGGATAGCTTTAGAAACAGATCAGCATACGTTCTTCTTGCAGAGATAATAAATGATCCTTTCCCTTTTTTTATCGGACCTTCAATGCTTGCATGTGAAGATATAAGCCCTATGCTTGCAGTTACACGTAGTTTTTCGTTATCGCCATCCTTCATCTTTATGTCAAGCACGGAAGAAAGACGCCCGCCAAACTGTGCAGGCATACCACCTTTATATACGGTTACATCGTTTATCGCGTCCGAATTGAAAACGGAAAAAAAGCCGAGAAGATGCGAAGCATTATATACAGGCGCTTCATCCAGCAGGATAAGATTCTGGTCAGCCCCGCCGCCCCTCACATAGAAACCGCTGTTGCCATCGCCTGCAGATTCTATGCCGGGCAATAGCTGGATAGTTTTTAAAATATCTTTTTCGCCGAACAAGACCGGTATGGAGTTTATCTGCTTCACATTAAGCTGTTCCACTCCCATTTCAGTTTTGGTAATGTTATCGTCCTTTTTTATAGCCGTGACAGTTACTGCGTTTAATTCATTGGCATTATCCGAAAGTTTAATATCAAGTCTTTTATTTTGTTTCAATTCAACGTTAATTGATTTTGGTGTGTATCCAACAAACTGCGCTGTTATGGAATAACTTCCTCCGGGAATAGTGATTGAATAAAATCCATAAGCATTGCAGCTTGTTCCAACGTTAGGTAATTCTTTTATGGAAACGATTGCCCCGATAAGTTCCTCTCCGTTCGCTGAATCGCGAACATATCCACTGATGGTATATTTGTTTTGTGTGGAGGTTTGAGCTGATGCATATATTACTGAAAAAAGTATCATCAGAGAAATGATCGTTATTTTATTCATATTGGTAATTTATTCATTAAAAGAAAAGATCATTCAACTCCATTTGATATTCCTCTTTTTAAAAAAATAGCGGGGAGCAAAAATAGATAAGAAATAGCTATAAGTTAGTATAAATACCTAAGATAAGAACAGTCTGAGATCTTAACGTTTCAGTGTTCTGCCGGGGGGCTCATCAGGGGCTTGGTTAGAAAGCATAATGAAAAAAGGTTCAAATCCGCACACGACCTCAACTGTAGCGCCGATTCTCAAAAGGATCGGCGCTTTTTGCTTCTTTGCAACAAGGTTTCTGAACGGGAACCTATCAATTGCACTCCGAAGGTATATGCAAGGCCATTGGCTCTTGTATATAAGCATAAGACAGACTAACGTTTTCCGATTACCATGTCGGTATCAACATGGTGGTGGGAGCCGGATTACCTTCTGCGGAGAATTTATATATAGCACCATTGTAAACACAACAATGCAGTGAAGGCTGATGTATGCATAACCGCTGGGGCGCTTCATTTCTGCGCTGCATGCTCAGCGGCAGCACAGCATCAGTGCAGAATAACAGCGCCAGCTATGTTGGGTTTGGACTCTTATTTTGACCGAAGCAGAACACTTGAGCTGAGTGAATGAAATCCTTGTAACGAAGGGAACTGCAATAATAAAATGACTGCTCCCTATAAAACACAGCATACGACCCGGGTAAGGCAGTCTTGAAATATAAAGAAATTTTTGTAAAGGGTCGAAACAAAGCCGGGCATGAATGGAGAATAAGCTGTTAATAAAGGGCGTTTTCCTGTTTGGTATAGTTTTTAGCCACTTTCTAACCCGCTCTTAATTCCGTATCTTTGCGGCGAAATTCACTAAATGAGCGATTTTCTTCATCATGAGTGCGGTATTGCAGTGATCAGGCTGCTGAAGCCGCTTAGCTATTACCAGAAGAAATACGGAACTTCTTTTTATGCCATGAACAAGCTGTATCTCCTCATGGAGAAGCAGCATAACCGTGGTCAGGATGGTGCGGGAGTGGCAAACATTAAATTCGATGCTTACCCGGGGACGCCTTATATAAACCGTTATCGCTCGAACGACAAACAGGCAATTCAGGATATTTTCAAACGCATTCAATCAGGTTTTGAGGAAATAAAAAAAAAAAATCCTGAGCGGTTGAATGATCCTTTGTGGCTTAAGGAACATGCTGCCTTTACAGGTGAATTGTGGTTAGGTCATCTTCGTTATGGTACGTACGGAGGTAATAACATAGAACAATGTCATCCCTTTCTGCGTCAAAATAACTGGACTACACGAAATCTTGTAGTTGCAGGCAACTTCAACATGACCAATGTAGAAGAGCTTTTCCAGGATCTTGTAAAATTAGGACAACATCCGAAAGAGAAAGCAGATATCGTTACCGTCATGGAAAATATCGGTCATTTCCTGGATGAAGAGAACGATGCCTTATATCACAAGTTCAGAGAGCTTGGCAACAGCAAGGAGGAAGTTTCTCCGCTCATTGCAGACCACCTCGACGTTGGCCGCCTCCTAAAACGCGCATCTAAAAAGTGGGACGGCGGTTATGCAATCGCCGGCCTGATAGGACATGGAGACGCCTTTGTGCTTCGTGATCCTGCCGGTATTCGTCCCGTATATTATTACAAGGATGATGAAATAGTTGTGGTAACAAGCGAACGCCCTCCGATTCAAACTGCTTTTAATGTTCCGATTGAAAGCATTCATGAAATAAAGCCCGGCTACGCTTTAATCATTAAGAAAAATGGAAAGGTGACCGAGCAGTTAATAAAGGAACCTACCCAACGCCTCAGCTGTTCATTTGAACGGATTTATTTTTCGCGCGGCAACGATGTTGATATATATAAAGAAAGAAAAGAGTTAGGGCGATTGTTATGTCAAAGCACCTTGCAGGCTGTTGATTATGACCTGCGAAATACAGTTTTTTCTTTTATCCCCAATACTGCTGAAGTTGCCTTCTATGGCATGGTGCAGGGCATGGAAGATTACCTAAAGGATGTGAAGAAACGAAAGATCAAAGCGCTTGGCAACAATATGACTGATGAGGCACTGAATGAAATTCTTTCCATTCGCCCGCGAATTGAGAAGATCGCTGTTAAAGATGTGAAGTTGCGCACATTCATCACGAATGACGATGACAGAACAGATATTGTTGCTCACGTTTACGATACGACTTATGGAACTATTAAAAAAGGAGTAGATAACCTGGTAGTTATTGACGACAGCATCGTTCGCGGAACAACACTTAAGAATTCCATCATCAAAATACTGGACCGGTTAGGCCCTAAGAAGATAGTCATTGTTTCTTCTGCACCGCAAATCCGTTATCCTGATTGTTATGGCATTGACATGGCAAAGATCGGTGACCTCGTTGCCTTTCGCGCCGCCATTCAATTGCTTGAAGAAAACAACCTCGATCACATCATTGATGAAACTTATGAGCATTGCAAAGAGCAACTGGAGCTTGGTGTAAACGAAATGAAGAATTTCGTGCGCATGATCTATCAACCCTTTACCGCCGAGCAAATCAGTGATAAAATCGCTGAACTTGTAAGGCCGGAAGACTGCGAAGCGGAATTACAACTCATCTTCCAAAAGATAGAAGACCTGCACAGCGCATGCCCGAAGCATCGTGGCGACTGGTATTTCAGCGGCAACTATCCTACTCCAGGCGGCAACAAAGTAGTAAGCCGCGCTTTTGTGAATTATATGGAAGGCTTGAACGAAAGAGCGTATTAATCTACGAATACGAATCTTTACGAATTTACTAATCGTAACTCCGAGTCATAATAAATCCTCAAGGCATTAGACGTTTAACAAACTTCCTTGAGACAATTCAACTTCCAATATCCCCCACCATCTTCTCCGACTTCACCCATTCATCAAACTGCTCTGCTGTTACATAACCTAAATCAATAGCTGTTTGCTTCAAGGACTTGCCTTCCTTGTGCGCTGTTTGTGCTATCTCTGCTGCCTTGTAATAACCGATCTTGTCATTGAGAGCAGTAACAAGCATTAACGAATTGTCAAGATTCTTTTTGATGTTTTCGGGAATGGGCTTGATGCCTATGGCGCATTTATCGTTGAATGAAACACAGGCATCACCGATAAGCCTTGCCGAATGAAGGAAGTTATAAATCATTACGGGCTTAAAAACATTTAATTCAAAATGCCCGGTTGCGCCGCCGATGCTGATTGCCACATCATTGCCCATCACTTGTGCAGCCACCATGGTGATGGCTTCGCACTGTGTAGGATTTACTTTTCCCGGCATGATGGAAGAACCGGGTTCGTTATCAGGAATAAACAGTTCACCAATGCCGCAACGCGGGCCGGATGATAATATGCGAATGTCATTACCTATCTTCATCAAGCTCACAGCAACTGTCTTTAATGCGCCATGCGCTTCCACGATAGCATCGTGCGCAGCGAGCGCTTCAAATTTATTTTCAGCTGTGATGAAAGGAAGCTTCGTCAGTTCAGCAATCTTCTTTGCAACATTCACGGAATAGTTTGGTGGTGTGTTAATGCCCGTGCCTACTGCAGTGCCGCCTAAAGCAAGCTCAGCAAGATGCGGCAGCGTATGTTCGATAGCGCGAATGCCGTGATCGAGCTGCGAAGCATAACCGGAGATTTCCTGCCCAAGCGTAAGCGGAGTAGCGTCCATAAAATGTGTTCTGCCAATTTTTACAATATGCATGAACTCCTTTGCCTTTGCAGCAAGTGTATCACGAAGCTTCTTTATTCCAGGAATAGTTGTCTCTGCCAAAATCTTATAAGCAGCAATGTGCATCGCTGTTGGAAACGTATCATTCGATGATTGTGATTTGTTTACATCATCGTTCGGGTGAATTATTTTTTTCTCATCACTTAACCTTCCTCCGCTTAATACATGAGCGCGATATGCAATCACTTCATTCACATTCATGTTGCTCTGTGTGCCTGAACCAGTTTGCCAAACTACTAATGGAAACTGATCATACAATTTACCCTCAAGTATCTCATCACATACTTTACCGATCAAATCGCTTTTGCTTTTATCCAAAACGCCGGCGTCAACATTCACAAGCGCAGCCGCTTTCTTCAAATAAGCAAATGCACGAATAATTTCGCGCGGCATTTTATTAATGTCTTCTGCTATTTTGAAATTCTCTATTGAGCGCTGCGTTTGTGCGCCCCAGTATTTATCGGCAGGCACTTGTACGTTGCCCATCGTGTCTTTTTCAATTCTGTATTCCATTTTAATCAATTTTAATTGTCATTGCGAACGAAGTGAAGCAATCCCTTGCAATATAATCATGGGATGGCTTCGTTCCTCGCCATGACATTACAAACATCTGACAATTTTATCTCTTTACGAAATCAATGACCGTTTCAACAGGGCGCCCTATGATTGCCTTGCCATCTTTCACAACAATAGGCCGCTCAATCAATATCGGGTTCTTCACCATGATCTTTATCCATTCTGTTTCCGATAATTTCTTGCCTTCGTATTTCTCCTTATATAAAGATTCTTTTTTGCGGACAAGCTGTTCTGCTTTCATTCCCAGCATTTTTAAAATCTCTTTGATCTCCTTTGGAGAAGGTGTTTCCACAAGATATTCAATTGTTTCCAACTCTTCGTCTGTGTTGTGCTTAATAAGGGAAAGGGCTGTTCTGCAGGTCGCGCAATTGGGTTTAAAATAAACTTTAAGCATTTTGAGATTACTTAGATTTCACTAGCCGCAGATTCATAGATTTTGCTTTGATCTTTTAATCTGCGAATCTGCGGCTATTTTTTATTGCTTTGCTGCAAACTCCATCAGAAACGCTTTCATAAATTCTTCCAGGTTTCCGTCCATCACGGCTTGCACGTTGGATGTTTCCACGTCCGTGCGATGGTCTTTCACCATTTTGTAAGGATGAAAAACATAGCTGCGTATCTGTGACCCCCATTCTATCTTCATCTTGCCGGCTTCCACCACTGCCTTCGCTTCATTGCGTTTCTTCAATTCCAATGCATATAATTGAGAGCGCAGCATTTTCATAGCAAGCATCCTGTTGCCGTTTTGCGATCGCTCCACCTGGCACACCACTACGATGCCTGTAGGCAGGTGAGTAAGCTGCACCTTCGTCTCCACCTTATTTACATTTTGTCCGCCTGCTCCGCCTGACCGCGATGTCTGCATTTCAATATCGGCGTCCTTAATTTCAATTTCAATCGTGTCGTCAATCAGCGGGTATGCAAATACGGATGCAAAAGAAGTATGCCGTTTCTTATTGGCATCAAAAGGAGAGATGCGAACGAGGCGGTGGACGCCGCTTTCACTCTTCAGGTAACCATACGCGAAGTCGCCGTCAAACTGAAGTGAACAGGATTTAATTCCGGCACCATCGCCATAATTCAAATCCAGCTCAGACACTTTGTAACCGTTTTTATCTCCCCACTTGATGTACATACGCATCAGCATTTCTGCCCAGTCCTGACTTTCCGTGCCGCCTGCGCCGGAGTTGATATTGAGGATACAACCTAAAATATCTTCTTCGCCTCCAAGCATGCGCTTGAATTCAAGGTCTTCCACCAGCTTTAGGGTGTCGGTGTAATGAGCATCAACTTCCTTATCCGTTGCATCCCCTGATTTATAAAAATCAAAAAGCACAGCAAGGTCATTGTATGAATTATCAAGCGCCAGGAATGTCTCCGTCCAGTTTTTCTTCTGCTTGATACCCTTTAAAAGTTTCTCGGCTTCTTTAGGATTATTCCAAAAATTGGGGGCATGCGAAATCTCTTCGTCTTCCCTGATAGATCTTAATTTGCGATCAATGTCAAAGATACCCCCTCAGAGCAGTTGTGCGCTCTCTAATATCATTAAGTTGTTCAATTGTCATAGCGGGCGCGAAGGTAATGTAATATCTACGAATACGAATCTGTATCCATATACGAATGACGCCTTATTTGTACTTTCGTATCTATTCGTAATTAGTAGATGCTCTCACATATTCGCCTGCGAAATAAACCAGATGTTCAACACAATATAAGCCAGCAACAGGAATTTCGCAGCAGTCATATCAAACCTATTGGCTTGTTTAATCTTGTCCTCTTTAACGAGCTTCAGCGAGTATATAGTTGAAGCAACCACAATAGAAATAAAAACCAGCGTGATGCCATGCAGCGTATCAACTAAAGTGAAAGAGGAAGTATCAGGCAGAGAGGAATCAATAATATATTTGTTACCCACTGCTGCAAACAAGGCGCCTACATTTAAACCGAAGCGGGATTCAACGCTGCCTGCATGAATGAAAAAGCACACGTAAGCAATCAAGAAGGCTACATACATACCAAGAAATATTTTCCAGAACAATGTCCAGTTGGCTTCCCGCTTAATACCGACTTTTACTCTGAATGCGCTGTAAGAGCTTACGGCTTTGCAAAGTTTTCATCTCCAAAGGCGGTTTTATAAGGCTGATTCTTGATAGAGATATTAAAGCTGTCCTTTAAAATATTCCATCCGCTTATTGCAAAGCTGCCATAGTGATCGCCAAGCGTATCTACTTTAAAAACCAAATCAGTGGAGTCAAACTGTGAATTTTCAATCGTCAGCCTGAGTGACTGATAGTCGAAAGGAAACTTATTTATTTTCCAGGAATCTTTCATCACACATTCCAGCTTCATTAAAAGATATATCCTGCCATCCTTTGTGGAGTCGGTGGTGGTATCAGCCATAGTGAAAGTTTTTGCCTGCGGAATTTCTAAGTTTTTCGCAAAATCAAAATCCTTGTTTTTATATTTGAACCACGCCCAGAGCGTGATGGCGTATTCTTTTTGCTTGAAATCAATATTGTGAATGCTGGTAATGTATATGCCTGTGGTAACGGTATCAGGAGCATTCTTTACGGCGAAAGATTTTAAACTGAAGAACGACGAATTAAAAATGAATAGGGAGAGAAAGAGTATAGATTTTTTCATTTTTCTGTTTTTTAGTTATCCGTACAAACATAATAAAAAGACAAAACAAAACAGGCGGATGTGGAATCCTGCCTGCACAAAAACTTTACAAGTTTTGTAACATGCTTGCGTGTGAAATCGCCTAATGTGGCTGGTGTGATAAAACTTAAAGCTCCTTCAGAATATTTTGATCGAGTGGTTTCCGGAGAAACTTTTTCACATAAGAATACTGTGCTGCCCCTAAGTAAATATAAAAAAATTGTATCGTCCTGAAAAAGGTTGA
>PLYJ01000017.1:0-2076 GCA_003151745.1 Bacteroidota bacterium
GTATCAGCCACCGCTTAAATGCATTTGAAAACTCTTTAGGAAATTGTTCCTTTTTGTCATCGGTTTTTACTTCTTTCATTATTAAAATGGGTTGTAAAAACCGTCAAGCTATTTCAGGACTAGACAATGTTGGATTAGCGAAATAAAATGTAGGTTTGTTTCATATAATACCTGTTGTTGTCAACTCGACAAGCTCCGATTGAAGGGTACAACTAACCCGAAAAGAAAAGACGGCAAAGCCGATTTGCCACCGCTTCGCAAAAATAAGAGAGCCAAATACTCTTCTTATTTTTTAATTTGGTATTTGGCACTCTTATTTTTTGCCATCCGCGCCAGCTTCGTAGCTAATATTATCGCATACCGAACGGAAAAAAACTACATTTGAAACCCCAAAAATGAGATTTTAAAGCAATTTTCATGAAAAAAATATTTGAGAAACTACTTAATGCAACCAAGATGCAGTTTTCATTTACATAAATGATTCAAACCTGCACTTAACAAAATTGCTTGAGAGAGGACAACAATACAGCACACAAGCAGTTGATTCAATTAAGAACAGATACAGAGAGCATGTTGGCTTTTGTGCTTTCATGATTGACAAAAACAAAATTGAGGAACGCTTGGAAATGGATGATGGAAAAACTTTGACACCTGAAATTGTTGAGCAGATAAAAACAGCAGACCTTGAAAACGGTTGTGAAACCGTTTGCGGAATGATAAGCGACTTTTTTGAATACATAAGAACAGAAACAGAAGAAACCGTAGCATAATGCCAGCAGCAACTCTTGAAAATTTTGTAACACCGTGGGCAAATCTGAGTGCAAGAGAACATGATTCATGGCATTCCATGTGTTCTTACTTGGGTGCGTTCCCACCACCATTGGCTGATTATTTTATTCGCTACTTCACAAAGAAAGGCGACATAGTTTTTGACCCCTTTGCAGGACGAGGAACAACACCGCTGCAAGCAAGAATCTTAAATCGCAAATCCATTGCAACGGACTTGAATCCGATTGCACTTGCATTATGTGAAGCGAAGAACGCCAACTTATCAAAGGAAGAAATCTATTTACGAATAGAAGAACTTGAAAGGAAGTATGACACTTCTCTTTATCAGCAAGAAGCACTTGCACAACCCGTAGAAGTGCATTTGATTTTTCATCCGAGAACATTAGCACAGCTTTGTTATTTGAGAAGAAAACTTTTGAAGTCAGAAAATCAAATTGACAAGTATTTAATAGGAATCACTTTAGGCATATTGCACGGAGGCGAGAGAGCAAACGGCACATCGAGTTATGCATCTATTGACATGCCTAACACATTCAGTATGTCACCTGATTATGTGAGAAGATTTGTTCAGACAAATGAGCTAAACAGAACCTTTCACGATGTATTCAAACTTCTCAGGGAAAAGACAGACCGACTTTACAAGAAACATTCAGGAATAAAACAATCAGGAGTTGTAGTGAAAGCAAACGCAAGAAATCTTTCACAGGTCGAAGAATTAAAACCATTTCACAAAAAAGTAAGTTTGATTCTAACTTCTCCACCCTATTTGGGAATTGTCAACTATGCAAAGCAAAATTGGATAAGAGGTTGGTTTCTCAATCAAGACCCTCAAAACGTTTCGGCAGAACTTGATGATGATTTGAACCTTGAAGAATGGATAAAGTTTTCAAAAGACATTGCAATGCAACTGAAAACATTTTTGAAGAAAGACGAAGTTGCAGTATTCGTTATTGGTGATGTTGCAAAATCAAGAACAAGTGTAATTCCACTTGCAAGAGAATTTGCAAGAATGGTTCGTGAGAAAAAGATTTTCAAAAATGTTTGGTGCATCAATGATGCAATTTCAGACACAGACAAGACAACAAGAATTTGGGCAGACACAAAAGGCAATGCAACAGCAACAGACCGAGTTGTATTTCTTTCAGACATAAATCCATTTGAAAAATTCGGAGAAGAAACAGAAGTTGAAAAACTAAACTTTAGGTTTGTAGTGAAAAGCACAAAATATTTTATCGGCAATTAATCAACCCGCTACGAAGGATTTGTAATCATTAGTGTTCGAAACAT
>PLYJ01000017.1:2119-4096 GCA_003151745.1 Bacteroidota bacterium
TCAAAGGTTTCGAACACTAATGATTTGTAATCCTTCGTTTGATATATATTGAAATGAATGAAATCCTCTTAACAGGTAAAAATTTTATAGTATGAAATACCCTCGTAAATTATCGGCAGGTGCTAATAACACTGTAATTGTATTGAGCGAAACAGAAGTGGGTAAATTATTTATTGGCGACACCCGTTCTGAAATAGGCAGTGAGGCGGAGAAGATGCAATTTGCAAACAGCATAAATAATTTGGTTGCGAAGTTTATCCGGTTAGATTTTAATGAACCAATACAAGCAGAAATGCTCATAATGGAACGTATTCATCCTTTGGATTTCAGGTCCTACGAAGTGGAGATACGGGAATTTTGGCTGGATGTATTTGAAGATGATTTGCAAAAGCTGCATCGTGCAGGATTTGTACACCGTGACTTAAAAAGACCATCAAACATCGGCGGTCTCGCATTTGACAATATTTTATTAACCCGAACAGGTCTAAGGTTGATTGATGTAGGCATTTCGGCATTGCAGAAACAAGTAGGCGATAAGATTTTTGAAAAATATATTGAAATTGAAAACAAAGAAATTGCAGAGTTCAGGGAGTATTTTTTAAACAGATAGAAATTAATTGATATTATATATAATCACGAAGAGAAAAACTTCCGCGTAAGCACTTTCTGAAACTCTCTTTCAATGATGAGTGCAGCGAGCTTTTCAGAAAAATCATCATCAGCCGTTTGCAAAAACTTCATCCATTCCGCTTCGCTGATGTCAATGCGATACAAAAGTGATTGAAAAGTGGAACGGTTGTTCTTGTAGAGATTGAAAAGCAAAGGAGCAAGCTGATTTTTTAATTCATCGTAAGCGGTGTATTCATTTCCGCTGAACACGATTTCGAAACCGAATATCTGAAAGTCTTTAATCACCTGGTCGGCAGTGAGGCGGATGATTTCGAGATCGCGCCTGTATTTTTCAATGTTATCTTCCATCATTAGCTAATTAAAAACAGAACGCGGATTTTTATGATGGTTATGATTTACACGGATATTAAATCTTAATTTATCCTAATCATCATAAAAATCCGCGTTCCAATTTATCGCTTAAAGATAAATGGATTAGTTTTGTTTCATTAAAATCGAAAACCAATGAATCCATATTTTGTCATTATCCTTCGCTCTGTTTCCGTATATATTTTTATTGTAGTTGCCATCCGCCTTTTTGGGAAGAAAGAGCTGGCGCAGCTTTCTGTGTTTGACCTGGTGTTCATCCTGCTCATCAGCAACTCCGTGCAGAATGCCATGGTAGGCTCTGATAGTTCGCTGCAAGGTGGAATCATTGCTGCCGGCGCACTCTTTGTAATTAACTATATCGTAAAATACTTTTTGTACCGTGATAAATGGTTCGGCAGAGCGCTGCAGGGAGAACCTGTCATACTTATTCATAAAGGTAAAGTGGTATTGAAGAACCTGGAGCGGCAACAAATGTCCCTGCACGAACTGGAAGCCGCTGTTCGGGAGCATGGTGTTGACTCAATAAAAGAAGTTGATCTGGCAGTGCTTGAAGTGGATGGTAACGTCAGCGTGCTTTCGGGAGACTATCAACATAAGACAGTGCGCAAACGGAGAGTCCATCATGTTTTGAACAAAACCACGTAAATGAATGTTCTCATAACAGGCGGCACCGGTTTTCTTGGAAGGCATTTGATAGAATACTTTCAGCATGGCGGACATGATGTATCCGTGTTAAGCAGGAATACTATAAATGCAAAAGATGTAAAGAGCTTTTACTGGAATCCTACAGAAGGAGAACTTGATGCGGATGGGCTGAAAGAAGCTGACTGCATCATTCATCTTGCAGGAGCAAGCTTAGCCGACGGACGCTGGACAGAAAAAAGAAAGAAGGAAATCATTGATAGCAGGGTGAAGAGCGGGGAATTGCTCTATGAACAGTTAAAGAAGAATAAGTCCCGCACGTGCGCATAGCCGTCA
>PLYJ01000265.1 GCA_003151745.1 Bacteroidota bacterium
GTTGAGATGATGTGCAGAATCAGAAAGATTGCGCATGGAATTGATGAGATTACGCATGAACATGATGAGGTTGTGCCAGATTCAATAGGATGATGTGAAGAATTAATAAGATTACGCATGAAATTAGCGAGATTATGCGTGAACATGATAAGGTTGTGCCAGAATCGTTAAGATGATGTGTAACTTTAAAGAGGTTATGCAAAGCACTGGTGTGGCTTTACATGATTTTTGCCTGAAAACGGAACATGGATGATGCGGATGCGACTAAGAAANNTGAATAAAATTTAAACAGTTTCTTATCTTACGGATTCCTTCTATAAATCAAAAAGCCCTCACACAGGGAAGGCTTTTTGATAATTATGGAAAGCGAACAGTAATCTGACAGGCAGTTTTTATGAATCAAATTTTATTCAACAATTATTTTTCCTGTTTTCAGGATTTCAGAATTATTGATGACTTCATAAAAATACATTCCACCTGATAAGTTGTCTTTTGCTATTGTTAATTTGTACTCCGTCACCGCTACAGTTTTAATCATTCTTCCAAACACATCATATATGCGCAATTGCATTCCGCCTAAATCAATCTTCGGATCAACTTCGAGCGTTGCAAATGTTTTAAAAGGATTAGGATAAAGAACCAGCTTGTTATGGTTATTAAATTCATTTATGCCTGTATTCAACTGTGATTTGAAATGGATGTCATCAACCTTCAAATCTGAACCGACAAAAGAAAGCGTTGTATCGCTGTAGCTTGAAGATTGAAAATCTATCGTCACCGTATCGGGAACAGCGTTGGCATAAAGTGGCAGCTCCATATATTGGTATGTTGAGGCAGCAAAAAGAAGCGCGTTATTTCCCCCAACCTGAGACCCATTCTTTCTAAAACTCACGTTCACATTTGCAGTATCTGTACCGGAGGGTACATATTTATACCAGAATGTGAGAGTGTCAACCTGGTTAGTAAAAGGATAACCTCCCATTTCCTGGCAATTGCCGTTATGACAATTAGGATACCACCCGGTACCAATGCTTCCGAAGTTAACCTGTGTTCCATTACCTTTATCATTAGGTTTAGAGTAGGTTGTTAATTCAATGGCATACATACCGGAATGGGCATCGGTGGTTCTTTGCATTCCATCGCCGCTCTGGTCACCGTTATAAAACCAACTGGCTGGCCTCCTCAATGTTTGGCTTTGCCAATTTTCAAAATCGCCGTTCATCTCTGCAGGTTGACTGCTTACTCCTGTAAAGGACACACTGTCTATGGTCAGCGTACTGCCTGCAATTTGGACATTATTAAAAGGATTGCTTGAGGTGGCGCCAAAAACAACTGAATCAGGAGTGCCGGAAAGAGGCGGGCTGAAAGTCAGCGTAAAGAGCGTCCAATTAGCATGAGTTCCTCCTAGCGTCACGCCATAGGTACCGATATTGGCTCCTCCCTGACTGAAGACCGCAAATACTGATCCTGAATCGCCTGTCATCTCATTGTTTTTATACCACCCTCTTATTCCCGTTGGTTTTTGGTTGTAAGGCATTCCACCATGCCAGGTGAGTGGGTTGCCGCCAGTCGGGTTGATATTGGCAAAAAAGCCGGTGTTTGTATCCTCAGCAATTGATGCATTAGTGGTTAATTGTACAGCAGAATTGCCATGATAAGCCGACCCAACCTTAACAACGCTGAAATTCGATTGATAAAAAAAGTCTTTTACGTTTGATGAGTACGGATAATACTGGGGAGTTTGAATACTCGCAGAATCCCAGGTTTCAAAGCCTCCGTTGGGAGCGGAATTTTGTGCACTAACAGTTCCGCAGAAAGCGAAACAAACAAGCATCCCGATAATAACGGGGACATGCATAAGGTGTAACTGTCTTTTCATTTTATTTGGTTTATAATTTTTTTTGCCTACTCATTTCGCTTTTCGGTATCCGCGCCTAATACGGTAAAGAGATTTTTTTATTTAACCTTTCGATTTGGTAAATGTACCATGTGGTTTGTTTCCCAAAACATAAAAAGTTGGGAAGAACTTAACACTGAGTTGTTATTAAGATAGAAAGTGTTTTTACAAAAAAGATAACTTTACTTATCTGTCAAATAACCTTTACAAATCCTTCCATGTGATAAAGCTTAATCTATGGAGCAGTTGATAAAATGATAAAATGCGCAGCCTTACAAAGCACATGAATAAAAATTATATGTTTTATTGCCTGATGAATTTCTGCCTGCTGATGTTGTTACCGGTCACTATCTGAATGATATATACGCCACTTGCAAACGTGGAAATGTCAATATTGGTCTTTTGCTTTATTACTCTTGAAGCATAGACTAACTCACCAAGCATGTTAAATAATTTAATTTCTGATTTGGAATTATTTTCAGGCAACTCAACTGTTAAATAATCAGTAGCAGGGTTTGGGAAAATACTGAAGGATAGCGTTTGCGCTTCATAAATTGGAATTCCTGTTGGTCCATAGCATTGGTTTGTGTCAAGCGGCATAAATGTTACAATGCCGTAGCTAACGTTAACATATCCATCGTAAATTTTAGCGCGAATGGAAGCAGAATCGTTAGTGCACCAGTAATTATCACTTACATTTATATTAGAACTTGCGTAATATTTTAAATCGTAAGTCGAATCGCTGCAAATACGATTGCATGTCATCGTAGTTGCCGAGCTTTTTATTATAACTCCAATGCCATTATTTTCGATAACGTTCTTTGTTATTGTCGTGCCTACGCTCGTATCAGTGTTATCAATGCCAATGCTTCCATATTTAATTACATTGCCTTCTATTATCCCCCCTGCGCATGCTACATTAGCTCCTTGATTATATTCAATATCATTTCCTACAAGCGTACCTCCGGACATTGAAATACCGCCTCCATTATATTTTACGGTGCAATTCACAAGGGAATCATAATAAAAAGAACCTGCAAATAGATTTGAATCAACAATGCAGTTTCTTATTGGGCATTGAGGACCGACCTGGGAAAATCCTGTTTGATTATGACTTACCATGCAGCTATCAAATAATATCCAGCCAATCTGGCTTACCGCTATTGAATCCGAATCAAAAATGCAGTTTTTCACATATGTATTAGAATAACAATCTTTAATACAGGTTATAATAGAAGAGAAGGTCATTCCGATATCATTAAAAGAAAAGCTGCAGTTGGTTATTAATAAATTTATAGTGTTCAAGGCAATGCCTGTTCCGTTATGCAATAGGTTGCAGGAGCTCATCACTAACCCTGATTGAGCTACCAGGGCTACCTGCCCATTGTATAAAAAATTGCATTGACTCATTTCTGCATTGAAACCGCCGTTTAGGATCAAACCATTGCTTGTATTGGCAATGAAGTTGCAACTGTCCACCTGCACATACCCGGAAGTGCATTGTAATCCGATTGTGTTTTGTGAAAAGTAGCAATTACTGACTGTGAGTGTGTCAGAAGTAATATCGTTAAGACCTGTTGCTGCATAATAAAAGCTGCAATAACGAATGCTTGACGTCAGATTCCCTCCATTCAAATAAATACCTGGATAAATTCCTGCTGTCGGAGAAAGGGAGTTGCTTGTAAAAGTTATTGAATCGGTGCCGGTCCCGTTTGCAATAAGTTGCGCCTGCCTTACTTCTATTTCAATGTTATTATCAAATTTCACAGTAACACCAGGCTCAATAGTCAATGTGATATTTGGAAAAACAACAACAGTATCTATAACGATGTACGGACTGTTTGCCTTAGTCCATGTAGTGTTGCCGTAAATTCCTCCGCTCACATTTGTTTGTGCTTTAACAGCGAAAGAAATTGCAGTTATAATGATAACTGTTGCCAGAATTCTTTTTGTAGAGGTTTTCATTTTGTTTGTTTTTTTAGTTTAGTAAAGATAAGGATAATTTCTTTGCTCATTATTCCATGGTATCCAGGAAGGCTTTGATTAACGAATAAATTCCTTTTTTATTTCATTCAAAGCACTTCGCAATGGGTGAATGGGGTTTATTTTCAAGAGTAAAGCTACATAATTCGCCTTCTGAGTTTTTTACCAATCCTTTGCCATCCTCATTTCAGGGTTAAGATGAAAAACAGGCGAAAAATGGCAATGAATTAAATCCGTTTGTATGATTATTTGTTTATACCACTGATTTATAATGAAATTGCACTTATTTTAATGGATCAAACAATAAATCGTCTGAACGTTTCAACGAAGCGGATATTCAACACGACGAAACGGATATACGTTTTATAAAAATGCTTCTACGCTTCATTGAAATGGATATACACTTCAAAGAAGTGAGTGTACGTTTCCATAAATCGTATATCCACTTTGACAAAATGACTATCCGTTTTGATGAAACGTTACTCCGCTTCGATAAAACGGCTATCCATTTCAAGGAATCGTATATCCCTTTTAATGAAATGTGTACCTTCCTAAAAAAACCTT
>PLYJ01000274.1 GCA_003151745.1 Bacteroidota bacterium
CCTGACGGCTATGGGGTGCAGGGGGTGAGGTAAAACAGGCGAATCTGCGGCATTTTCAAGTCCTTATTTTAAAATCCAACCCCTATTTGGTCAATGTCCTTATTGTTGTATATTTGCGCTCCCAAATTTAAAAATTAAGCAATGGCAAACCATAAGTCATCTATCAAGAGAATCCGTTCAAATAAGGCAAAGGAGCTTCGCAACAAGTACCAGGCAAAAACTGTTCGTAATGCGATCAAAACCTTTCGCGCTATAACCGACAAGAATGTAGCTGCAGCAGCACTTCCTAAAATGACTGCTATGCTCGATAAGTTGGCTAAGACAGATGTTATTCATAAGAATAAGGCATCCAATTTAAAATCTGAATTGGCTGTTCATGTTAACCATATCAAGTAAGAAAAATATATAAAACATGATGAGAGGGTCTTTCCGGTTTCGGAGGGACCTTTTTTATTTTGTAGGTTTGTGAAAACAGATTTGAGATGTTCGATATGAGATTTGAGACCGAGTCGGTTTTTATCTCATTTCTCACGTCTCATATCTAATATCTAATATTTATGGAAAGACTAACAATTAAATCATGGGCGGAGGAAGACAGGCCGCGCGAAAAGCTTTTATTAAAAGGCAAGCATGTGTTGAGCGATGCTGAATTGATTGCGATTCTTATCAGTTCCGGTAATGTAGAAGAGACTGCTGTGGAACTGTCTAAACGGATTCTAAGCAAGGTCGAGAACAACCTGAATGAGTTGGGAAGAATGACAGTGAGTGATTTGTGCCAGTTTAAAGGAATCGGCGAAGCCAAAGCCATCAGCATCATTGCTGCGATGGAGTTAGCGAGACGCAGAAAGAAAGAGGACTCAATAAAAAAAGATAAGGTTACTTCAAGCAAGGATGCAGCAGATATTTTCCAACCATTGCTTGGAGATCACATGCATGAGGAGTTTTGGATTTTGTTTTTGAATCGCGCTAACCTTGTGATGGGTAAGCAGCCTGTCAGTTCCGGTGGCATGTCAGGAACAGTGGTTGATCCAAAAATGATTTTTAAAGCTGCGCTCGATAATAAGGCATCGTCCGTTATTCTCTGTCACAATCATCCAAGCGGCAACACCAAGCCCAGCGAGGCTGATATTAAGCTAACGAAAAATATCGTTGAAGCGGGAAAGGTGTTAGAGATTCCGGTGCTTGATCATATCATCGTTACTCAAAACGGATTTTTTAGCTTTGCGGATGAAGGCTTGCTGTAAAAAGCCCACCCAAACCCTCCCGAAGGGAGGGCTTTAAAAGGCATGATTAATAGTATGAACGAACATCTCAACCAGCCTTCTATTTCTGGCGAATCCCCCCTTCGGGGGGCAGGGGGGCTTTTAATTTATTCTCCTTCCGCTCCTCCCCGTCTTCGATATATATTCGACCTGATCTTTCATGAAATCCTGGGAATAGCATATACACTCTCTGACGACGCTGATTTTTTTGCTTTCAGCAGCTTGCCGAAGATGAGTTATGCAGAAGAACCAATTGGTGAGGAATTGTTTTTTTATGCTACAAAGTTTCTTTTTGAAAAGAGGATTCATGCACAGGATATAAACGTGTTTGACTGGGAGAATACAAAAGCATTTTTTGCCACGCATCCTAAATATGCTTTTCCCTTTGATCCTTTTGCAGCGAGCTTTTATCTCGTGAGCAGATTCGAAGAGTATCTTCCTTATAAAAAGGACCTCTATGACAGGTTTGATGCAAAAGAAAGCGTTGCTTATAACAAGGGGTTTCTACAACAACCTGTAGTGAACATTTGGGCGGCGAAAATTAAAAAGGTAATCAGCGAGCGTTATCCGCAATTGCAATTTCCTGAAAAGAAGTATCAGTATATATCTACGATTGACATTGATAATGCCTATGCTTATAAAGAGAAAGGGTTGGTGCGTACCATTGGCGCTTTCGTCCGAACGCTTGTCAATTTCGATTTGAAAGGCTTTGGCAAACGGGCTTCCGTGCTGCTTGGCTTGCAGGAAGACCCGTATGATACATACCAAATGCTTTTTGACATTCAGAAAAAGTATGATTTGAAATGTATTTTCTTTTTCCTTTTAGGCGATTATGCTGAGAACGATAAGAATGTGTCAATCAGCAGCAAAGAGTTGCAGGCATTAATAAAATCAATTGCTGATTATAATGAGATTGGTATACACCCTTCCTTTCTTTCGAACTCACAACCTGAAAATCTGAAAAAGGAGATTAACCGGTTATCAAAAGTATTGAAACGAAATGTGACGAATAGCAGGCAGCACTTTCTTAAACTGACGATGCCTGACACTTACAGGAGGTTAATCGAGAATGACATTACAGATGATTATACCATGGGATATGCATCCGACGTGGGATTCAGGGCAAGCATGTGTACGCCTTTCTATTTTTATGACCTTCTGCATGAAACAACTACTAAGCTGAAACTGCATCCATTTGCAGTGATGGATGCAACATTGAAATATTATATGAAAGTAAAACCACAGGAGGCATTATCCTATATTGAGCCATTGGTGAAAGAAGTGAAAGCGGTAAACGGGACATTCATCAGCTTATGGCATAATGAATCGCTCAGTAATATGGCGCCATGGGATGGCTGGCAGGATATATATGAAGAGGTCGTTAAATGCGCGGACAAATGAGCATGGAATTAAAAGTCGGAGACAAATACATGGAAACCGTTATTTTCTCTGGTGAGCAGGTGAAGCAATTCTCTGAACTGAGTGGTGACATGAACCCAATTCATACGAATGCCGAGTATGCTGCCAATACTTCTTTTAAGAAATGTATTGTTCCTGGCATTTTGGCCTGCAGCATCTTCTCTAAAATGATTGCAACCAGCTTTCCTGGCACCGGCTCTGTTTACCTCGATCAATCCGTTTCATTTAAGAATCCTGTTTATCCAAATGAAGATTGCACCGCTATCATCACAGTGCTTGACAAGCGCACCACTTCGAAAGGCCGCCTCATATATAAAATGAGATTATTGCTGACAAACAAGGAGGGGCAGATTTTAATAGAAGGCACTACAACTGTTTTGAATTAATTTTTGATGCGGCGCTCATTAAAGGAAATCGTTTCTGCTCTACTGCCTTCTTCTCTGAAAAGAGCATTGCAGCAAATAAAAAGATCGCAACGCAGAAACCGGCTATACAAAAAAAGAGAAAACAACCAGGTTATTAAAAAAGAGAGTTTAATAAATGACCTCAAAGCAATCGGAGCCAGAGAAGATGATTCAATAATTGTACATAGCAGCCTCAGCAAAATAGGTTATGTAGATGGCGGAGCCGCGACAGCTATTGATGTATTAAGAAACGTGATCGGAAAGGGCGGCACATTAATACTTCCTTCATTTCCTGGAAATACTTTTAGCAAAGATTATCTGGAAGCAACCCCTTCATTCGATATACGAAATACTCCTTCGAGGATGGGTATTATTACTGAATATTTTCGGAAGATGGACGGAGTCATAAGAAGCTTTCATCCTACAGATCCGGTTTGTGCAATTGGTCCTTTTGCAGAGTACTTTACGCAAGGCCATTTTGGACAAATTACCCCTTACAATAAAAACTCTCCTTTTTACAGGTTATGCGAAAAAGGCGGGAAGATATTAATGATCGGAGTTCCGCTTGCAACCTGTACAAACCTGCATCTTATGGAAGATGAAATAGAAAATTTCAAATTCCCTGTTTATGACGAAAAGATTTTTGAGGTGAAGATGATTGACGAGCAAGGCAAAACACATTTGATGAAAACGAAGGTGCATAATCCTGAGTATTCCAAGAAAAGACGATGCGATGATTTGATCCCTATGTTTCAAAAAGAAGGAATATTGATAAAAGGAAAAATAGGAGAAGCGGATGCTATGTTCATAGATGCCAAAGGCATGCTGGATGTAATGATGGAGCAGTATTACAAAAATGGAGTAACGATGTACACTCCTTATGGTAGCTAGAGCAATGGACATATTCATCACACTGGATTATGAAATTTATTTCGGAAGCAATACCGGCACGGTAGCGAAATGTATAATTGAACCAACAGAAATGCTCATTAAGATTGCACAAAAGCATGATGTTCAATTTTCTTTTTTTGTTGATTGCGGCTTTCTATTAAAGCTCGATGAATTTCGCAAAAAATATTCTGCTTTAGAAAAAGATTACACCGTTATTGTTTCTCAAATCAAACAACTTTCTTCAGAAGGTCACGATATTCAACTTCATATTCATCCCCATTGGGAAGATAGTTATTATAATGGTGAGCAATGGATAATAAATACTAAACGATATAAACTGGCTGATTTCTCTTCTAATGAAATAGAAGATATTGTAAAGAGATATAAAAAAGTAATCATTGATATTACGGGTAAAGCCGTTTTTGTAAACAGAGCCGGAGGATGGTGCATGCAGCCATTTGACAAATTAAAAGATAGCATGAAGGCAAATGGCATCAAGGTAGATAGTACTGTTTTCACGGATGCGAAAAATTTGTCTCATCCATACAACTATGATTTTACAAATGCTCCAAATAAAACATCATGGACATTCGAAGATAATCCTGTAGAAGAAAAAGAGAATGGCTTCTTTAAAGAAATAGCCATTAGCTCTATTAAAGTTTCTCCACTTTTTTATTGGAAGCTTTTTCTTGTTGGAAGAATGAATCCCTATCAGCATAAACCATTAGGAGACGGTCGTCCAATAGCATCATCGGGATACAGAAGAAATCTTTTAAGTAACTATACTCAACAACCTGTATCAATTGACGGAGACAATGCAAAGCTACTCAACAAAGCGCTTCGTCAAACATCGAAGAAGGGAAATGAGTTTGTAGTGTTAGGGCATCCAAAGGCGTTATCCCGCTTTTCGATAAATGCTTTAGAGGCGTTTGTCATTCAGCATAAGGCAAATCACAACTTCACAACCTATACCAATTATTTTAAGCCTTGATACGTTACGTACCACATACTGAAATTGACAAAGCAAAATGGGATTTGTGCATTGATCAGTCCGTTAACGGAATCATCTTTGCTTATTCATGGTACTTAGATATCGTCAGTGAAGAATGGGGAGCGCTCATAGCAGGCGAGTATGAAGTTGTTATGCCACTTCCACTGAGAAAGAAATGGGGAATAAATTACATATATACTCCTTTTTTTCTGAATCAGCTTGGCGTATTCTCCATGCAACCTATCACTGCCGCATTGGTTGATGAGTTCTTAGCGAACATTCCGGCAACGTTTCGCTATATTGATCTGAGTTTACATCATAGTAATTCAACGACAAGAAGTGATTTTAAGATTGAACAAAGAACCATTCAAGAAATTGACTTAAACAAAAACTACGAACAAATTCAAAAGGAATATTCTGAAAACCTAAAACGTAATTTAAAAAAAGCAGAAAAGAACGGACTACAAATAACTCCAAACATTCAACCTGAACCGGTGGTTGACATCTTCCGGATTGCGCAAGGTGAAAGCCTGGAAGTGTTTAAGAAAAGAGATTATACTCACCTGCTTCGCCTGATGCAAACTTTAATTCAAAAAGGAATGGGAGAGGCCATCGGAGTTTATTCTGCAAAAAATGAATTGCTTGCAGCGGCATGTTTTATGAAGAGCCACAAACGAATTATCTATTTAAAAGGAGCTGCAAACGAAAAAGGCAAAGCCGTTGGAGCAATGCATTTTCTAATGGACAACTATATTCGTGAAAATGCATCTAAATATCTGATTTTCGATTTCGGAGGTTCTTCGGTTGAATCGCTTGCTCGCTTCAACAATAGTTTCGGATCAAAAGAAACCGTATATTTACACATCAAAAGGAATAATCTTCCTAAGTTTGTACGTTGGTTGAAAGATTAAATATAGGATAGAGATCCTATAGGGGGAATAAAAACGTAAGTAACAAAACAGACTATGGTTCATATTCTTGGGAACAGTAATTCTATCATTAATAATTTCATCGCTGAACTGCGTGATGTAGAAGTGCAGAAAGACAGAATGCGCTTCCGTCGCAATCTTGAAAGGATGGGCGAGATATTCGCTTATGAAATCAGCAAGCATTTGTCTTATACTTTCAGGGAAGTGATCACCTCGCTCGGAGTTGCAAATGTTCCTGTTCTGTCTGAACAACCGGTCGTTGCTACGATTCTTCGTGCAGGGTTACCCTTACATCAGGGATTGATGAATTACTTTGACCAAGCCGACAATGCGTTTGTTAGCGCATACAGAAAGCATCACAAAGACGGAAGCTTTGATATAAAGGTTGAGTATGTGTCTTCTCCCCAGTTACACGATCGCATATTAATTCTTTGTGATCCTATGCTTGCAACAGGATCATCCATTGTTCTCACATACAAAGAGCTGCTAAGAAAAGGAATTCCATCTCATGTGCATTTTGTAACAGCCATTGCAAGTGCTGAAGGAGTGGAATATGTAAAAAGCCACTTATCCTCGAACGTTACAATCTGGGTTGGTGCGATGGACGAAGAGCTTACAGCTCATTCCTACATCGTTCCGGGCCTTGGCGATGCAGGCGACCTGGCATTTGGCTTAAAAACTTAACACTAAAATTACACTGCTTTGATATAATTTTACACAAATTTTTATTTTTCCACAGTTAGTAATTTCTTTCTTTGAGAACCTTAATTAATTACCTGTTGCTGGTTGCCATCAGCAGTGTAAAATTTCTTGGTGGTCCTATAGTGTATTGGCGTACACAGAAGTATGGCGAAATCAACCTTGACTTCTGGATGACTAACATATCCATTATTGCCGGTGGTATGCTGGGTGTATCCATCATAATTTACCTGAGTGAACACATCATCCCTGTTTACAGAAAGATAAAAAAGATATTTCAAAAATATTTTTACAATAAAAAACAAATATTCGCTAACCTCACGGTGGATACTGATCAGCCATTGGAAGTTCACTATGAATATGTGGAAAGAAAAAACGAAAAACGAAAAACGTTTACTCCCCGCAACCGCAGGATCATAAAACTATGGAAGAAATTCGGATTGATTGGCATCGCAGCTTTAACACCGGTGCTGTTTTCAATTCCGATCGGCACATTCATCATTACACGGCTGGAACACAACGACAAAAAGATTTTACTATATATGTTCATTTCCATAACAGCCTGGTCCTTCCTGCTGACAGGTATATTTGAATTGTATCACCTTCGTTCCATACCTGAAATTATCAGCGAGTAGCTTTAATGAAGGAATACCGTCATATTTTTTTCGATCTCGACAATACGCTTTGGGATTTTGAAAGTAATTCAAGAGATATGCTGCTGGAATTATTTGAAAAGCATGATCTTCAAAAGCTTGGCATTCCCTCATTTGAATTTTTTCATGAGAAATACGTGGAGCGTAACATCATGATGTGGGAACAATACCGCCACAATAAGATTGATAAGGAAACCTTGCGAGGCAAGCGTTTTGAATTCACCTTTTGGGATATGGGTCTTGATCCTGAATTAGTTCCTGCAGGGCTTTCACATGATTACTCAATGGCAGGCCCGAAGAGAAGTAAGCTGTTTCCACATGCAAAAGAAACGCTCCAATACCTTTCAGCAAAGTACAAGTTGCACATTCTTAGTAACGGCTTTGAAGAAGTGCAGCACGTGAAGCTGCAATCGTCAGGCATTCATCACTTTTTTGAAAACATCATTACATCGGATAAGGCAGGTTATAAAAAACCTGATTTAAAAATCTTCGAACATGCACTTAAAGCAGCTTCTGCACAATTGAGCGAAGTAATTATGATAGGCGACGGACTTGAAGTGGACATTGCAGGCGCCCGAGATGCAGGGTGGGACACGGTATTCTTCAATCCGCTAAAGTTACAGCATGAACAAAAAGCAACTTATGAAATCAACGGACTTGAAGAATTAAAAAAAATTCTCTGAGAAAGATATATAAAATAAAAATGCCCACCCGCCAAAGGCAGATGGGCATTTTTACTCAGAGCAAATTACTTAGTTAGCGCTTCCGCCTGTTGAAGTCTTCTGCGTTTTTGAATCAGCGCCTGCTTTAGTGCAATTCTTTCCACCCTTCTTGCAGCTGCCTTTAGTGCAAGTCGCCTTCTTTGCAGTAGATGTAGAAGCATCTGTAGAAGTAGTAGTTGACGTTTTTACGGTTTCCTTTGTAGTTGAAGTAGCCGAAGGACTTGTTTGTGCACTTGACATAAATGCTACGAAACAAACCATTGATAATGTTACAAAAATCTTTTTCATTTTTTATAATTTTAGTTTAATTGAATTTGAAATACAAGTAGCAAAGATAAGGCCGAAATCAATTTTTGCATGAATAAGCAATGAATACCTTGTGTTAAAGTTTGCTTAACGTCTTAAAGGAGATAAATTGCTAAAGTGTTAAATTGTTGTTGCACGCTTAAACCACAGCAATTAAACAATTAAACAATATAACAATATATCATTTACTTTCGCTTGCCAATGTTAGTTACTGAAAACATAAAAGTTGCCATTCAGTCTGTAAGAAGTCAGGAATTCCGGACTGTGCTCACAGCACTCATCATAGCCATTGGCATCATGGCGCTGGTTGGTATCCTCACAACTATTGATGCTATCAAATCTTCCATCAACGACAAGTTTACCAGCATGGGCGCTAACTCCTTCTCCATTCAAAACCGTGGCTATGGCATCAGAGTAGGGAGAAAAGGAAGGCGCGCCAAAAGATTTCCCTCGATAGATTATTTCCAGGCAACACGTTTTGCAGAACAGTTTCATTTCCCTTCCACTACATCTCTCTCCGTAGTAGTAAGTGGAACTTCCGTGGCGAAGTACGATGACAAAAAGACCAATCCCAACGTTATGGTAGTCAGTGGCGACGCAAACTATCTTACCACCGGCGGTTATGCCATTGAGAAAGGAAGAAACTTTTCTCCTCAGGAAATTCTGTATGGAGAAAATGTAATAATCATTGGACAGGAACTCGTCAAGAAGTTCTTTGAAAGCACAAACCCTATTGACGAGATTCTCACTCTTGGAAACTCGAAGTACAGAGTTATCGGAACATTAAAAGAAAAAGGAAACGCCATGGGCTTTGGCGGCGACAGAACCTGCATCATACCTCTGTTAAACGCAAAACAAAACTTCGGATGGAATGACATGTCCTACAGCATCACTGTGAAAGTGAACAACGTGAAACAATTAGATGCAGCCATTGACGAAGCAACAGGCGTGATGCGCAACATCCGCAGCGTTCCCCTTGGTGGTGATGACACGTTTGAAATAACCAAGAGCGACAGCATTGCAACACTCCTCATCAGCCAGCTATCCACCGTCACGATTGCCGCCACTATCATCGGACTCATTACCTTGCTTGGCGCTGCCATCGGTTTGATGAACATCATGCTCGTCTCTGTCACTGAACGCACACGCGAAATAGGCATTCGTAAAGCCATTGGCGCAACTTCCATCACCATACGTCAACAATTTCTCACTGAAGCCATCTTCATCTGTCAAATGGGCGGACTGCTTGGCATCATCCTCGGCATCCTCGCAGGCAATCTCATTGCAGGTCAAATGGGCATCGGATTCTTTATCCCCTGGTTTTGGATCATGGCAGGCATAGCACTCTGTTTTCTTGTGGGAGTTATAAGCGGCTATTATCCCGCTTCAAAAGCTGCGAAGCTTGATCCTATTGAGGCGTTGAGATACGAATAGACTAAACTTTTACACACCTCTAATCCCCAATGTCGTTAAGTTAGGTTACTAGTTGATTGTAATTCATAGGGTTAAAGAACCGTAAAAAGGAATGCGGTTCTTTAAAGATCTTCCAACCTATACCCTATGATAGCGTCAAACGTAAAAATTATTGATGAATTAAAATCATTCATCAACCAAGTAAAAGAGAAAAAGCTCTTTTTCAGCAGCAATAAAGATTTTACTAAAGAAAGAAAACTGCCTTTTGAATGACTGGTATATCTGTTGATGAATATGCTCAAAAAGAGTTTGAGCATAGGATTGAACGAGTTCTTTGAAATCATACCGCAGGCAAACCAGTGTTGCAGCAAAGCAGCATTTTCACTTCAAAGAATGAAACTGCAATATGATTTTTTTGCCTGGTGGAACGTGATATTGGTAAATAGTTTTTATTCCCATTACGGAGATGAAGTAAAACGTTGGAGGGGTTATCGGCTAATGGCTGTGGATGGCTCAACTGCCTACCTGATTAATAAGCAGGAAGTGATTGATTACTTCGGAGTGCAAAACAATCAGTCCGTATCAGTAGCTATGGGAAGAATTATTCTTCTATATGAAATTAACATCTCCTCTCACTTGTTACCGATAACCTGTTCTGAGCAAGAAGCAGTCAATGAGTTGATTCCGTTTTACGATTTCGATGTGTTAGCTATATATGACAGAGGTTATCCAAGTTTTACTTCCATCTATTTGCATCTGGCTCATGAACAAGAAAGAAAATTTGTCATGCGCTCTCGGACAGGTTTTAACCGAGAGGTAAAGGACTTTATGCGAAGTAAAGATAAATGCCGTGTAGTTCATTTTAAAGCAGGCAAGAAGTCCGTTACAGATTTAGCAAAGCACGGTTACATCCTCACCACCTCCGGCAACGTCGAAGTGCGATTGATAAAAGTAAAATTAGATACCGGAGTAACAGAGGTGCTCATTACCAATCTCTATGATGAAACAAGGTATCCAGCAGCACTCTTTAAAGAGTTATACTTTAAACTTTGGGGCGTAGAGACCAATTGTAATCTTCAGAAAAACACTTTACAGTTAGAAGCCTTCAGTAGACAAAAAGTAATTAGAAAAACTATTTTAAAAGCACTTAGAGCCATTAGACCTCATCGAAAGTATGGCCGAGTGTTCAAATGCAAGCGCACAAAAGGCAAATATCAAACTTTAACTAATTATAAAAGAGCTATATAAACCTTAACTTTAACGACATTGGGGATTAGGGCAATGCCGTT
>PLYJ01000112.1 GCA_003151745.1 Bacteroidota bacterium
TAAGCTGTCAATTAATAGCAGGAATAGCCATCAACCTTGTACTCCATAAACAGGATTAAATAAAAAGCTGTAAACTTGATCCCCGATTATCAAATATACTTGACAATTACATTTAGTTTTTAACCCAAAAACTGTCAAGTTTTTTCAGGACGGTACATAGTCTTAGATAGTCATCTTCTACTCTTAGATAGGCATCCTTTACCCTTAGATAGTCATCTATGACCCTTAGATAGTTATCCATGACTCTTAGATAGTTATCTTTTACTCTTAGATAGTTATCTTTTACTCTAAGATAGTCATCTATGACTCTAAGATAGTCATCTTTTACTCTTAGATATGTATCTTTTAGTCTTAGATAGTCATCCTTTACTCTTATATAGTCATCTTTTACCCTTGCATCAGCATGTTTTGCTCTTGGTATCTAAACTTGACGTGTGTTCGGGATTAGATTTCAAAAAAAACCTTAAAGTTTCAAAAAACCTTAGTAAAAAAAGAATAACACCTAATTTAACCTTATTAACATTATGATTTCATGAGATTAATAAGGTTGTGAAATGGTGGTAGTAGCTTTTTTACTAAGGTTAAGGAAGAAAATTAAGGTTGTTAATCATTATATAATCCCGAACTCACATTAAACTTGGGTTTGGATATGAGGGTATTTGTTAGTTCTTTTGTTAATCATAATATGTGACCAATATCTAAAAAGTAAAATAAATATAAAATCAATGCGTTATAAGAATGAAAGGTTGCAAATATTTATATATTCACACTAAACACACGCACATGAAAGCATTCACCTTAATTTTTTCGATGATAATGTCTGTAACGGCATTCGGACAAACGTTTAATCAATCAGGACAACCTGTTGCTAAAATCGTTTCTAATGACGATCGAATGTCTGTTATAGGAGAATCAATAATTGAAGTTCCTGCAAGTAATGTTAAGTTTACGATCACGCTAAATACTTCGGATACAGCTTCTATGGATGCTTCATATAATAAACATAGAGAATCGGAAGATAAATTAGTAAAGCTTTTCAGAAAGTTTAATATTCCTGATAAAAACATTACATATTCACTTCCTTCCTTATCACTTTATCCTGGCAGTAAAACATATACACCGAAGTATATCGAAACTCCTCCGCAATATAATGTTCAGCAACAGATAAGTTTCATAATTGATAATGTGAAGCAGACAACAGAAATTGAAGAACTTTTAATTGAAGATGGTTTTAATAATTTTCGCAGCGAATTCTTATTAAAGAATTTAGAACAATATAAAAGTGAATCTATTGAGAAAGCTGTTGCAAATGCTAAAGAAAAAGCAAATCTGCTTGCTAAGCTCTCGGATAGAAAGATTAAACGGACAATAAAAGTAATAGCTTATGAAGAGAACGGGAGGGGAGGATCTTTGTCTTATGTCCCTCAAGTATCTTATTCAGCGTCAATGGAATCATTAACAGAGATTGGGCAAACTGTAAAGATTACGAAAAGAGTTTCCGTTGACTTTGAATTAGAGCAATAATGAGTACAAACCCCTAAGAGCAATGTCATTGCTGTGCTGTCAGGTTTCCCAACCCGACGCTTTCTCTATTACTTAAACCGTGAGGAAGGGATTGATGATGGCACAGTAATATCATCAATGGCACTATGCATGGATTGAGCAAATGTGAACTTTTACCGGCTGTCGTTTAAGATTGATAAGGAGCATGCTTTGTTGCCCGATTTGAAATAACTAAAAGAAATATTTGGTTATTAACACAGTACGCTCAATTATATTTGCCACATGCTTAGCAACCGCCAACTTTTTGCACAATACCTTGCTCCTGTTTCTCCAACTCCTGTTGGCTTGGAAATAGAACGTGCCGAAGGCATCTATCTTTTCTCACCTGATGGTAAAAAATATATAGACCTTATTTCCGGCATTTCGGTAAGTAATCTCGGGCATGGACATCCCGCTATTAAAAAGGCAATTGCGGAACAAACGGAACGTAATCTTCACTTGATGGTTTATGGCGAGTTCGTGCAATCGCCGCAAACGGCTTTGGCAAAGGAGCTTATTGATGTTCTTCCTGACCAACTGCACAGCATTTATTTTGTGAGCAGCGGTGCAGAAGCAACAGAAGGTGCATTGAAGCTTGCAAAAAGATTTACAGGCAAGCATGAAATCGTTTCCTTTCATAATGCTTATCATGGCAGCACGCACGGTGCATTAAGCGTTACAGGCAATGAAGCTTTAAAGAATGCTTTTCGTCCGTTGCTTCCGGGTGTAGCTTTTTTGGAATTGAATAATTTGATTGAACTGAGACGAATAAATGATAAGACTGCCTGTGTTATTATTGAACCCATACAAGGGGAAGCAGGCGTCATTGAAGCTGATGCAAAATTTTTAAAAGCACTAAGAAAACGATGTGATGAAACAGGTGCACTGCTGATATTTGATGAAATACAGACAGGCATGGGAAGAACTGGCAAGCTATTTGCTTATCAGCACACCGAAGTAAAGCCTGATATATTGCTTTTAGGAAAAGCATTTGGCGGAGGGTTACCGCTGGCAGCATTTATTTCATCAAAAGATATAATGAGTACATTATCACATTCACCTGCGCTTGGACATATTACTACTTTCGGCGGGCATCCGTTAAGTTGTGCTGCGGCCTTAGCGGCTTTAAAGTATATAAAGGAAGAACAGGTTTTATCTCCGATAGAAGAAAAAGAAAAGTTGTTTAGAAAGCATCTCATTCACGCTGCCATAAAAGGAATACGTGGAAAAGGACTATTTTTAGCCCTTCAATTTGAAAACGCTGAAATAAATTTTGCCGTCATTAAGAAATGTCTTGAGCTCGGATTATTGACTGATTGGTTTCTTTTCAATGACAGCGCCATGCGCATAGCTCCGCCGCTGATCATAACTAAAGAACAAATAATGGAAAGCTGTGAAATAATAATAAAAGCGATTAATAAATTAAAACTATGAATATCTTAATTATTGAAGACGAAAGAAGTTTATCACACGAAGTTGAAATATTCCTTAACAAGCAGGGATATCAATGTGATGTTGCCTTTACCGGTAAAAGCGCTTCTGAAAAAGTGTTTATCAATACGTACGATTTTGTTTTGCTTGATCTTGGTCTTCCTGACATGGATGGATTAGAATTGCTACAGGAAGCAAAAAAGGCGGGAAAAGAAGCAGCCTTTATCATTCTTACTGCACGAGGCGCTACAGATGATAAGATAAAAGGACTTGACCTTGGCGCTGATGATTACCTGGCAAAACCTTTTTCATTGCCTGAGTTGCAATCGCGCATGCAAGCTATAGTTCGCAGGAAGCATGGGCTTAAAACAAATAAGATGACGATTAAAGACTTTGAGCTTGATATTTTAAACCGGATGGTAAAGTGTAAGAACAAAGACATCAACCTCACTAAAAAAGAATTCGACCTACTCCACTATATGGCACTGCATAAAAACCGTGTTTTGACGCGAAACCAACTTACAGAGCATATATGGGGCGACATTCTTGAGGATGACTATGAATCAAATTACATTGATGTGCATGTAAAGAATCTCCGTAAAAAACTGTCAGTCTTTGCGCCGGCTGATTTTATTGAAACAGTAAGAGGAATTGGTTATCGGGTTAATATATAACATCTGCGAATACGAATTTTTACGAATTTACGAATCGTACAATTCGGCATGATTGGTAATTCGTACATTCGTAAAAATTCGTAATTCGTAGATAATTTGAAGCTCCAGGTTAAAATAGCGATGTATAACGCCTTCAGCAAGGCGATCATCATTATTGGAATTGGCTTGTTCCTTCCTGTTATTGTTAGCCAGGAAGCCTACAATCATGCTGACAACCGCTTGATGGCGCGCAAAGCTAAAGCCATGAGCATGCTTAAGCATCACGAATTGGATGAAATTATTCATGACCAGGATTGCACTTTTGATGATTACAATATATTTAAAGAAGAGTATATTTCCATTTCACCCGTTGCGAAACTTACGCCCGACTTTGGAAAGGAGAAAATAGAAAACGTTGCCATGAATATTGAGAACGAGGTTGTAAAGCATCGTGTACTCAGCCAGGGATTTATATACGACAACCAGCTTTATAATCTCCAGATAGGCGAAGGGCTGAAAACAATAGAGCAATTTAACATCAGCCTTCGTGCATTTACTATAAAGGTACTGATCATTGTAATATTGCTGTCCATTTTTTTTGATCTCGGCTTTTCAAGAATTCTGCTTCAGCCTTTCAACAGGATCATTAAGGCTAAGTTAAAAGATGTAACCCATCCTTCTTCCTTTCAGTTTACAAAAATAAAAACCTCCACGACGGAGTTCGCTTACCTTGACAGCAGCATCAATGAAATGATGATAAAGATTAAAGAGGCATTCGACATCGAAAAAGAATTCATCAGTAATGTTTCTCATGAGCTCCTCACTCCTATCTCCATTCTTCATAGCCGCATTGAAAATATTATCGCTGATGAACGGGTACTAGAAGATGTAAGGCTCAAGATGGTTGAATCAGAAAAGACGCTTATTCGTCTTAGCAAGATCATTAAAACTCTTCTTTATATATCTAAAATTGAGAATGAGCAATATCTCAAAAATGAATCATGCAGCCTGAAAACAATAATAGGGGATGTGGCAGGTGAGATTGAAGAGCGGCTTACCGATAAGAATATTACGCTCACACAAGAGTGGAAGGAAGATTTTATTCAGCAATCTTCCAATTCTTCTTTGCTTCACACCATGTTTTTTAACATCATTAACAACGCCATCAAATACAACAAGCAGGACGGGCAGATAAAAATTAAAGGATATAAAGGAGAACGTGACTTTGTAGTAAGCATTGAAGATACAGGCATTGGCATCAATCCACTCGATATAGCAAAGATATTCGACCGCTTTAAACGATTTCAGAATGAAGACGGGAAAAGCTTTGGTCTTGGATTACCGATAGTAAAGACCATTTCTAATTTTCTGAATATTAAAAGAGAAGTTCAATCTGAGAAGGATTCCGGCACAATTTTTATTTTAAGGTTCCCACTCATTTGAAATATAGTCAGTAAGCAGTCTACAATCCGCTCTGAAGTTTGTCTATAACTATCTGCAAACTGCCAACTTCTTCCTGCTGACTGCCAGTACCCTTCACAGCAACTTCACCTCTTTTGCGAACCTTTGTACTTTAAATTAAGTTAAAATCAAGTAAAAAATGAAAAAGATAAGTTTATTCCTTTTAGCCTCCTTATTCAGTTTGGGAGTTATTGCACAGACAGGTACTACAACACCCGTTAATATTAAAGTGCAACCTGTAAAACCTGCGGCATCACCAATGGCAACAGGCGCTGAAACTAAAACCACAAAAGCAGGTGCACCCGCTTTAAAGAATAATTTGAAGAAAACAGGTACCAATAAAAAGACCACCCATCATGTAACTCCGGTTCAAAAGTCAAATTCCCCCGCTCAAACAAATACCACCCCAAAGGAGGATTTGAAGAAATAGGCAAGATTCCAGTCCATTTTGTGTTGATATGTTTCTCAAAAAACCATCCTGAACGTACTTATTGCAGGGTGGTTTTTTGTTAATATTGCATTGGCATAGAAATTTATGCGATTAATAATCATTTATTTACATACAATGGTTAAAAACTCGTAAATAAGTTTCTGTTGTATCTTAAATTATTATTTTATATTTGTGCGCTGTAGGATTTTGATGTTGGAGACACGGCATTTAAATCACCATTAATATTTACTGTTTAAAGAACAGTGCAGGTAAAAACACATTGTTACTTTAAAAAAAACCTTAATGATGAGTAAAAATCAGTATCAGAAATTTACACTTGGAGACAAACTAACAGAAGAACAAATTGCATTTTTCGATCGCAATGGATTTATCCATTTCGAGAAATTTGCTTCTTCCGAAGAAGTTAAGCAGATTATCCGCTCAACGGAGGATGTTCAGAACATGTGGATTTCCAATGATGTGAAAAAAATTAACGGAGTGCCCATTAAATACGGGCACGATGAAAACGGCAATAAAATCGTTCATCGTTTTTGCTTTACATCACAATATAGTGAAGCAGTTCATCGGTTTGTAGGTAACCCTCAGCTTGAGGCATTAAAAGCTCTCATGCCTGATGGCGCTCGAATAGCTGAGAATGAAAAAGACGGCGTCGTTTTCAATCACTACGTAAATGTAGAGAACAGCAACTTCCGCCAGATGGGTTGGCATACTGACAGCATGCGCGATGTATTCTATGGCAAGAAGGTGTTACCGATGCTTAACGTAGGCTTATACCTTGATGATTCTTCAGCCGACAAAGGAGGGTTGAGAATTATTCCCGGAACGCACAAGCAGAACATTTTCAGCATGCTCTTCAAGAAAGCATATTTCCTGAATAACGAAAAGGATAAGCATGAGATGCTGGTGGATGCTAAAGCAGGCGACCTGGTAGTGCATGACGGACGTATATGGCATCGTGTTGCCATGTCTCCTCATTTAGGTGAGAAGAGCCGCCGCAGGGTCATGTACATACCTGTCATTGTAGGCAAGTATCAGCCTAAAACTGACGACAGCTCTACGCCGCTCTATCACCATTTCCAAAAGCTGGTAAGATAAAAAGCCTCCCCAACCCCTCCAAAGGAGGGGCTTAAGAAAAACAAGAATGGAATCAACATTACCTGATTCCATTCTTTGTTTTCTGTTGTTTTAATTCTTAATTCTTAATTTTCCATGAGTTATGCACTCGTAACAGGCGCCAGCAAAGGCATCGGCAAGGCAATAGCAGAAGAGCTGGCAAAGCAAAAATTCAACCTCATTCTTGTTGCCCGCAGCGAAAAGCTTTTGCAGGAAACCGCTAACCACTTTAAGCAAACATATAATATTGATGTGGTATATGTAGTTAAAGACCTCTCCCACCCCACTGCTCCTGAGGAGCTTGCAAAATGGATTGCCGACAATAATCTTCCGCTTTCAGTACTTGTGAATAATGCCGGTTACGCCTTATGGGGAAGATTTGATGAACAGCCATTGAATGACCAGGTTGATATGCTTCATGTAAACGTGGAATGTATGGTAAAGCTTACTCATCTGCTCCTACCGCTGCTTAAAAAGCAACAACAAGCTTATATATTAAATATAGCCAGCACCACTGCTTACCAGGCCATTCCCACGTTAAGTGTTTATGCGGCCTGCAAGTCTTTCGTAATTCTTTTTTCAAGAGCGCTGCGTTATGAATTTAAAGACACGAACATCTCCGTTACCTGCATCAGCCCCGGCACCACATCAACCAACTTTATGAACCGCGCCGGCATGACCTCGGAGAAGATGATTAAGCAGGCAGAGAAGGTTACTATGGCGCCTGAAGAAGTGGCTAAATGCGCCGTCAGCAAGATGCTCAAGAAAAAGAATGAAGTCATCCCCGGCCTCATCAACCGCGTTTCAGTGGCCATGACCTACTTTGTGCCTAAGGCGCTGACGGAGAAGATTGCAGCGGGGATTTATAAAAACTGAATGGTTTCCCGAAATAATCGGGATATCCTACTGTTATCGGATGTGCAATCGTCTCAGGAAGCTGAAACTTTCTTTTTAGCTAATAACTTTTTCAGGTAAGTTTTTTCCTCCGCGAATGTCATGTTCATTATTTCCTTACTCATTTTATCGCGGATTTCACGCATGGTTTTAACAGCGTCAAACTTTTTATTCTCTTTATTCTTCATAACTCTAAAATTTCTTTAGGCGTTCTTATTTCAAGCATTGTATAATTATGCTTCAAATTTACGGAATTATATCCTCTTATACGTTTTAAGTTTACAATGTGCTTAAAATTCCAACTTACGAGCACATCTACTTTGTTCAGTGTTGCAATAGCAATATGCTGACAGTCTGCTTTGCTTGTCGCTCCGACTACTCTTTCAGCAATATAACGGTCAGCTAATTCCTTTGTTTCTTCTGTTAGTTCAACTTTTTCAATGCTTTTCTTGCTGTAATTGTCAAGGTGCTCGCGCACCTGCTTAGGTGCTTGAAGCAATTCAGCTTCTAAGAGTTCTGAAACTACTAATGTAATTTCACCACTCTCAACCATTTTAAAGAGTTCTCTGGTAGCTTCTGTAAATTCATCATCGTAGAACCCTCCCACAACTGAAGTGTCAATATAGATTCTCATTATTTACTTTATGTTTTCCGTCAAAGGTATTTATAATGTATCAATCTCTCCACAAACGTAACTCCATGACCAATAACAATGCTCCGATTATCATATACAATATTGGCATAATCAAATTTGTTTTTAATCTCTTTTGTTTTCAGTTGCGTAATTATTTTATCGAATGTCTCTTTATTTTCCTTATTCCTCATTCTTATTTGTCCGCTACCAACCCAAGATTGAAAAGCTATTGAAATTTCTAAAAATTGGTTCTGCAATTTTTATCGAGGCAAATGTTTGTTCAAACTTATAGTTGCCCTCTGTCAATACTGAAATAAATGCTTTTTGAAAATCATCACCATCAGCGCCCATTACCATCACTCCTTTCATAATGAAATAAAAGTAAAATATGAATGCAATAACATACATAGAAAGCACAATCTTTCAATAAACATTCAAAGCCCCCTTTTTAAAAATTTCTTTTAATTTTTCTGTTATGCGTCGTGCTATCTCGCATGTTAGTCTTTGTTTATATTTTATCAATTTCGTCATGATGTAATAATAGAACCGAATTAGCTTTTGCAAGCTGCATGGCTGATTTAGTAAATGATCTATTAGCAATTACAACAGCCGTCTCAAGGTTATAAAATAATTTTCCTGCAACGACCTCTTGTACTGTCTTATTACCAACCGGACTTGAATATTTTTTACATTGAACTGCGACTTTTCTATTTTTCTTTGTAGCAATTAAATCTATACCCTGATCCCCTGTTTTTTTAGTTACCGCAATTTGCCATCCGAATTCTTCCATTTTTGTCTTACAAAACTCTTCGTATTCAAAACCTGTCATATCACCTCTGTAACCTTTTTTCTCATTTTCTCTTTCCAATTTTAATTCTTCTGGAATTACAATCTTTTCAATTATTTTTTCAATATCAATATCTTTTAACATCCTTTCATATGTGGGGTTTATATTTTTGCCATTATCCATATAATCCCACATATCGAGTCCTATTTCTGTACTTCTTAACTTAGGGATAATATGGCTATTAATAAAATAGGTCATGCCTGTTGCCTTCCATTTAGATTTATCTTCCTTGCCATAAGGATCAATAAAAATCATTTGTTTCCTTTGAATAGCTAATTGTCGCTTATGTTAGTTTTCTCAAGCCCTTTTTTAAACACTTTCTACTCCTCGCATTTCACAAATCTTTCATTTTAACACAAATTTTCAACATTTCAACAAAAAACAGTGACAATCTACATGTAAACAGTAACTGTTTCTATGTATTTTTTTTCAATCACTATGTATTTCTTAACTTTTTCTATATAATCTCTTTCAAATTCTATGCATTTCGTAACTGTTTCTATGTATATTCTTTCAATCTACATGTATTTCATAACTGTTTCTATGTAAATTCTTTTAATCTACATAGTGATTGCAACTGTTTTCACAATGAATTTTATAAGAATAAGAATAAGTATGATTCAATCTATTCATATATAACTTATTTTTAAATAACACCGAAACATTTTAAAAGACCCTTGCGTTGAAATAGCTCAACTAATCTTAAACACTATGTACACCACGCAAGCAAAACCATTCTATTTACTTGATCCAAACAGTCCGTTGATTGATGCTCATCGTCCGTCTATTGAAGTAACCGTAACATATACCCAGCCTGTTCATTACATTGATGTACTTAAGCAGTATCAAAAAGACATGAAGGATTACAAAAGGATATATAGCACACAGGAGGCAGGCTACCGTTTTAAGGCTGCGTGATCTCATTTTTTCATGACCTTAACCGAAAGCTATAAGCTATAAACCGTTTTACTCTTTTGATTTAAAATCCCCGTTCTGCCATGCCTGTATGAACTTAGCCCAGGCAAGGGGGTTGAGGATGTTGGTGGGTGGTATTTGCCCCCCGGCATAATAGAGCCTGCTGTATTCTCCCTGCATGGTATTCTTAAAATTCATGCTGGCATCCATAGGCATGTTTTTGCCAAGCTGCTTGAGCTTGCTTTGCTCCAGGTTTTTCTTGGCGCGGGCAAGGTCATCATCTGGCACGCGAAGGGCAAGGAAGGCATCTTCGAACTGGGATTTGGTAGGCCAGGGATATATAAAAACATCTTTAAGCAGCACCGTATCCTGCGACATGACTTGTATGAGTGAATAACGGTCCTGCTTAAGCGTATCGGGAATAACGAACATGGTCTTCCGGTAGCCAATGCTTGAAAATTCAATCGTGTCTCTTTTCTTTGCCACGAAAGAAAAGAATCCATACACATCGCCCACAGTGCCCCGCCCGTATTGTCCTTTAATGACGAGGTTAGTGAAAGGAATGGGATGCAATGAATCATGCGAAACCACAACTCCTGAAAACTGAACCAAATCGTTATCAAGAAACATTTGTGAAGAAGATGAATGCCAGCCAAGGCATCCTATGAACAGGAAAAGAAGATATTTTAATTTCGACATCATATACAATTAGATATGCAAAAGTAGCAATAGTTTATCAGAAGTGCGTTTAAAGTTTAAGGTTTGAAGTTTAAAGTGACGGCAACATTAAACCTGAAACCTGAAACCTCAAGCTTCTACTTTGTTCCCACTTTCAATACGGAATAACTTCACCGGCATATAGATGGAATCAAAAATTTCCTTTGCACGATCGGGATGCGTGTCAGTGAGAAATATTTGCCCGAAGTTGTGATGGCTTACCATTTGCAAAAGCGAACGCATTCGGGTTTCGTCTAACTTATCAAAGATGTCATCGAGCAGTAACAAGGGCTTTACCTTTTTTATTTCCCTGATAAAATCAAATTGCGCAAGCTTGATGGCAATGAGAAAGCTTTTCTGCTGACCCTGGCTGGCAAATCTTTTAACCGGGTAGCCGTCAATAAGAAAATGAAGATCATCCTTATGGATACCTGCGCCGGTGTATTGCAATGCTCTGTCCCTGTCAAGCGCTGCTTTGAGCACGTCGCTGAAGTTTCCCTTGTGCAATTGTGATTCATATTCCAACTGCACTTCTTCCTTGCCGCCTGAAAGCGATGCATAGTGCTTTCTGAAGATGGGTGCGAAATCGTTCGTAAACTTGAGGCGCTTATCATATATATTTTCAGCTAACGGGATCAGCTGCTCATCCCATATTTCAAGCGAAGCAGAATCGAACCTTTTATGCAGCACAAAATGCTTGAGCAAGGCATTGCGCTGGCTCAGCACTTTGTTGTATGTAATGAGATCGTCAAGATAAACCCTGTCGTACTGCGAAATGATGCTGTCCATCAGCTTTCTGCGCTCTTCGCTGCCTTCTGTGATGAGCATGTTATCAACAGGTGTAATCATCACGACAGGCAATAGCCCGATATGTTCGGCAAGGCGTGAATACTCTTTCTGATTGCGTTTAAATATCTTTCCCTGCCCTCTCTTAAATGCACAGTATATATGTTCAGCCCCCCCGCCCCCCAAAGGGGGGAGTTCGCCCTGATCTTCGTTATCACTAAGTACTGAAAGCCCCTCCTTCGGAGGGGTTGGGGAGGCATCATTCTCCCCTTTGCGGGGCGGGGGGGCTATAAATGTTCCTTGTATCACAAAGAAAGGTTCATCATGCCTGATATTCTGTGTATCAACAGCGTTAAAATAACTTTTGCAGAGCGATAGGTAATGAATAGCATCAAGCAAATTCGTCTTGCCTGAGCCATTGGCTCCCACAAGGCAATTTACGCCTTCGTCAAAGGTAAATTCCGCTTCAGGATAGTTTTTAAAATTAATGAGATTGAGATTGCGCAGGTACATGGAATGATTTTAATTGAACGAAGATATGTTTATGGAACGATGCTACTTGTTCCTTCTTCTGAATTCAGAACATACAATTGCTGTTGCAACAGCTACATTTAAAGATTCAGCATGATTGCCCTTTGCAAAAGACGGAATGGTGAGCGCATGATCAACATAATCCAACAGCTCCTGCCCTACTCCTTCCGATTCGTTGCCAAGAATGATTAAACCTTCTTTACTTAGAGAAGCATCATAAACCGATGTTCCCTTCATGGAGGCAGCATAAACCGGTAACTTTAAAGCATTTTGATTTTCCTTCAGAATAGAAGTAATACCCTCATAAAACACGTTGACCCTAAAAAGAGAACCCATCGTTGCCTGCACTACTTTGGGATTGTATACATCAACAGTATTTTCAGAACAAATAATATTTTCTATCCCAAACCAGTCGGCAATGCGAATGATAGTGCCAAGATTACCGGGGTCTTTTACTTCATCAAGCACAAGGGTTAGTTTTCCTTTATGTGCGCCTAAGTTTATCTTGCCATCAGACATTTCAACTACAGCGACTACCTTTTGCGGAGTAGTGAGTGCGCTTATTTTATCCAGCTCAAATTCTTCAATTGTAGTTGCGGAAATATTTTTCTTCTCCAATAGCTCTGTATTCTTCTCTGACCATTCTTCCAAAGCGTACAATGAGCTGACAGTATAATTTGAATTCAAAAGCTCGCGCACAACCTTATCTCCTTCAACCAAAAATAATCTTTCCTGTTCACGGTTCTTTTTAAGATGTAAGGCGGCTATATGTTTAATTTGATTTTTAGAAATCATGAAATTCGCGTGAAAAAGATGTTGCTGTGAGAGACAAATGTAAATGATATTGTTGATAACGGTATCATTCTTGTAATCACCGTTGGCATTGTATTCTTATTTTTGCCCGTCACCATGCCATCTGTCTTTTCGATGAATAGAAAGCTATACATTATACCTGTTCTTTTGGGTGTTCTGTTAATGGCATGTAATCCAACGCGCAGGCTTCAGGACAATCAATTTTTACTTGTTAAAAACGAAATTAAGTTTACAGACGGCACCTATAACAAAGAGCCTCTTTTGAGCATCCTCAAGCAAAAGCCTAACAGAAAAATTCTCGGGCTGTTCCGTTTTCATCTTTGGCTTTATAATACCGTCAATAAAGAAAAGATGGAAAAGAAGAAGGAAGAGAAAATTAAGAAAAGGGAAGCCTGGAATCTCGCTCACCCTGACAAAACGCCTAAAGACACTACCAACGTAACCACAGGAAGAGAAAAAATTCAAAATATCGGTGAGGAGCCTGTGGTTCTCGATACTGCGCTCACACACACAGGTTCAAAACAGCTTAGAATATTTCTATTTAAGAAAGGTTACTTCAACGCAACCGTTAAAGATTCCATTCAAAAGGTGGGTAAGAAAAAGGCTGAAGTTATTTATTCAATTAGCCTCGGAGAGCCCTATAAGATAAGGAATGTTGCTGATTCTTCTTTAGACCCGGTGGTTCTTTATTATGTAAATTCATCTCAGGCCAAAACGTTGCTTCATGCCGGCGACAATTATGATGCAGACATTCTGGACAAAGAGCGCAGCCGTATCACAACAGAGCTTAGAAATAACGGATTTTATTTCTTTAACAAAAATTACATCACCTATTCCAATGACAGCAACCTCAATTCACACCAGGTGGACATAGGGCTCTATATAAACCGGGTTAATGAAAATGTATCGGAGCAGACGCTCAATGGCAAAGAAGCAAGAAATCATTACCAGTATGATCTTAATAATATATACATTCAAACTGATTACAACCCGCAGAAGCTGGATGAGTCAATAGCCACCGATACGATTTATTACAAGGATTATATTTTCCTTGCAACCACTCCTTATGAACGTTATAAAAAGGATGTAATACTTGGAACCATCTTTTTCAAAAAAGGAGATCGCTTTAACCTCGGAGATATTGACTATAGCTATGCACGCATCAGCGACCTGAACATTTTTAAATTCAACAACATTAAGTTTGAAGAGGTAAGCAACGATTCATCAAACGGAAAACATCTGCTTAATGCATTTGTACAGTTGAGCCCCGTTGCCATGCAGGATGTAAGCCTTGAACCGGAAGCTACGCGTAACGGCGGTTATGCGGGCATTGCAGGCAACTTAGCTTATCATAATAAAAATCTTTTTCGCGGTGCAGAATTGTTAGAGATAAAATTTAAGGGGGCGGCAGAAAATCAACAGAGCATAACAGGCAGCATTGTTAATAACGGTTCCAGCCAGCTTTTCAACACGTTTGAATTTGGGCCTGAGGCAAGTCTTTCGTTTAAACGCTTCTTCTTTCCTTTATCATTGTTCAAGACGTCGCGTTACTTTAACCCTAAAACAACTTTCATTGCCAGTTACAGCTTTCAGGACCGTCCCGATTATAGCCGGTCTGTTCTTACCGGTTCCTATGGCTTCACCTGGAAGACTACACAAACACAACGCTTTACTCTTGTGCCTGTTGAAATAAATTCCGTAAGGATAGGTTTCATTTCCTCAGCCTTTCAGGACAATCTTAATGTTTTGCAAAACCCGTCGCTGGACAATAGCTTTAAAACACATTTAATTACTTCATTTGGACGGGGCAGTTGGGAATATTCAGAACAGCAAACAAAACACGGTATTGACTTTAATTACCTGAAAGTGGATTGGGACATGGCTTTCAAGACTTTCACCAACTCGGATGGATTTGCGCGTTTGGATTTTGATTACCGGCATTACCTAACATTTAACTCACATAACAATCTTGTATTTCGTGCTTATGCCGGTGCCGGCCAGCCTTTCAACGGAGATATTTCGATGCCGTTCGAAAAATCTTTTTATGCCGGTGGTTCGAACGACATACGCGCTTGGAGGTTTAGCACATTAGGTCCGGGCTCTTTTAAAAATCCTTCAGGCGTGGAACAAACAGGCGATTTGAAACTGGAAGGAAATATTGAATTGCGGTCAGAACTATTTCGTTTTATTGAAGGCGCTGTTTTTGCCGACTTTGGAAATATCTGGACCACCAATGCTGCAAGCAGCGGACCGAATGCAGTATTTCACTTCTCGGATTTTACACAACAAGTTGCATTAGGCACAGGTGTCGGGATACGGCTTAACTTCAATTTCTTTATTTTTCGTCTTGATGGTGCAGTGCCTCTTTATAACCCTTCTCTTGACCAGCCTGACAGATGGGTTTATTCGCAGCAAAAACCTTCATCAAAAGACATTATCTTTAATTTTGGTATCGGTTATCCGTTTTGAGCTATCTATTTGAAAGCGCCGCAAACATTGATCTTTGAACTGCCAAAGCTTTTTTTAAGTTGATCCTTTTTTCGTAACTTTGTAAGCTAAAGAATTAAACTACGAAGAAGATAATTTTACTATATATTTTGTGTTTTGCATTTTGCATTTCAAATTCTTTTGCCCAAGTAAACCAATGGGTATGGTTGAAAGTGTAATGCTCCCCAAAATTTAGA
>PLYJ01000147.1:0-1047 GCA_003151745.1 Bacteroidota bacterium
AAATTAGGTTGACGCGCATGCGCATAAGCGGGACTCTTTCAACAAATTTTTCACGTATCTTTGAAGCAGGAAAATGAAGAAGAAAATATCTTTTAAAGAGTTATTGAAAAAGGCAACTGCTTCTGCAAAACGAAGGGCTGCAAAAGAAAAACGCCCGGTTGCGATCTCAGAGAACGGAAGGGTCATTCTCGTTTACCCTAATAAAGAGCGCAAGGTAGTTCGCTTGTCAGCGAGGCGTAAAAAAGCATCCTGAATATGGCGCAGCCGCGTTTCAGAATGTTTGCCGGACCTAACGGATCAGGCAAGACATCTCTTTTCAAAACCTTGAAGGGTCAGTCATTTATTCATACGGAAGTATATGTAAATGCGGATCATATTGAACAAAAGCTTTCGCAGGAATTGCGCTTCAATTTTAATGCTTACCGGGTAAAAGTTTCAGATGAGGATTTTAAAAAGCACATCAGGAAATCAGGCATTCTGAAGAAAATCCACAATAAGTCTTTCCTTAATAAGATTGAGATAGCAAGCGGAATTTTAAAGCTGCATATCAGAAAGGCAGAGTTGAACTCATATATTGCCTCTTTTATTGCCTCCTATCTTGCATTGAAGCTTTTTGAAACCGGCCAGTCGTTTTGCTACGAAACGGTTTTATCGCATCCCTCTAAGCTCGGTCTTTTGAAACGGTCAAAGCATTCGGGGTATAAATCGTATCTCTATTTCATTGCAACTGACAACCTGGAGTTGAATATTGAACGTGTAAAATTAAGAGTGCAGCTTGGCGGTCATGATGTAAATACAAAAAAGATCGGAGAACGATATTTCCGGTCGCTCAGGCTTTTTAAACAGGCCGCCAGCCTTGCGGATGATGCGTTTTTAATTGATAACTCGCAGGAATTTAAAGTGATGACGGAATTAAAAAATAATAAAGTGATCTATGTAGATCCTTCTTATCCTGCATGGTTAAGAAAATATTATAATCCTGAAAAATAATTCTTGATACAAAAACAAAAGAGTCCCGCACCTGCGCATACGCGTCAACCTAACAAA
>PLYJ01000147.1:1079-7845 GCA_003151745.1 Bacteroidota bacterium
TCTTAGGTTGACGGCTATGCGCACATGCGGGGCTCTTTCACACTAATTAACAAAAAAAAGGTTTAGGCTGTTTCGTGAGCAGGCATTAATCCAACCTGAGTCATGATGCCTGTTGTGTCCATAGAAACCCAGTTCTCTGTAAATTTTCCGTCTTTGACTTTCCAGATATCAATGTAATCAATGCGGAATTTTTTGCCTGCGGGGGCTGCACCCATAAATGAACCTTTGTTGGTGCCTGTCATCTCACCGCGTGTTGCAACCAGGTCGCCTTCTGCAATAAAATGTTCAGGGTGAACCTGAATGTCAGGAAAAGCATCAATGAACTTTTGATAGGTTGCTTTAAATCCTGCTGGTCCTCCCTGCGCGCCGGGGATGCCGTGGTGCTTGAAATTGGGAGCGAAGGATTTGTCAACGAAAGATAAATTCTTTTCATTCATAACTTCCTTGAACAGCTGTTCAACGAGCTTTTTGTTTGAATCTGTTGTCATTTGATTTAAGTTTTTAAAGGTTAATACTATATTGTAAGTTAATGCATGCGAAAAGTAAATACTATTTAATTGAAAGTCAAGTGTTAAATAAGATTTTGCTGGCATCATTTTGGAGTGGCTGTTTTATCGCACATGCTATCTGCAACTTTGCATTCACACCATTAAACAATGCGAGCAAGAATTCTAATCCGCTTGAATGCTCCTTTTATTTTTCAACACCCTCCTCTTGTCGCCACATAAGTTTTACTTTTCTGTGCCGTCAGGCATCCCTTCCTGATGATATTAAATCAGAAAAGCCGGATGTTCCAAAATGGAATAGTAGGTTTGGAATCTAAATTACACCATCTATGAATACCGAAAAGGAATACATGAAAGAAGAAATGCGGAAGGAGTTTCAGCCGGAGCGCATGGTGCTATTCAGCGATGCATTGCCATTGCTATTGTGCTGATGTTATTTACGTCTATCATATTCTGTGCCGTCAGGAATCCCTTCCTGATGGTATTAAATCAGAAAACCACTTTGACCTTCTGTTTAAATCTTTGACAGTTATGCAGCCATCAACAGAGATGAAAAGTATGCTCATTACAAATTCCCCAAACAAATGCAAGTAGTTTAAATTTCCGGTAATTTAATAAGCAAATCTCCTGTAAGAAAATTCATTATTGGAGTACGCCCTGAAAAGATATATACCATGAGCAAAATCGGAAAAATCAATTTCGCCATAGCTCTCAGATGAGGTGTTGGAAAAAATAATTCTGCCTAACCCGTCAGTAATCTCTATTCTGACAGGCTGATTGTTAGTATTGGAAATTAAATACTGCCAAATAGTACCGTTTGCATCTTTACTTAACGCAACAATTTCAGGCTTGCCTGAAGTGTGAGTGGTGACGGCCACCAGTCCGCTATATTGGTATTTGCCGTCAAAATCAGTTTGTTTGAGACGGTAGGCCGATGTGCCTTCAAAGGGGCTTTGATCAGATGCATGATAATAAAGGAGCTGATTGCTGGTGCCTGCACTTTTCACATAAACAACAGGAGAGAAGCCAACACCATCTTTTGTTTTTTCCACCGTAAAGAAGTCATTATTAATTTCGCTTGCCGTGCTCCAGTCAAGATCAACTATCTTGTCGTTATAAGCAGCGCTAAAAGATAGGAGTTCAACGGGAAGCGTCCTGTTGTTATAGACGGATGCGGCAGAATCGGAACAGCCCGTATGATTAGAAACAATAACGGTAAAGTCAGCACTATCACTACTTATATATAGACACTCTTTAGTGCCTCCGGGTATTAGTACTGAATTTCGATACCATTGATAAAGTGGTCCTGAATTGTTACATATAGTATCTCCATTGAAAGTTAAAACCGGGAGAGGAGGACTGGCAATAACAGTGACCTTAGTTGTTGCTGTTGAAGAACATCCGTTTAGATCAGTAACCGTTACTGTATAAGTATAAGACCCAACGGGAGTAGGTGAAATAGTAATAGAGGAAGTGGTTAAACCACCCGGACTCCATGAATAAGCATTTCCTCCTGAGGCAGAAAGAATGGTGGATGATCCATTGCAAATAGTTACAGCCGGGCTTGCCGTTGCAGTGGCTACTGTCACTGTCATGCTCGCTGTACTATCACAACCGTTAGCACTGAAGCCTGTAACTGTATATATAGTAGTGGTTGTAGGACTGACAGTTACAGCCGTTGTTCCGCTAGTGCCGGATACACCTGCGTTTCCACTCCACGTATAAGTTGAGGCTCCTCCTACAGTAAGTGTAGTAGGGGTGCCGCTGCAAATAGTAATGTTGCCGCTGGTAGTAAGAGGAGTATAATTAACCGTTACTGTTAAGCTTTTTGTACCCGTACAACCGTTAACATCGGTACCTGTCACTGTATATGTAGTAGTGGAGGATGGGCTGGCAGTGACAGTTGAATCAAAAGCAGTCGACAAGCCTGTTGGTGGGTTCCATACATAAGTTAAAGCTCTTCCTACAGTAATTGTATCAGAACGGCCAAGGCAAATGGCACGGTTACTACCAGTAATAGTAGGTGAACTAACAGCTACTGTTTAAGTTTTTGTATTCGTGCAACCATTAGCACTGGTGTCTGTCACGGTGTAAGTAGTAGTGGAGGATGGGTTAGCAGTGACCGTTGTTCCGGAAGATGACGATAAGCCCGAAGATGGACTCCACGCATAAGTTAATGCCCCGCCCGCATTAAGTGTAGCAGGATTGCCATTGCAAATAGTAGCGTTGTTAACAGTAATAGTAGGTGCGATTAAAGAACCAGCAGTTATTGTCAGGCTATTTGTATTGGTGCATCCGTAAATATCGGTGTCTGTCACTGTATATGTAGTAGTGGCTGTAGGGGTGGCAGTAACGGATGATCCTGTGTCGGATGATAAGCTGGACGAAGGACTCCAAACATACATTGCTCCTCCTCCTGCAGTAAGCGTAACTGATTGGCCACTACAAGGAGTTATGTTGCTGCTGCTATTAATTGTAATGGTTGGTGGTGAACTAATTGAAATATTAACAATTGAAGTGACTGTGCAACCACTCGCTTTTGTTACTGTTACAGTATAAGTGGTGGGTGTTACAGGAGTTGCAACCGGGTTTGAAATATTAGGGTTGCTCAAACCCGCAGGCGGTGACCAGCTATATGAAACACCAACGGAAGCGTTCAATTGCACTGAACTGCCTGAGCAAATGGTGGTATCGCTTGCAGAAGGTGAGCATGGTAAAACATCATATTCAACATTCCTGAGCACTTCTTCTAAGTATGTTCCATCGCTTTTTCTATATTCTTTAACCATTACACTTATCACAAAAACTCTAAGAGTTTGAGGGATAGCTGTGATGAATCCATTGGCCGCATTTATAGTGCATGTTGAAGTAAGTCCAAGCATTGATGCAGATGAATAACCGGCCTGTCAATTAATTGGTCCATAAGGTCTATAGTCAGGACATGTGTCTGACGCAGTAATACCACCATTAGTAAGGCCGCCATTAAGCGGAGTCACCAATGAATCGCCGTCGGCATCTATGGCAGACAAATCTGCAGTACTAGTTTGGCCGGCACACCAATATGCAGCAGGGTATGCACTAAAAACCGGGGTAGAATTACCCAAAGAAGGATCGGGTATTTCAGCGTATCACGTATCGCCTGTATTGCTTGGATTAGCTATGTTTATAATGACTACATTTCGACAGCAACGGTTATAGGAAACATAATATCCATTTGAGTTATTGGGAATAGTAACATCCACTTCATAAGTTCCATGCTCTACACACAGACCAGGAGTAAAACAAGCATCGCCAAGTGTAAGAATAGCATCTGAAAAAGTAGTTGGATTGACGCATTGCTGCTCTACATTTGTTACAAGGTCATAGATACCAAACTCAACTTGGGAAATAGGATCAAAACCAGCACCACCAGAATTGCAATCACGGTAAAAATTAAGCTTAATATGGAAAGAATTAGGGGCGCCGTTATAGGTCACGGCAATCGCACCGCCAACGATATGATTTGCATTGGAAGTTAAGCAGGATAATAAAAATGTTCCTGCAATCAACACAGACGATCGTAAAAGTTGTTTCATCAGTAACTATTGCCGGAGTTAATCTGGTCCCAATTAATTCCAATCTTTTCTTTCCGCTTCATTGATGTGTAAATGTAGTAAAACATTTTACATTCCGCAAACTATTTCTGAATATTAGTACCATTGATTCGACTGATATATGAGAATTAATACGTTTTTCTCAATTGAGCAGGTTTTATTCATGTTCTGTAAAATCAATAAACACGCTTTTCCTCTTTCTTCTATCTTTGCCGATCGAAATTTTGAAAACATTTAATGGCGAAGAATACATTTTCCAAAGAAACCTATTTGCATTGGTATGAACTGATGCTGCTGATGCGCAAGTTTGAAGAGCGCGCAGGGCAACTATATGGCATGCAAAAGATAAAAGGGTTTTGTCATCTTTATATTGGACAAGAAGCAGTTGTTGCCGGAGCGATGAGTGTATTGAAGCCCGAAGACAATATGATTACTGCCTATCGCGATCACGCACATGCTATTGCCAAAGGCACTCCGCCTAAACAGGTAATGGCAGAGTTGTTCGCTAAAGCTACCGGTTGCAGCAAAGGCAAAGGAGGAAGCATGCACATGTTCAGCGCCCAACATCGCTTCTTTGGCGGTTATGGAATTGTGGGTGGACAAATTCCTCTCGGTGCAGGCATTGCATTTGCGGAAAAATATAACGGAACAAAAAATGTAACCGTTTGCTATATGGGCGATGGCGCCGTGCGTCAGGGCACTTTTCATGAAACGCTGAACATGGCCATGACATGGAAGCTGCCTGTGATATTCATCATTGAGAACAACGATTATGCAATGGGGACTTCCGTTGAACGCTCAAGCAATGTTACTGATCTGTATAAGCTGGGTGAGGCGTTTGCAATGCCTTCCGAACCGGTTGATGGTATGAGCGTTGAGGCCGTGCATGAAGCAATGGATAAAGCCGTAGTACATGCACGAAGTGGAAATGGCCCTTATTTATTGGAAATAAAAACCTATCGTTACAAAGGTCATTCCATGAGCGATCCTGCAAAATACAGGACAAAAGAAGAAGTAGATGAATACAAAGCCAAGGATCCGATTGAAGCAACCTTAAAAGTAATTCGTGAAAATAAGTATGCAACGGATTTAGAAATTGAAGAAATTGAAAAGCGCGTGAAGGATGTTGTGGATGATGCCGTAAAATTCGCCGAGGAATCTCCTTATCCTGATGCTTCGGAGCTTTACAAAGATGTATATGCGCAAAGTGATTACCCCTATATAACTGACTAACATTAAATTTTATTTCAGATGGCTGAATTAGTAAGAATGCCCAAAATGAGCGATACGATGACAGAAGGCGTCGTATCGAAATGGCATAAGAAGGTAGGTGATAAAATAAAAACCGGCGATTTAGTTGCTGACATCGAAACTGATAAAGCAACGATGGAATTTGAATCGTACCAGGAAGGAACCTTGCTATATATAGGCGTGGAAGAAGGCAAAGCTGTTCCTGTTGATGGCATTCTTGCCGTTCTCGGTGCTCCCGGTGAAGATTATAAACCTGTGCTGGAAGCTGAATCGAAAACTGCTCCTGCATCAAAAGAAGCATCCAAGCCTGCTCCTGCCCCTGCAAAAAAGGAAGCTCCTGCAGCTAAACCAGTTGCGGAAAAACCCGCAACTCCTGCATCTGTTAAACCAACTGTACAGCCCGTTTCCCCAACCGTACAAACAGGTGATTCAAAAATTAAAGTCTCTCCTCTTGCAAAAAAATTAGCCGAAGAAAAAGGCATTAACCTTTCTTATGTAAAAGGCACGGGTGATGAAGGCCGCGTTGTAAAACGTGATATTGATTGGTTCAAGCCGGGCAACATAGTGGCAAGCGCTGCAAAGGCAGGTAGTGTTTTACCCGAAGAGGTATTGCCTCCTGTTACTGAAGAGAGCTCTGAAGAAGTTGCCGTTTCGCAAATGCGTAAAACAATTGCAAAGCGTTTAGGAGAAAGCATGTTTACTGCACCTCATTTCTATCTGACTGTTGAAGTGGACATGGATGCCACTGTTACGGCACGTGAAAGCATCAATGCTGTGGCAGAACGTAAAATATCGTTCAACGATTTTGTCATTAAAGCAGCCGCTGCCGCATTGCGCCATCATCCCAAAGTAAATTCGTCATGGCAGGGCGATACGATCCGCATCAATCATCATATACATATCGGTGTTGCAGTAGCAGTGGAAGAAGGGTTGCTTGTTCCTGTGATTCGTTTTGCTGATTCAAAGACATTAACAGAGATTAATACAGAAGTGAAAACGCTTTCTCAAAAGGCAAAAGATAAAAAGCTTCAGTCGAGTGAATGGGAAGGAAACACATTTTCTATTTCCAACCTTGGCATGTTTGGTATTGAAGAATTCACAGCCATCATCAATCCTCCTGATGCATGCATACTTGCTGTGGGAGGCATTGCACATAAGCCTGTTGTTAAATACGGCACCATAGTTCCAGGCAATGTGATGAAGCTGACATTGAGCTGCGATCATCGCGTGGTGGACGGCGCTACCGGTTCGCGCTTCATGCAAGCATTGAAAGGATATTTAGAGAATCCTGTTATTCTATTAGGAGTGGCATCTATCTGATTCAGTACATCCGAAGCACGAGTATTTAAAAACGTTTGCTTAATTTTGTAGAAAATCTATAATAGACATCCTTCCTAATTAATTTTTGAATTTTTA
>PLYJ01000266.1 GCA_003151745.1 Bacteroidota bacterium
TAACTTAACCTGACGGCTATGGGGGGAAGGGGGTGTGGTCTATGAGAGAGAATCTTATTAACAATTTCAAAATGAAAAAGGAAGTTTCAACTGTCTTAGGGGCAAATTATTTAATGTTAATTTCGCTTTTTATTAAATGGTTATACGTTATTAGTTTCACGTTATACGTAGCCACACACCCGTATAACATATAACGTATAACTATTAACTTGTCAGTTTATGCCAAAGCCCCTTTCAAGGATCATCCTTTTCATCGCATTTTCTTTTTTCTGCCTGAAGGGTTTTTCTCAATCCAACATCAAAAGCTTTACTCCCGATTCTGTAAAGTTTGCGGAGGAGATGGAAGATTTTCTTTCTGCCACGGATAAGAAGGATGCGGAGAAGTTTTTCAAGGAGCAGTTTCTGCCTGTGTGGAGCGGGGTGAAAGTTTCTAAAACGGAGTTTACTCCCGGCAAGTTTACGGCTGCACAAAAGGAAGATATATACAAGACCTGTAATGCCATGTTGAAGAAAAGAATGAAAGCATATCCCGACTTCAAGAATTATCTAACCACGCTGGTGAGCTTTGCCAATAGCTCGCAGTCTGTTGCCAGCTTTGCGGCATGGTCATCGAGCACGGACAAGCTTTTGTCGAGCACCAACAGGCAGTTTGAAAATTACATTAATATATGCAATGACCTTTTCCGGGAGAATGCACTATATATTTCTCCGTCCACCCACTGGTATTCCAATAACAATAATTATTCCTTCGACTTTGATTCTGTGCCGAAAGTAATTTTTTCGGGCCTCAATCTTACGTGTTCTGCCAAAGGCGATTCGATGGTTGTGCGTGAAACAAAGGGTGTATATTATCCTACACGTCATACTTTTTATGGAGACGGAGGAAAGGTGAACTGGAAGCGGGCAGGATGGGATGAGGATAAAGTGAATGGCACGCTGAGCAGATATTCCATTGATGTTTCAGGAACAGAGTTCAGCGCTGACTCTGCAAAGCTATTCAATGCGAATTATTTTAAAGAAACGCTTTTAGGAAAATACACGGACAAGCTGCTCGCTAACGTAACTCCCGAGAACGCTATCTATCCCCGCTTTGAGAGTTATAACACCGCTTTCGAAATTAAAAACATCGTTAAGGATCTGGATTATTCCGGCGGGTTCTCGATGAAGGGAAGCAAGATGATTGGCTCGGGTAATGCTGATGAGGATGCAAAAATTATTTTTCACCTGAATGGAAAAGTATTCCTGGTGGCAGCTTCCAAAGGCTTTGTGGTTAGGCCAGAAAGAATTACTTCCGACAATGCATCTGTTACTATATATTGGCAAAAGGATTCCGTCTATCATCCCGGGCTTGAGTTTAAATATATTACGAAAGACAGGGAGCTTGCCCTGATAAGAGGAGAAAACGGAAAATCAACGAGTCCTTATTATGATTCATATCACCAGCTTGACATGTATTTTGATGCGTTCTACTGGAAGATTGACGAGCCTTTAATAAACCTGAAGATGATTAGCGGCGTAGGGCAGAGTAAAGCGTTGTTTGAATCGTCCAACTACTTCCGTGAAGACAGGTTTTTGAAAATGCAGGGTATGAGTGTTGAACATCCTTTATATACTGTTAAAAAATACGGAGAGAGCATTCATTCCAAAGTGATATATACAAAGGACTTGGCTAAGTTTATGCATCTTCCTGAAAGTGAAACGAGAAATATGCTGCTTAATCTTTCCACTGCAGGCTTTGTCGCTTTCGATATGGATAATGATAAGGCTGTGATCAAGGACAGGCTGTATTATTACTTGCTGGCTAACATCGGTAAAACAGATTATGACGTCATTCAATTTGAATCCGTGATACAGGGTAAGCCAAATGCCACGATCAATCTGTTGAATTTTGATTTGAACATCAACGGAGTTTCGCAGATATTTCTGAGCGACTCGCAGAATGTATATATTGTTCCGAGAAACCAGGAGGTAAGGGTTAAGAAAGACCGCGACTTTGATTTTGCCGGCCGTGTGCATGCTGCCCGTCTTGATTTTTATGGAAAGGAATTCGATTTCAGCTATCTTAACTTCAAGGTTAACCTGAATAATATTGATTCTCTACGAATCAAGGTGCCCGGCGATGAGGATGACCCGATGACAGGCAAGAAAAAATTAATATCGGTGAAGAGTGTTTTGGAAAACATTACAGGTGACCTGCTGATAGATTTCCAGGGTAACAAGAGCGGCTTTCACAAAAAGGATTATAAACAATATCCGATCTTTAACAGTAAGAAGAACTCGTATGTGTTTTACGACAAGCCCTATATTCAAAACGGTGTTTATAAAAGGGATGAATTCTTCTTCAAGCTTGATCCTTTTCATATAGATACGTTGGATAATTTTTCAAAAGAAGGGCTTGCCTTTGAAGGATTGATGGCGCCGGCAGGTATATTTCCTGATTTCCGTGATACGCTTAAGCTGATGCCCGACTTATCTCTTGGTTTAAACGAAAACACAGGATCATCGGGCTGGCCTGCTTATGGAGGCAAGGGAACATATACAAACAATGTGCATTTAACTCATGACGGGTTGCGGGGTGACGGAACGCTTGTGTATCTGACTTCAACTACCAAGTCAAATGATTTTATTTTCCTTCCCGATTCAATGAATACGGATGCGCTTACTTTTGTGAACAGGAAGGGAGTGATGGGCGGAGTGGAATTTCCTGCGGTGAAAGCAGATTCGATCTATATACACTGGATGCCGAAGCAGGATGTAATGAATATCTATAAGAAAGTAAAGAATTTAGATATGTATGATGGAGATGCGAAGCTGGACGGCAGCCTTGCTTTGCAGCCAAAAGGTATGACAGGCAGCGGTACAATGGCTTTTGCAGCATCTGAGCTGGAGGCGCGCTTGTTTAAATATAAGTCGAATGATTTCGCTTCGGACACGGCAGATTTCCGGCTTACCTCTGACAATACGGCAGCGCTTGCGTTTTCTACAAAGAGCGTGCAAGCGCATATTGATTTCACGAAGCGTTTCGGGGAATTCAAGGCAAACGGTGGCGGATCGTATGTGAGCTTCCCGCTTAACCAGTACATCTGTTATATAGACCAGTTCAAATGGTTTATGGATGCAAAGGAAATTGAATTGAGCTCGAGCAGCACTCTGAATCATGTTCAGGGTGATACTTCTGCTGTGGGCATTAATCTGACGGGATCAGAATTTATTTCAACGGAACCGCACCAGGATTCTTTGCGTTTCAAAGCGCCTTTTGCACGCTATAGCCTCCGTGACTATCTCATTAAGGCTGATCAGGTAGTGCTTGTTCAGTCTGCGGATGCATATATTTCTCCTGACAGCGGAAAGGTGATCGTTGAGAAGTATGCGAAAATGCGCACATTCAACAATGCGCGCATCACTGCCAATACGACTACGAAGTTCCATACCATAACGGGTGCAACTGTTGATATTCTGGGAAGAAAGAAATACACCGGCTCCGGTGATTACGATTATATAGACCAGGCAAAGATCAAGCACAAGATTCATTTTGATGAAGTGGGTGTGGACACGACTTATCAAACGATTGCCAAAGGAGATTTGGAAGACACTGCAGGCTTCTCACTTAGCCCTGAGTTCTTATTTAAAGGCAGCGCACGCCTCGCTGCGGCAAGACAGTTTCTCACTTTTGACGGATATGCAAAGATGAACGTGAAATGCGACCAGCTGGAACGCAACTGGTTCAGGTTTAATGTGGAAATTGATCCTAATAACATTAATATACCTGTATCAACGCCTGTGAGCGACGGCGGTGCAAAGCTCTTTACAGGCATATACCAGGCAAGTGATTCTGCACGCATATATGCTGCATTTCTTTCACTTAAAAACAGGGCTAACGATCAGGAAATAATTTCAGCCACCGGTAATCTTACTTACGATAAGCCATCGAACGAATTCCGGATTGCAAGTCCCGCACGTGCGGGAGAGAAGCCCTCACTGCCGGGCAATGAGCTGATTTTTAATGATACTAAGTGCACGGCTTACGGAGAAGGTAAATTAAATTTCGGCGCCGATTTGGGACAGGTGAAGGCAACCTTCGCCGGCAACGTGACCAAGAACTTAAACAGCGACAGCACAAACTTCGACCTGATGCTTGCTCTTGATTTTTATTTCTCCGATGAAGCAATGAAGGCTATGAGTGATGGTTTGCTTTCTCAGCCAACGCTTTCGCCAACGCAGGATATCGGGCGACCCACGTATGAAAAAGGTTTGGCAGAACTTGTAGGTAAAGACAAAGCAGATAAGCTGATCAGTGAAATGAATTTGTACGGCTCGTTTAAAAAGGTGCCTGATGATTTGCGGCATACTTTATTTATCACTGATTTAAAAATGATCTGGAATCCGAACAGTCGCTCGTACCGTTCCGTCGGTGAGGTCGGAATGGGCATGATGGATAAAACTTCACTTAACAGAAAGGTGAGTGGCAAAGTTGAAATTCTGCATAAGCGCACAGGTGATGTGCTGACTATATATCTTGCGCCTGATAAATTTACCTGGTATTTCTTTACCTATACTCGCGGATTGATGCAGGCTATTTCATCCGATACTAAATTTAATGATGAAATAGGAAAGGTAAAACCTGATAAGCGTATCTCAAAAGGAACAAAAGGTGAGGCGACATACGAGTATATGCTTTCCACAGATCGCAAAGTAAAAGACTTTATAAAAAAGTGGGAAGCGCCGCCGGTGGAAGAGGAGGAAAACATTGAAGAGAAGAAATAGTGATGTTTAAAGTTTAAAGTCTAAAGTTTAAGGTTGTGCTCAACTTTGAACTTTGAACTTTAAACTTTGAACTTTAAACCTTGAACTTTGAACCTTAAACCTTAAACTTTAAACCTTAAACTTTTTTAATTGATCAGTTCTACCAACATCATCAGTTTAATTCTTGCCTACCTGATAGGATCTGTACCGAGCGCGGTGTGGATAGGCAGAACTTTTTATGATATAGATGTGCGCGAGTACGGAAGCGGAAATGCAGGAGCCACCAATACATTTCGCGTGTTGGGCTTTAAAGCAGGCAGCATTGTTTTGCTCATGGATATTGCCAAAGGATTTGTGGCAGTTCATTTCCTTCCGAAAATTCTTGCTGACTATCCGCATGAAGAATATATAAACCTTCAATTAGCATGCGCCATCACGGCTTTGATGGGGCATATCTTTCCGGTGTATGTTGGTTTTCGCGGAGGCAAGGGAGTTGCCACCATGCTGGGCATTCTCATTGGCGTGCATCCGCAGGCGGCGCTGGTGTGCATTGATGTTTTCCTGGTTGTGTTTCTCACCACGCGTTATGTTTCGTTGAGCAGCATGACGGCAGGAATCGCATTCCCCGTCACCATCATGGTTTTTTACAGCACCAACACCAACATCAATTTATTTTCGCTCGCCGTCGCCATCATGGTGCTCATCACCCATCAGCGAAACATTGAACGGCTGATGGCGCACGAAGAATCGAAGGTGAATATTTTCGGAAAAAAGAAGGAAGATTAGCATTTACGGCTCGTGGTTTTGGCTGTAAAAACCACGAGGTTCGTACTTCGTGAATAGATGGTGACCAAAACCGTGCACGCGGTAAACTTTACCGTGCACGCGGTAAACTTTACCGTGCACGCGGTAAACCTTACCGTGATGGCGGTAAGCCTTACCGTGGTGGCGGTAAACTTTACCGTGGTGGCGGTAAACTTTACCGTGATGGCGGTAAACCTTACCGTGATGGCGGTAAACCTTACCGTGGTGGCGGTAAACCTTACCGTGATGGCGGTAAACCTTACCGTGATGCAGTAAACCTTACCGTGATGACGGTAAACCTTACCGTGACGACGGTAAACCTTACCGTGACGACGGTAAACCTTACCGTGACGACGGTAAAGTGTACCTGAATGCCCTTTTTGAGTGTTTTTTTGTATTTATGCCATTTTCACCCCGTAGGATTTAAAATTATTATAGGATTTGTATTATTTTGGGCTTAATCCAACGGGGTGAATCCCATTTTTGACTATAAACCCGTAAGGATTCCTATTCGCAGATTACAATCTGTAAGAAAACGCCTCATTTTGTCCAAAACTTAGCGCAAAGGTTTCGTACACCTTTCCAAGTTTGAGGTTCGAAGTTTGAGGTTGTCAGTAATCACAGCACAACTTCAAACCTTAAACTTTAAACTTTAAACTGATTTAAAATGACGAAGCCAATTAAGGTATTGATTATTGAGGATGATGAGCTGGATCGCATGATTGTGAAACGCGCCATCAACTCATCGGGTTTGAGCGTGGAGATGACTTTTGCCGAAGATATTGACAGCGGCAAAGAGGCTGCCAACGGCAAAATCTATGATTGCATTTTTCTGGATTACAATCTGCCGGGCGGAACCGGCTTGCAATTGCTGAAAGATATTAGGAACTCCGGCAACGATTCTCCAATTATCATTATCACTTCGCACGGTGATGAAAAGATGGCTGTGGAGGCAATGAAAAGCGGCGCATCGGATTATATTCCTAAAAATTTACTTACTCCTGATGGGCTTGCGCAGAGCTTGCATTACGTAGTGAGAATGAAGCAGCAGGAGGAAAGGCGCATACAGGTAGAAAAAGATCTGAAGGAAACCGAGAAGCGGTTGCAGACGGTTGTTGCAAACTCACCCATCATACTTTTTTCTATTGATGATAAAGGAATGTTTACACTTTTTGAAGGCAAAGGCGTCGCTGCTTTCGGAAATAATACAAAGGAATTTGTTGGAAAGAACATCAGCGACATTACCGGTCAGCTTCCCATTACGAAAGAAGATTACACCGAGGCGATGAATGGCGCTGAAGTGAAACGCATTTTTGAAATAGAGGAAAAGTTTTTTGAAGTGTCTTATGCACAGCTTCGCGATGATGATGATCATGTAAATGGTGTGATAGGTCGCGTGCATGGTGTGATTGGCGTGGCTTCTGACATAACCACCTTCAAGCAGGCGGAGCGGCAACTGATGGAAGCAAAGCAGATGGCTGAAGGAGCATCTAAAATGAAAGAACAGTTTCTTGCCAACATAAGCCATGAAATCCGCACGCCGATGAGTGGCATCGTCGGGCTGACAAGAATATTGCTCGATTCCAACGGACTGGACGATGAGCAAATGAAATATCTTAAATCAATCAAAATATCATCCGATAACCTCATGATTATTATCAACGACATTCTCGACGTATCTAAAATTGAAGCAGGCAAAATGACTTTTGAAGAAACACCTTTCGACCTCCGCGAAATAGTGAATCATACAAAAGAATTATTTAAAAGTAAGGCAGATGAAAAATCTGTTGATCTTATATGCGAAATGGATGAGGAGATACCACGCCATCTTTCAGGCGATCCTACGCGCTTAAGCCAGATTCTAAATAACCTGGTGAGCAACGCCATTAAATTTACCCCCAAAGGATATGTGCTGGTGAGAGTAAAGATGAGAAGCGTGAGCAGTAATAAGATCACACTTGATTTTGAAGTGAAGGATAGCGGCATCGGCATTCCGGCGGAAAGTATCAGTTCTATCTTTGAAAGCTTCACGCAGGCAAGCACTGAAACGACACGCAAATTCGGCAGCACCGGATTAGGACTGACGATTGTAAAGAAATTAATCGAGCTGCAAAACGGAAACATCGGCATAAAGAGTAAGCCCAATGAAGGCACAACGTTTTTCTTCAGCCTCACATTCACCGTAAGCGATGCTTCGGAAATTGACGTAAAGAAAGATCATTGGGCGGAATACAGAAACAAAGACATCAGCCATCTTTCAGTTTTATGCGCCGAAGACAATATGATCAACCAGATGGTTTTGAAAAAAATTCTGAGCGAGTGGAAAGTGAAAGCGGTGTTTGCTGAGAATGGAAAAATTGCCATTGAAAAATTGAAAGAGCAACATTTTGATATTATACTAATGGATGTGCAGATGCCGGAGATGGATGGATTTACGGCAACCAGAAACATCCGCGCCCAATCAGAGGCTTCTTATTCTGCCATTCCTATTCTTGCCGTTACTGGCTCTGCCACATCAATCGGCATCCAACGATGTTACGATTGCGGGATGAATGATTTTATTTCCAAACCGTATGATCATAACGAACTTCGCAAGAAAATAATTTTGCTTACGTCTGAAATACCGGTAAAACAGAAGCAGTCTACAGTTGGCAGTCAGCAGCCAACAGTGGATAAACTTCAGGACTTACTGCCAACTGTTGATGTTGAACTAAGTGAGAAACGTGTCACTGATCTTAATCATCTTCGCAAGCTTGCTGATGGAAACATTGGCTTTGTTATAGAGATGGTGGAAATGTTTTTAGCTAAAACTCCTGCTGAAGTTGAGCTTGTTGAGAACTATTATAAAAACAAAGATTGGGATGAGTTGCGGCAGATTGCACACAAAATAAAGCCAACCTTTGGTTATGTCGGACTTAAAGACATCCAGGCAACACTTGCAACTATTGAAAATAATTGTGGCAGCAAAACCGATCTCGACAAGCTAAAGGTGCTTATAGATAAAGTCCTGCAAGTATCAGCCAAAGCTTTTAAAGAACTGGAGGAAGAATTGGCTGCGATGAAATAGACGTTTGTGAAGAAAAGGAAATAGGGAAGAGGATTTATTGCACTGCACACTTTCTCACTTTCACATTACTTTGCAAAGGGGGTGCAAACCAAATTGTCGCGGCTGTGTCCCATAGGGACAAAAGCTTGGTAAAGGATAAATATCCACTATCTAACCTCGTGCCGTAGGTACGAAACATGTCTTCTCGCTGTTGCGTCCCGATGGGACGCTGTAACCATTGCTTGCATTCTTTTCTACCAAGCTTTAGTCCTTACAGGACTACGACAATTTGGTTTGCACCCTTGCAAAGGGTGTATCATAAAACACAATTACAAAGGCATACCTTCGCATCGTCAAACTCATTTTATGATCCTTGCAGAAATAATAACTATTGGCGATGAAATACTGATAGGGCAGATTGTTGATACCAATAGCGCCTGGATGGCTCAGCAACTAAATATGATTGGTATTAAGGTGAAGCAAATCTCCAGCGTATCCGATAATGAGCAACACATTCTCATAGCGCTTGATGAAGCTAAATCACGTGCCGACATTATTCTCATCACAGGAGGCTTAGGTCCAACCAAGGACGACATCACAAAGCATACGCTTTGCAAATATTTCAACACTACCCTTCGCTTTGATGAACGTGCTTTTGCTATAGTTGAAGAATTGTTCCACAAGCGCGGCAGAACGGATATAACAGAAACAAATCGCAAGCAGGCTGAAGTTCCTCTAAGCTGCACAGTCCTATATAACACAGCAGGCACTGCGCCCGGCATGTGGTTTGAAAAGGATGGAAAAGTTTTTGTTTCCATGCCCGGTGTTCCCTTCGAGATGAAGAAGATGATGGAGCTGGACGTTATTCCACGCCTGAAAGAAAAATTTAAAACGCCCGCTATTGTTCACAAAACCATACTGACTCAAGGCATCGGGGAATCGTTTCTCTCAGATATGATTGAAACGTGGGAAGATGCATTGCCTGCATATATGAAACTTGCCTATCTTCCTCAAGCAGGTATGTTACGTTTGCGCATTACTGCCATGGGAGATGATAAAAATAAGTTGCAACCTGAAGTCGAAGAACAGGCAAAGAACCTTCTTCCCATTATCGCAGAATATATATTTGGCTACGAAGATGATACATTAGAAAAACTGGTTGGCAACTTATTAAGAAAGAATAAGCAAACATTATCCACTGCTGAAAGCTTCACAGGCGGATACATCTCCCATAAGATCACAAGTGTTCCCGGCAGTTCCGATTATTACATAGGATCGGTAGTTGCTTATGACCACCGCATCAAAACAGGGATGCTTGGAGTAGGGGAGGAGTCGTTGAAAAAGTACGGTGCAGTAAGCGAAGAAACTGTTCGCGAAATGGCGCTCGGCGTGCAAAGGAAGTTTAAAACAGATTATAGCATTGCGACCACAGGCATTGCAGGTCCTTCAGGAGGAAGTGCCGAAAAGCCTGTTGGAACAGTGTGGATAGGCATTGCCACCCCTCAAACGGTCATCACAAGAAAGTATCAATTAGGCAGCGACAGGGCAAGAATCATTGTCGAATCAAGTCTTTACGCTTTAAATATGCTGCGCAAAGCGCTTAATTAAATTTAAAAAGAATATATCTTTGCCGCAAAATGAGCAAGTTCGAAAAAATTCTGTTTAAAATACTTAGTGGCTCATCCGATTCTAATGTAACTTTTACAGAATTGTGCAGTTTACTTGAGCAAGTTGGATTTAATAAGAGAGTGAAGGGAAGTCATCATATTTTTTTTAAAAGTGGAGTTGAGGAAATTATTAACATTCAGCCAAATGGTTCTAAGGCCAAACCATATCAGGTTAAACAAGTAAGAAATATCATTCTAAAATACAAACTAAGCCGTTAGTCTATGAGTAAATACGAAATCATAATTTATTGGAGTAAAGAAGACAAAGCTTTTATTGCAGAGGTGCCTGAGCTGCCGGGATGTGTTGCTGACGGAAATAGCTATCAGCAAGCGTTAGCCAACACGGAGACTATCATTAACGAGTGGATTGAAACGGCAAAATCATTAAAGCGACCCATTCCTAAACCCAAAGGGAAGCTTATGTATGCCTGATAAACTACTTTTAATCTTCCTGTTAGAATCGTCCATCGTATCAACTCTTTTTGCATTAAATGCGCTCCGAAAAGCCCTTCTTTGATGGTCAAACGCACCAATTTGTGGATTTAATCTGCACATCTGCACATCTGCACATCCTCAAATCAGCACATTAAAATCCTTGTCCATTAAAAACCTTTTTCTACCTTTGCGCCTCTCCCGCACGTGCGGGATTCATAACTATAAATCAATAAGATGTTAGCAGCAGAAACAAAAAAGAAAATATTCAAGCAGTACGGTGGTTCCGAAAAGAACACCGGCTCAACAGAAGGACAAATCGCACTTTTCACAGAGCGCATTAACTTCATGACGGAACACATGCAGAAGGCAAAGCATGATTATGTTACTGAGCGTTCATTGATCGCCTTGGTTGGAAAGCGCAGAAGCCTCCTCGATTATCTTCAGCACACGGATATTGAAAAGTACCGTAAGCTCCTTACCGAACTAAATATACGTAAGTAAATCATTCCCTTTCTAAGAAAGGCATCACGCCAAAGGCGGATGCCTTTTTTTCTTTTTAATAATAATTAATTTCATTTTTTTAAAAAACAATTTAGATGTCAATTAAGCCAATCAGTAAAACCTTTGATATAGGTGATGGTAGAAAAATAACCATCGAAACCGGCAAGCTTGCAAAGCAAGCTGACGGATCAGTAGTAGTAAGAATGGGCAATGCCATGTTGCTTGCCACTGTAGTATCCAGTATAAAACCAAAAGAAGGTGCAGACTTCCTTCCGCTGTCCGTTGATTACCAGGAAAAATTTGCTGCCGTAGGAAGATTTCCCGGTGGATTCTTCAAAAGAGAAGCCAGATTATCAGAATATGAGATATTGATCAGTCGCTTTATTGACCGTGCAATAAGACCTTTGTTTCCAGATGATTATCATGCTGATGTGCAAGTGGCAGTTACGCTCATTTCGGCTGATAAAGATGTTCAGCCTGATGCGTTAGCAGGGCTTGCTGCATCAGCTGCAATTACCATTTCTGATATCCCTTTTAAAGGCCCGATCTCTGAAGTTCGTGTAGGAAGAATTGACGGTAAATTTATAGTTAACCCTACAACAGACGACATCGCAAAGGCAGACATCAACCTCATTGTTGCTGCTACCATGGATGACGTAATCATGGTGGAAGGCGAAATGAACGAAGTGTCTGAAACGGAAATGCTCGACGCGATTAAGTTCGGTCATGAAGCCATCAAGATTCAATGCAAAGCGCAGCTTGAATTGCGTGAATTATGCGGCAATAAAGAGAAGAGGGTTTATTCTCACGAAACCAACGACGAAGCTCTTCTGGCACGCATCAAGAAAGAAACGTACGATAAGGTTTACGCTATTGCCCGCGCCGGCACTCACGGCAAGACGGAGCGTATGGATGAATTCGCCAAAATAAAAGAAGACTTTCTTGCCTCCATTCCCGCTGAAGAATTGGAAGAGAAAGCCCCGATGGTTGACCGCTATTTCTTTGAAGTGGAAAGCGATGCCATGCGCGCCTGCATTCTTAACGAAGCAGTGCGTTTGGATGGCCGCAAATCAACTGACATACGCCCCATCTGGAGCGAAGTAGATTATCTTCCTTCCACGCATGGTTCAGCAGTATTCACACGCGGCGAAACACAGGCATTAGCCAGCATCACCCTTGGCACCAAGATGGACGAACAAACCATTGACGGAGCCATGATTGAAGGCACCAGCAAATTCATCCTTCATTATAACTTTCCCGGCTTTTCAACAGGCGAAGTAAAACCAAACCGCGGTGTTGGACGACGTGAAGTAGGTCATGGTAATCTTGCCATGCGTTCGCTTAAAGTCATGATGCCCCCTGCAGCCGATTGTCCTTACACTATTCGTGTTGTGTCTGACATCCTTGAATCAAACGGTTCATCTTCTATGGCAACTGTGTGCGCAGGTACGCTTGCGCTGATGGATGCAGGAGTGAAAATAAAACGTCCTGTTTCCGGCATAGCTATGGGATTGATCACAGACGGCAAAGGAAAGTTCGCGGTTCTCTCTGACATTCTTGGTGATGAAGATCACTTAGGTGATATGGACTTCAAAGTAACAGGCACTGAAAAAGGAATCGTTGCCTGCCAGATGGATCTTAAGATTCATGGCTTGCCTACAGAGATTATGCTCCAGGCATTGAACCAGGCAAAAGCAGGACGCATGCACATCCTCGGCGAAATGCTGAAGACGCTTGCAGCGCCTCGTGAAGACTACAAGCCGCATGCACCGCGCATAGAGCGCATGATCATAGCCCGCGAATTCATCGGAGCTGTCATCGGGCCAGGCGGCAAGGTTATCCAGGAAATGCAGCGCGAAACAGGCACTACCATCAGCATCGAAGAAGTTAATAACCAGGGCATCATCGAAATTGCATCGGCTGATAAGAACTCTATCGAAATCGTGAAGGCTAAAATCAAAGCCATCACTGCCGTTCCTGAAGTGGGTGATATATACGAGGGTAAAGTGAAGAACATCATGGACTTCGGCGCATTCGTAGAAATACTCCCCGGCAAAGACGGTCTTCTCCACATTTCTGAAATCGGATGGGATCGTCTTGCAAGCATGGAAGGCGTTTTCAAAGAAGGTGAAAAAATACAGGTTAAGCTTATCGAGATAGACAAGAAAACCGGCAAGATGAAGCTGAGCCGCAAAGCGCTTCTTCCGCGTCCGGAAGCTAAGCCAAAAGTTCATACGCAGCAGTAAATCAGTTTCGTTGCGAATCCCGCATTTGCGGGATTTTTTTTGTCCCAAGTATCCTGATGCATGGATTTATGCAACGGGCAGCACAAGAGCAAGGACACGGCTTTACAGAATGGGAATTACAAGATATTTGTCGGAGGTTACAAATGACTTTGAAGTTTTGGGAGAGAGAAACGACGATTGGGAAACTTTCAGAAGGAACATTGACTACGATGGATTTTTGGTTAGAAGAAAAAGGAAAAAATGATTATCTTTGTAGTATGAAAATCACAAAAGAATTAAAGAAAAGAAAAATTCCGATTGTGCGGATTGACAAGTCATTGAATAAATATGATAATATTGTTTTGTTTCCAGACAAGTTAGAGAAAGCAAACGAAATGTTGCGAAAGGCGGGAATACCCAAACAATGGACTGGGAAGCACCGCTGAGAATATATAAAAGTAAATCCCGCTTATGCGGGATTTATTTTGTCTCGTTTTTTCTGTCTTTGCGAACCTCGAAAAAATCGGGACAGGCTCGGTGAAGCAAGCTCTGCCAAACAAAACAGGCTCCATGAAGTTAGGAACTTCGGGGAGGGTTTGATTTCAGTGATAAACGAAACCCTTGTTAAAGCAGAATAAGTTCTGACTTAACACGCAAATATTTTCGCTTAGTTCTTATTTTTGACGTTTTACTTTTCTCTATTCTTGAGAAATCTTTTTCTACAAATTCCAATGTTGTGCCATCAGGAATTTTATCAAGAATAGACGGGTCTTTTGCCACTTGGCGAAGAAAGTCAAATGTCAGTCCGATATTTCTGTTGATTATTTCTTTGTTTGTCATTTCTTTATTTTTTTATTATACCGTTCTTTGTAAAACTCCCATCTGTCTTTAATATCCTGCTCTGCATAATTTAAAGCATCCTCCAAAGAGGAGATATTAATAGCTTGTTTTTCCGTGTCGCCGCTTGGAAACAGCGCATCCCTGTGAAAGAATCCATGCGCACAGTCATATCGAACAATCGGCGTCCACTTATTAGCCAGAAAACTTTCATATTGCACAACCATATCCATCACTTTGCCTTTTTCAACCTTGATTTTAATCCTCAACTTTTCAAGCTCGTTACTGTCTAAAAACTTTTGATATGAAATCTCCCTCAATGCTTTAATTTTCCCCAAAGATAAATCTTTACCTCTTGCAAAGCAAAAAAGAGTTGGATAATAAGAGAAATCCCGCTTATGCGGGATTTTTTTTGTCTTGTTTTTCCGTCTTTGCGAACCCCGAAAAAATCGGGACAGGCTCCGTGAAGCACGCTATTCGTAAATTCGTATAGACCTGTCCCGTCCAATACGGGATTCGCATTCGTAGATTATTGATACCTATATAGTATCATTTAATGACAAAAATAGTATTTGTTTTTATTAATGACTGCCATTACATTTGTATCATGATTTTATCTTTTCTTCATTTAAAGACAAAACAAAAACGAGGAAGCCCGCGACAGGCAATGCTTTACACCCACTACTAAATTCATTTTTTCTGAGATAACGCAGCAATGCGCCCGTAAAAGCCATTTAAAGACATTTTATGGAAGAGATGTA
>PLYJ01000113.1 GCA_003151745.1 Bacteroidota bacterium
AGCTATTTCAGGAAGGGACAACTTAGCGAGCTAACTATAAAATACAGTGAACTAACTATGAAACATTACTGAGTCACCATTTAACTTGGACGACTCACCATGTTAAAAGGTGAGTCACATTTTATTTAAAATACTGCATTTTTATGCAATAAAGCATATTTTATTGAAAAGAGTTCATTCCTTTTAATGAATTTCAAACTGGTGCATTAACGGTTCCGTTGATAGTGGGTCAATTTCAACCTTGTGTATTTTGTGATGCGTTGATTGAATGAGAAAAAGGCTTATAGCTTGTAAAATTCCAGGTATTTTTTGAAACGCTCATTACCGGTTAGAATACCTGAATCATAATACAGCACTTCACCTGTTTTTTGCCCTTGATTTAGGAGATTTTTAGACTGAAGACTGTTTTTCAAATGCTTTACCGTTCCGTCATTGCCCTCAATGATGTCAGTGAAAGGTGGAAATAACTTTGCAATTGTTTTTTTGAAAAATGGAAAATGAGTGCAGCCAAGCACGATGGTTCCGTAAGATTCAGGAGTAAGATGAGCGAATTTATTTTTAAGAGCGGGGAGCACAATTTCTTCATCAAAAATAAAACGCTCAGCAAAATCAACAAGTTCCGGTAAAGCAAGAAAATCAACAATCTTTTCATTGTCAACTTTTGCAACAAGGTCTTTGAATTTTTGTTCCTGTAGGGTTAGTTGCGTTGCCAGCACGAGTACTCTTTTGCCATTGGTCCTTTCAACTGCAGGCTTCACGGCTGGTTCCATGCCGATGACGGGAAAAGTATATTTGCTTCTCAGTTCACTGACTGCAATGCTTGTGGCTGTATTACATGCCAATACTAATGCCTTAATGCCGATGTCGTCAAAAAATGCAGCAGCATCGAAAATGTATTTTTTTACTTCTTCTTTTGCCTTTGTACCATAAGGCACATGTACTGTGTCGGCGTAATAAATGAAATTTTCTGAGGGCAGTGATTGAATGGCTTGTTGCAAAACAGTTAAGCCGCCAATGCCGGAGTCGAAAATGGCAATGGGCTTGGGTATTGAGGTAATTAGGGTAACTAAGGTAATTGGGTTATTGCACAACGCCTCATTTACCTTAGTTACCTTAATCACTTAATTACCTATATGAGGAAATTATTTAAGCCCCAGCTTCGCTTTTACCAGCGGCATGATATTATCAGAATCAGAAGCGTAGATTACCAATCCTCCTTCAGATGCATCAAGCACGTAAGCATATCCCTTTTCTTTACCGACGGCAATCACAGCATCTTTTGCTTTCTTTGAAATAGGAGTATATAGTTCCTGCAGCTTCTTTTCATACGATTCCTGTGCTGTTTGCTGAAAGTCCTGGATGCGTTGGTTCAGGTCCTGTAATTCCTGTTCCTTCAAAGCCCGTACCGGCTCAGAAAGAGAATCTTTTTTCTGAAGATAGCCCTGGTACTTGCCTTGCAGCTCTGCCTGCATAGTCTTTAGCTGATCGTCCAATGATTTTTTAAATTTTTGGAGCGTGGTGTCGGCAACCTTTTTCTCAGGCATGGCAGCAAGCAATTCTACAGAATTAACGTGTCCTATTTTTTGCTGAGCAAAAGCTGAAATGTTGATTAATAATAAGCCAATAGCAGGCAATAACAGTTTAAATGATTTAAGCATTTGGAAATTAAGTTAAAGGGTTAATTAAAATTACTTTTTGATAGGACCTTCTTTTTGTTGTCCACCGGTTCCTTTGCCGTCGCCGACATCTTTTTTTATACCTGCTTTATACCCCATGCTTTGGAGCACTTCATCGCTCTTATCGTACTTGGGGCTTGTAAACAACATCGTAGTGCTTCCTGATTTGTCGAAGATGACGGCATAACCGCCATCACTGGCAAGCTTTTTTATTGCATTAAAAATTTTATCCTGAATCGGTTTCACTAATTCCTGTTTCTTTTTGAAGAGATCGCCTTCGAAACCGAAACGTTGTTTTTGCAAATCTTTCACATCCTTTTCCTTGGAAGAGATTTCATCCTGGCGCTTTCTTTTCATTTCTTCGGTAAGCAATATTTGCTCTGCCTGATATGCCTTATATAATTTATCAATAGCGGCATATTTATCTTCAATCTCTTTTTGCCACTGAATGCTTAGCTGGTCCAACTGCTGTTGTGCTGCTTTATATTCTGAAATGTTATCGAGCATGTACTGGGTGTCAACATAAGCGTACTTTTGAGCATAGGTTGTTGTACCTAAAATCATGAATGCGGCTATCAGCAGGAGGCGATAGGCGGCTTTAACTTTTATTAATGTTTTTAACATGATTAATTTTTTTAGGGTTCGCAATATTATGAATTATAAATTATAAATGCTAAATGACAAATAAAAATCTTAAAGTTCTGATGATTCATAATTTATAATTGATTTAGAACTGTTGACCAATGGAGAAGTGAAACTGGCTGTGATTATTGCCTATGGTGTTTGGAATATTATCAAACCCGTATCCCCAGTCAAGACCAAGTAAACCAAACATAGGCAGAAAGATTCGTACGCCGGCTCCTGCAGAACGATACACCTGGAAGGGGTCAAAGTCTTTGAATTGAGTAAACGCATTGCCGGCTTCAACGAAGGTGAGAAGATATATAGTCGCACTTGGATTCAATGAAACGGGATAACGCACTTCCATCGTGTATTTATCATAGATCGTGCTGCCAATATAATTCCCGTTCACATCTTTGGCGGTGAGACTATTATTAGCATATCCGCGCAATCCAACAATTTCCCTTCCGTCAAGAGCAAAACCGGCTAAGCCGTCGCCACCGAGATAAAAACGCTCAAAAGGCGATGGCCCGATGCTTCTGTTATATAAGCCAAGAAAGCCGTATTGCATTTTTGCATTCAATACAAGGTCACCGCTAATGCGAGTGAACCAGGAAGATTTAAATTCCCATTTGTGATATTCAATCCATTTGTATTTGGTTTGTTGGCTGGCGGAGTCGTACTTAATACCCGAGAAGAGAGAGTAGGGTGGGGTAGCCTTAAGAGAAAGTGAAACCTGGGAACCAGAACGGGGATAGATAGGTGCATCAATTGAATTACGTGAAATAGTTTCTCCAATCCATATATTGTTTGCATAACCTGTGCTGAAAAGAAAGGAACTTGTAAAATTATTGAGCACATAATATTGATAACCAAGCTCAGTATAAGAGGTGAAAAAATCATCCGGTTTGCGCAAACGCTTGCCAAGTCCTACAGAACCGCCTGAAATTATGATTGACTGAAGTGTTGGATCAGTGCTGGCTACACCATTCGTTTGCGAGGAATGAAATATGGATACGCTTAATGAGTTTGGCTTTTTACCTCCCAGCCAGGGTTCTGTAAATGAAGCATTTTCGCTAGTGTAATAAGTTCCGTTTGATTGAACACGCAGGCTTAGTCGCTGCCCGTCTCCGGAAGGCAACGGATTCCATGAACCTTTTTTAAAGAGGTTGCCGGCAGAGAAATTATTGAATGTCAAGCCTAACGTTCCTACTAACTGGTTTGCTCCGTAACCTCCTGACAGTTCTACCTGGTCAGAAGCCTTTTCTGCAACCACGTATTCAATATCAACAGTACCATCCTGAGGATTAGGCTTGGGGTTCACTCCCAGCTTTTCCTGGTCGAAATATCCAAGCTGCGCCAATTCGCGTTGCGTGCGGATAATGTCTGCGCGGCTGAATAGCTGACCGGGGCGGGTGCGTATTTCACGCATCACAACCCTGTCATTGGTTTTCGTATTGCCGGTCACCGTTACTTTGTTGATGCGTGCCTGCTTCCCTTCGTAAATGCGGATTTGAAGATCAATCGAGTCGTTTTCTATAGCCACCTCCACAGGAGTTACCTGGAAAAACAAATAACCGTCATCCATATATAAAGAGGTAACATCCTTGCCATTAGGGTTCAGGGAAATGCGCTTCTCCAATTCCGATTGATTATAGACATCACCCTTCTTGATGGTGAGGATAGAATCAAGGAATGAGCTTCTGTACTTGGTGTTGCCAACCCAGGTGATGTTGCGGAAATGATATTGATGGCCTTCCTCAATCGTGATATCAATATTTATTCGTTCGCTGTTAAATTTGTAAACCGTGTCATGCACAATTTTCGCATCGCGGTAGCCCAGATCAAGGTATTTGGCAATGATGTTCTGCTTATCATCGCGGTACTTATCTTCCAGGAATTTAGAAGTAGTGAAAATAGTATACCAGTGTTTTTCATTCGTATCCTTCATGGCGCCTCTCAGCTTGCCGCTTTTAATGGATTTGTTTCCTTCAAAGTTGATAGCATGAATTTTAAACTTTGCATTCTTTTTCACTGAAATCTCAATAACTTCGCTGTTCACAAATGTGGTGTCTTTTGATTCATTGATCTTCACTTCGACACTCATGTATCCTTTATCAGTATAATAATCCTTGACAATATTGTTTGTTACGTTTATGGTGTTTTGGGTAACAACCTTACCTTTTTCCAATTTTATTTTCTCACGGATATTATCAGCATCCCCTTTGCTTACATCTCCTTTAAAGCTAAAATGTGAAAGCTTCGGACGCTCCTTCAATTGAATATCCAAAAATATTTTGTTACCGATAATTTTTTCCGCAACGATTTTTACGTCAGAGAAAAACCCCTGCTTCCAAAGACTTTTAATGGCATTGGTAATTTTCTCACCGGGAATAGGAATGGAGTCGCCTTTATGCAAGCCCGTGTTATCAAGCAACACGCTTTCTTCCAGAAATTGTGTGCCCGAAGTATGCAATCCTTCAATAACATAATCCTTCGGGTGAATATAATCCATCGTAATGGAATCACCACCAAGCTGAGTTACCTGTCCTTTTGCAGATTGCGCTATTCCAAAAAGGAATGAAGAAGTAATAATGAAGAAGCAAAAAAGTACACCGTTGTTATTTTTATTCATTATTCCTTATTAATTATTTCTTATTTAAGTTGCTCGCTCACCATGCCAAATCTTCGTTCGCGTTGCTGGTAGTCAACGATGGCTTCGTACAAATCTTCTTTGCCGAAGTCAGGCCATAGCTTGGAAGTGAAGTATAATTCAGCATACGCTATTTGCCACAACAAAAAATTACTGATGCGATGCTCGCCGCTGGTACGTATTAATAATTCAGGCTCAGGCATTCCATAAGTAGTCAGGTAATTATTGATGGTTTCTTCATTGATCTGTTCCGGTAATATTTTCTTTTGCGCAACATCCAGAGCTATTTTTCTCGTTGCTTCCGCAAGCTCCCACCGGGAACTGTAACTAAGCGCCAGCACAAGCGTCATCCTGTTATTCGTTGATGTTTCGTCAATAGCATTCAATAGCTCGTTATAGCATTTCTTTGGAAGGCTTTGCAGGTCCCCGATGGCTTGCAGGCGGATGTTGTTTTCATTAAGTGTTTTCTTTTCTTTGCTAATGGTTCCTACAAGCAATTCCATAAGAGCATTAATCTCCAAGCGGGGGCGGTTCCAATTTTCCGTGCTAAAGGCATAAAGCGTCAGGTATTTAACACCAATCTCAGCAGCCGCTTCCGTCGTTTCGCGCACAGCACGCACGCCATTCTGATGACCGAAGATGCGCATCTTGCCTTTTTGCTTTGCCCAACGCCCGTTGCCATCCATGATGATAGCAATGTGCTTCGGCAGCCTTTCTAAATCAATTTTTTCCTTAATCCCCATCCACTTTTTTTAAAAAGGTGCGCAAGTTAACGAATAGAACGGAAATTGATTTTGAATATTGGATGAGTATAAAAAGAAGATGCAACATCCCTGAATTAGCAAGGAAATTGCAACATTTTTTTTACATATAGAATTCAATTGCCGGTTAACACATTGATTGAGAAACTAAAATAAACAAAACAGGCATTCCGCAATGTTGCGAAATGCCTGTTTTGAAATCAAATACATTTAGCGCTTAATTAATTTCCCGGTTGACCGCCGTTCAAATGCATTTTTCCCTTTTGCTGCCCTACCATTTGATTGTACTTAGTCAATTGTTCCGGCGTGAGTATTTTACTCATTTCTGAAGTCATTTTTTCATGACTGTCCTTCATTGCCTGCTTGTCATTCGAACTGCGGGCAGCAGTCTCTGCATCAAGAAGCGCTTTCACTTTTGGCACTTGCTCGTCTGTTAAGTTCAAACTAGTCTTCAATCTGTTTAAACGCATTTCAGAGCGTTGTTCAGGCGTCATCGTTGCAGGTTTCGCGTTGCCGCCTGCTTCCTGTGCATTGGCTGTTACAGCAAAGCCACATACAATGGCACATAATGCAATAAATTTACTTACTTGGTTTTTCATAGTACTTATTTTTAAGGTTTAAATATAAAACAAAGATACAACTATATCGGTTTAACGGCTGATAATAAGTTTTTGATTAATGTCGCTGTCTGCCGATGATAGTCTTACAAAATAGATGCCATTGTTGAAATCGTTGCAGGAAATTGTTTCTGAAGGCAACAGGTTTTCTTTTTCAAAGACGATTTTTCCCGTCATATCAGTGACAATTAACTTATTCTCAGCAGATATGCCTGAAATATTTAACGAAATTTGGTTTGCTGCCGGATTAGGAAACATGCTCATTGTTTTAGTTGAAGATGCCGAAAGATCATTTTCTGTATTTGACATCCTGTCATTGCCTGACGTTAAAGCCTTCGAAGGATTCATGAGAAGAAACCCTGTGCGCCCCCCCATTTTAAATCTGCCATTCATTCCATAATGAAAATTGTCTTTTTCTGAAAAGGATGATGATTCTCTTTCTTCAGTGTTCTCTTTCGAAGCAACTATCCGGGCAATATCATTCTTCCAAACTTTTTGTTGGGGTGCGAGCACGTTGAAAATCTCATCTAACTGACTGCGATGTTGCTCTGCAATGATGTGAACCTGCTCCATCAGCTCTTTCATCTTAGCATGATTTTCGTTCTTCGCTTCAGAACTTGCAGTTAAATTGACATCACTGCTTTCTTCGGATCTTGCCTGCATGGCAACTCTGTGATTTTCGCGTAATTGCTCAAGTTGCTCTCTGATAGAAGCCAATTCATTTTTTTCAGTTGCACTAAGAAGTACATCAAAGGCCTGGCGCTTTTCGGAGACGACAGGCATGATATGTTGTTTTACATATTCTGAAACCGGTCCCGTGCGGTTTCCATCTTTTTGTTTAACAGCAAATGTTGTTGCCGGAAACAAGGAAATTAATAAAGCATAAAGAAGAATCTTTTTCATGGCAGTAATTTTTTTCTTATAGACTTGATGAAGTTAGCATGGTTTAATGAGTTAAATTTATTTAACAGTATAAAAGGAGCCGCAGATTCAGAAAAGGCGTTAATCACGAAAAAAACAATTTGTGATTAATTATATTTATCAGACCATAGCAACACACACTTTTCACGAAGTAATTATTAGAGAACGATACAATAAAATCATTGTTTTTAGGGCTAAAATGCGATTTCTTTATTCAGAGGACACCAAAAGTTAATTGAAGTCTTATTAAGACTTAAGTTAATCTCAGTGATTCTTCAGATGAAATTTCAAATTCTTCAGCTAACTTTTGTAATTCTTCACATAACCTTGCTACCCCCTCCTCAACTTTTGTAAATCTTTGCTTAATCTTGTCAATTCTTCGCATAACCTTACAAATTCTACCTGCAACCTTAGAAATTCTTCACATAAAATTTCAAATTCTTCAGCTAACTCTTCAAATTCTTCACACAAGCCTGTTTGCCTTGTCAGGAAACTTTTATCTCACGCTGTTCATCCTTGCTCTGAGTGGTGCTTTCGATAATGTAAGCGTAGTGATACGTTCCACCATCGTGCAGCTTTTTACTCCTGATAAAATGCGCGGACGCGTTTCTTCTGTCAGCACCATGTTCATCAGCTCCAGCAATGAGATCGGCGCTTTTGAAAGCGGCCTGGCTGCACGCTTGTTAGGATTGGTTCCTTCCGTCATTTTTGGAGGAGGTGTGGCTTTGCTTGCTGTTGGCGGGGCGGCAGTGTGGCTTCCAAAATTGAGAACGCTGCAATTGAACGCAAAGGAAGAAAAGGCGGAAGCCCATTGATCTGTTTAATCGTTACGAAACGATAACTGTTATAAAAATAAAATAAGCGGACTTTTTAGCCTAAATTACGATTTCCGAATAGGGTGGTTAAATGTTTCTCAAAGATTGTAATAAAAACCTGTTGAACAATGTGTCGTCCTGAAAAAGGTTGAC
>PLYJ01000059.1 GCA_003151745.1 Bacteroidota bacterium
TAAGAAGAAGAACCAAATGTTACACTAAAGCATTGTATATGTTATTGCTTTCTGTAAAATTGTTAATGTCTAAATGGAACAACGATTTAACTATATTAAATTAACAATGCCTAAAATTTCAAATTCTATGCATAAAATTTACGTGATTGTGTTTGAAACTTCAAAGGCTGTGAATGAAATCGTGGTGTGATGTGAAGATTTTGAAATTTAATGCAAAGAATTTGAAAAGATAGACATGATCGGTGAAAGGTTAGACATGATTTTTGAAGACATAATAATGACTTGTTGGCAATCAGCATTCATTAATCTAAAGCCAGTCATTACATTAAAGTGATTATGGCTAACTTCGAACTATTTAATGCCCGGTTCAGGAAATGCAGTCATGAATGGAGCGTTTATACTGCATCTTTAAGAGTAAAGCATACTAACTACGGACGTGTTAGTTGAATAATTTAAATGATGTTTCATATTTTTACAAATCAACGGATTGGATTCACGAACTAAAAAAGGGAATTAGCTTTTAGAATTAATTAGAAAATACTATGTACTTGTGTCTTCAGTAAAAGATTACTGACAGCCCAGCAATTATTTGATTGTAACTCCGACGAAGTTACAAACTTCGTCGGAGTTTGGATTTCAATGAGCTTTGCAAAAATTAAATTAAACAATTACAATTAATACTTGTTAATATATAACGTTTATAAATATTTTGACTTTCTAATAACTGATTTTGGCTTCTCAAGAATCAAAGATTATAGTTATTCTAGAGAAGAACATACTGACTATGTTAAAAAGAATTTAATTATTAAAGTAATTTATGACGGCGACTTTTGGGTTGAATTATTAAAATCAAATAAAAATCTTCCTGAACTTCAGGATGGTGCTAAACGAACTGTAGATTTTGAATACAATAATTTTAAGCGCTTTGATTTGAAATCTTTGGATCCTCAAAATAAAATTTATAATTCAGTATCCTCTGAAAATTTTCCTGAAAAAAAACTTTGGTATTACTCCAAATTATTAAAAGAGAATTCCGAGATACTTGAAGGCGACATGTCTAAATTCTCTTTCAAATACAGGCTACTTGCATTTCTTGGGTTTTGAAAAAAGTAATCTACTTCAATCTCTCTTTCAAATCCAAATGATATTTCCGTGCAGTATCTTTTGCAATATCATAACCTGCATCACTGTGGCGGATAACTATGGCTTTATAAACTAAATCCAATACTTTTAAAAATGTTTATTGTATTTTTGTGCTGGATATGCCTAAAATATATGAATACTTTGGAGTCATTTTCCTGTTTTATGCAAATGAGCATTTGCCAATTCATGTTCATGCACTATACCAACAATATGAAAGTAAATTTGAATTTGCTTTTGAAAACGGGAAATTAAAGAATATAAAAATCAGCAAAGTAAAAGGCAAATTACCTTTGCCCGAAACCAAGTTCAGAGATGCTGAATTATTCGTTAGAAAATATCACGCTGAGATTGCAGAAAAATGGACAGACTTCTTTGTGCTAAGGAAAAAGTAAAGAATGAAAAGATCACTAAAAAAATCAGATTGTAATGAAACCTATTTCAATAACTAAGGCTGAATATGTTGCCGGATATAAAGTGAAACTTTCCTTTAATGACGGGACTATACGAACTATTGATTTTAATAACTTTTTTTCAAAGAATAGCCATCCGCAGTATGACAAATACAAAGAAGAATCTCTCTTTAAAAAGTTTCATATAGTAATGGGCAATATTGTATGGGGCAAGGATTGGGATATTGTGTTTCCTGTTTACGATCTTTATAAGGGAGACATTTAACCTGTTTTCTTTATAAGCAGCTTGATGTTGCCAAAAACTTAGACATTAAACTTTCCCTAATCTCTCTTTCAAATCCAAATGGTATTTCCGTGCCGTATCTTTTGCAATATCATACCCCGCATCGCTGTGTCGGATAACGCCTGTGGCAGGGTCGTTATGAAGCACGCGCTTTAATCTTCGTGCTGCATCCTCAGTGCCGTCAGCAACGATGACCATGCCTGCATGAATGGAATAGCCAATGCCTACGCCGCCGCCATGATGTACAGATACCCAGCTTGCACCGCTTGCCGTATTGATGAGTGCATTGAGGATGGGCCAGTCGGCAATGGCATCGCTGCCGTCTTTCATGCCTTCTGTTTCACGGTTGGGAGAGGCAACACTGCCGGTGTCGAGGTGATCGCGCCCGATGACGATGGGGGCTTTTACTTTTCCGCTTTTTACTAATTCGTTGAAGGCAAGCCCTGCACGCTCTCTTTCACCTTGCCCCAGCCAGCAGATGCGTGCAGGCAATCCCTGGAAGGCAATGCGTTCCTGTGCCATCGTAATCCATCGCGCCAGCGCTTTGTTTTCAGGAAAGAGTTCAAGAATCTTTTTATCTGTTTCGTAAATATCATTTTTATCACCGCTCAAGGCAGCCCACCGGAATGGGCCTTTACCTTCGCAGAAAAGCGGGCGTATATAAGCCGGCAGAAAGCCGGGAAAATCGAATGCATTTTTCACACCTTTTGCAAAAGCCTGCCCACGAATGTTGTTGCCATAGTCAAATGTTATGGCTCCGCGTTTTTGCAATTCAAGCATCAGCTTCACGTGCTTGCACATGGTATTTGTTGAAAGCTCAATGTATTGCCCGGGATTGCTATTGCGCAGCGCTTTTGCTTCTTCCACGCTGATGCCGTCAGGAAAATATCCCATCAGCGCATCATGTGCGGAAGTCTGGTCTGTGAGCGTATCCGGTATGATGTTGCGCTTAATTAAGCGGTCAAGTAAATTAACAACATTACAAACCACACCGATGGATCGCGCCTTGCCTTCCTTTTTATATTGCACTGCCAGGTCAATAGCCTCATCTATGACCTGATGCAGCTCGTCAATATACTTTGTGTCCAATCTTTTTTTAATACGCCATTTTTCCGCTTCAGCGGCAAGGCAAACGCCTTCATTCATGGTGATGGCAAGGGGTTGTGCACCGCCCATGCCGCCAAGCCCTGCTGTTACGTTCAGTGTATTCTTCAACGAGCCGCCGAAATGCTGACGCGCCACTTCGGCATACGTTTCATACGTGCCTTGTACTATGCCCTGCGAGCCGATATATATCCACGATCCGGCAGTCATCTGCCCGAACATGGTTAATCCCTTTGCTTCGAGATCGCGAAAGACTTCCCACGTAGCCCAATGGGGCACAAGCATGGAATTGGAAATGACAACGCGCGGGGCATCTTTATGTGTTGGAAGAATGCCAACAGCTTTGCCTGATTGAATCAGCAATGTTTCATCGTCATTCAAATCTCTTAACGCTTTTACAATGAGATGAAAGGCTTCCACGTTGCGTGCGGCTTTGCCGGTGCCTCCATACACCACCAGGTCTTCCGGCCTTTCGGCAACTTCCGGATCGAGATTGTTATGCAACATGCGTAATGCGGCTTCCTGTATCCAGCCTTTGCAGGAAATGGTTGTTCCCGTCGGAGTTTTTGTCTTGCTGAGATCGAGCTTTTCTGACATTTGCGAATAACGAATTGTTACGAATTTACGAATAGTTCAGGAGTTACTTCTTTTCTTTTTGTGAGGAGATCATTTTATCTGCGAATTACGAATTTTTACGAATGTTAGAGTAAGCAGAAGCAGTGGCAGTTTGCCGTCCTGTTTACTGCCACTGCCGCTGCCTTACTTCTTACTATCCTTCTTTTCATTTCCCAAATCTCTTTTATCCTTCCAGGGGCAGTGCCTGCAATTGCTTTGACAGCAGTAGCCGCGCTTGAGATGATACTTTTCGGTGAACACGATAAAGCCATCCTCGCTCAGATAATAATCTTCTTTGTCAAACTTATCGGTGAAACCCATATTGAAATGCGAATTTACCAAAGTCCGGCGATGCGGCAAAAGCAGTAGCTTTGAAACATGCTCCAATTGAATAAATCATTTCTTCAGGAAGTAACGGATTCTCTCCTTAGCGATAAGGAAGTCAGGTTATTTGTGAAGCGTGATGATTTAATTCATCCTTATGTTTCAGGAAATAAGTGGAGGAAACTGAAGTATAACATCGAAGCATTTTTGCAATCGGGAAAAGAATCAATCCTCACGTTTGGAGGAGCGTATTCCAATCACATCATTGCAACATCTGCAGCAGGAAAAGAATTCGGAATAAAAACAATTGGTATAATAAGAGGGGAGGAGCTTACCGGTAATTCCAACGCTGTTCTCCGTTTTGCAAAAGAGTGCGGAATGGAATTAATTTTTATTTCACGCGATGAATACAAAAAACTTCACACTCCCGGAGGTATTGAATCATTCGCCAACTCTAAACTCCAAACCCCAAACTCCAAACCCTACATCCTTCCAGAAGGCGGTTTCAATGAGCTTGCAGTGAAGGGTTGTGAAGAAATTGTGGATGAAATTAATATGCCGTTTGATTACATCTGCTGTGCCTGCGGCACGGGTGCGACATTGAGTGGCATTGCAAGAAAATTAAAATCGAATCAGTCCCGCAATGAGCGGGATCCGTCCTTTGGCGCTCATGCCATTGGCTTTTCAGTTTTGCAGGGAGAAAACTTTCTTGAGAAGCAGGTGAGTGAATTTGCCGGAAATAATAACAACTGGACTGTCAACTTCGATTATCAATTCGGGGGATATGCAAAAGCAACAGATCAACTAAAAGAATTCTGCAACGGGTTTTCTGAAAGGAACGACATACTCATTGAACCTGTTTACACAGGCAAAATGTTTTATGGAATATATGATTTATTGAAGAACGATTTTTTCAAACCCGGAAGCACAATAATTGCAGTTCATGCAGGGGGAACAACATTTACTGCTCAGTAGAGACACTTAGTTGCATTTTTTAACGATCCAAAATGGTTGATAAAATCAAACAATGCGTTTTGTTTTAAATCAAATTCTTTCTTATTTTTCGGTTATATATTTAAAGTATAACTTTTTAAAAAAACAAATCAAATGAAAAAACTTCTACTTGGATCGTTTGTTGGAGCAATTATCTTATTTGTTTGGAGTGCCGTTTCATGGGTCGCTCTCCCCGTTAATCTCCACACGCTGATGTACACACCTGCACAGGACACGCTGCTTAAGGTTTTGGCTGATAACCATGTTCCGTCAGGTACTTATGCCATGCCAATCGCAGACAACAGGACTGCGGGATGGTTTGATGCAAAATTTAAGGATGATGCGCAAAAAGTGATGAAAGAAAAGGCAGGTGCGCCTACGGCAACCATTTTCTACAAGCAAGAAGACACCAATATGAATGCCACTACCTACCTGCGTGGATTTCTCTTCAATTTTCTCGCCGTGCTTGCCGCCTCGATTCTTTTAGTTCCCGGATTTGCTGCCGACAGCTCCTTCCTTGGACGCTGGTGGCTTACCTTGGTTCTCGGCTTGCTTATAAGTGCAAGCGGCCCCATGATAGAATACAACTGGATGGGACATCCATGGAACTATGCCAAGCATCTGATGGTGGATGATTTTTTGAATTGGGGTATTGTTGGATTATGGTTAGCCTATTATTTCAAAAAGGAGTAGAGACTGACGTTACACGGATTAAGAAATTCAATGTTGTTATAACATTGAACGGAAAAACCTTGAACTTTGAACTAAGCCCTATTCCGTTTCTTCAATCTTCAGGTTTACCTGTTCAATTCTGCGATCTTTCACCAGCAGGATAGTAATAACGAACGGGGGAATGAGGATTTCCTCTTTGGATAAAGGCAAGCTTTCATGATGATGAAAAATAAATCCTGCAAGGGTTTCGTAAGTGTCTGACACGGGAATATGAAGCCCGTATTTTTCGTTCAGGTAATCTATTTCAAGGCGTCCGCTGAGAATGAATTCCTTTTCTCCGATTTTTTTCTCTGTCAATTCGTCGGTGTCATGCTCGTCGTGAATTTCGCCGAATATTTCTTCCATCACATCTTCAATAGTTACCATGCCTGACGTCTGCCCGAATTCATCTACTACCAGGGCAATGCTTTTGCGCTGTTCTGTAAAAATATTCAGCAATTCACTGGCAGGCATCACTTCCGGCACGATGGAGATGGGAAGCAGGATGCTCATGATGTCTTTGGGATTTTTGAAAATTTCAAATGAATGGGTAAAGCCGATGATGTTATCTATAGCATCTTTATAGATAAGAATTTTTGAAAGCTTGGTCTTGATGAAAAGGTCGCGCAGCTTTTCTATTGGCTCATTAACATTCATGGCGACTACTTCTGTGCGTGGTATCATGCACTCTCTTATTTTCACTGCGGTGAAGTCGAGTGCGTTCCTGAAGATGCGCATTTCCGTCTGCATTTCTGCTTCCTGGTTTCCACTCGTCGTGAACTCGCGAATGTAAAAATCGAGATCAATCTTTCCGAATACAGGCTTCTCTTCTGCAAATTCCACTTTCAGGATATTTTTCATAATGAATTTTGACATCCCTATCACTATGAAAACGACGGGATAGAGCAGGTAATATATAAGGAGGACAGGAATGCAAAAAATATTCAACACCTGGTTTGGATTAATCCTGAACAATGCCTTCGGAATAAACTCTGCAGCCACCAAAATAATCATCGTGGAAACAAATACCTGGACGAGATGGATGATAAGAGAATTGTGTTGCAGATGGAGGGGAAGTAGACCTTTAATAAATGGTTCAAGAAACTGTTCCATTTTAATACCATAAATAACAAGCGCAACGTTGTTTACAATGAGCATAGTAGCAATAAAACGGGAAGGAGCTTTCACAAAGCCTGCAAGTATGCCGGCAGATAGTTTTCCTTTCTTGCGATCCAGCTCTATGCGCAGTTTATTTGAGGAGATGAAAGCTATTTCAATCCCGCTGGCAAAAGCGCTGAGAAGCATGGTGATGGCTATAAGGAAATAGTAGTTCATAAAATGAGATGTGAGATATCAGATATGAGATTTGAGAAGAAGCATCATTCAGGCATAGTCTCAAATCTCACGTCTCAAATCTCAAATCTTTTTTAATGGTATTTATCACTGGTATCATTCTGCTTTTGCCCTGTCCATGCCGATGCGCAGATGCCTTCTATACAAATACATGACAATAGCAATGAAAGTGAAGATTCCAAGTAAACCCATTTGACTGCATTCGCCTGCCTTCAAAAGGTTGCAAGCAATTGCAGACAGTCCCAGTACCGACATGAACAGCCACGTGTATTCAAGAACTTTGATCATTTTTATTCTTTTTTAGAGGGAAATTTCCTTTCAGTTTATATATTTTCCACTGTGTAAAGTCCTGGTTCGAAACAAAGCCGTTTCCTGTCAAAACTTCATTGGCAGTGGTAATGGTAACAAAATCGTCGCTGTATAATTTTGCATTCTTTTCATCCCATATCAGGTGCTCGGTATTTAATTGCTCTCCTTTTTCATTCACAACGACAACATTTTTTTTAGCCTCCATTTTTTGTTGTCTCTCATAGCGGATGCCATAGTCGGCAGTCAGCCGGCTCTTAATCACCATTTGATCATCGTAAAAGTCTGCCTTCAAACCCTTCGTAAACTCAATATAGGGATTATCTGATTCATACCTGTTGAGCACAGGAGCATTTACTTTTGTCTGCACCATGGCGGAATCACTGTATATAATTTCGATGTCTTTCACTTCCTGTATAGGAGCCTGACTGCGGGAAGTGAGCATATTCACCTTTTGAATATCGTTCTCGCAGGAGGAGATGAAAAAGATGACAGGAATAAATATGAGACAGGAGATATGAGATGTGAGATGTGAGATATATGACACAAACCTTGAGAGAAAGGGATTTGGTAACACATCTTCTCTCAAATCTAATATCTCAAATCTCAAATCTTTTTTCTTTTTCAATTCATAATGATTTACAACACAAATCTACATAAATTTTAATCAGCTATCGTAGCTATATTAAAATAAAACAGGCCATCAGGAAATTCCTTTATTTACCCTAATTCCTTTTCATTATTAATTTCCAGCTTATGCGCCAGATAAAACTTCTCAGACTCTTCTCTGAATGTAACTTTTTTGTGATATTCTTTTTGAATGCTGATGTATTCCTTTACCTTATCAACCTGCGACTCGCTGACTGAATATGCGGAATAGCCGTTCTGCCATGCAAATTCCGTTTCGGCAAACTTTGCAAGATTAATGGTTTGCGATGATTCTTTCTTTACCAGCCTGATAATATCGGAAACAGATTTTTCAGGATTCATCAGAAAGAGGAGATGGATATGATCCTGAATTCCATTGATGAGAATAGGAGTGCAACCTGATTCCTTCAACAGATGTTGCAGGTGCTTTTGCAGGAAGGGCTCAAGCTTAGGAGTTATGAGCGGTTCATCATTATGCGTGGACAAAACAACATGCAACCATATTTTATGAAGTGAACCGGGCAAATGGTTTTCAGTTGGGCTCATTTATTAAATCCTTTATACTGTTTCTACAGGAGAATATTTCATCATAAATTCTTCCGCCTGCTTTACCATATCTGTTGACCCGACGAAGAGCGGAGTTCGCTCATGCAGCGATTTGGGCTGAAGGTCAAGAATTCTTTTAAAGCCGCTTGATGCCCTGCCTCCTGCCTCCTCGATGATAAAGGCAATCGGGTTACCTTCATAAAGCAACCGCAACTTTCCTTTAGGAGATTTTAAAGTAGATGGATAGATAAAAATTCCACCCTTTAAAAGATTGCGGTGAAAGTCAGCAACGAGGGAACCGATGTAACGCGAAGTATAAGGGCGATGAGTGTGCTTGTCTTCCATCTGGCAATATTTAATATATTGCTTTACGCCGTCGGGAAAATGAACATAGTTTCCTTCGTTGATGGAATAAATAGTGCCTGATTTCGGACACATCATATCAGGATGTGAAAGACAAAATTCTCCGATGCTTGGGTCAAGCGTGAATCCATTTACTCCTTTGCCAGTTGTGTAGACAAGCATGGTGGACGATCCATATATAACATAACCCGCTGCGATTTGCTCCGTTCCCTTTTGTAAATAATCCCGCTCTTCAGCCGGCCCGGAGAACGACGTTCTTCTATAAATTGAAAATATGGTTCCAATAGCAACATTTACATCTATATTTGATGAACCATCAAGAGGATCCATGCAAACAACATATTTGGCATTTTTTGAAACAGCACTGTCTATGTGAACGAGCGTTTCGTTTTCCTCCGATGCAATGGCGCAGGTTTCGCCCCCGCAGCTCAAAGCGGAGATGAACTGTTCGTTTGCAAATACATCTAACTTTTTCTGATGCTCGCCTTGCACATTCACCGTTCCCTGGTCACCGAGAATATCTACCAGCCCTGCTTTATTTACTTCACGGTTTACAATCTTTGCCGCAATGCCGATATCACGCAGCAACCTTGATAATTCGCCTTTCGCAAATGGGAAATCGGCTTGTCTTTCTATAATAAATTGTCCAAGTGTTGTTACTTTCTTCATTTTTTAGGATTTCACTCCCGCACGTGCGGGATTAAATGATAACACCGATTACATTGATAGCGCAAATATCGAAAAAAATAGTCAGCAGGTTGCATCTGCCAAAGGGTACAAATAACAAATCCCGCCTTACGAGACGGGATTTGCTATTAACCAAAGTGAAAACTAAATAGTTGGTTTAAGCGCCGAGAACAGCAACAGTCACTGCATCAGATATTACGCCAGCACCATTTGTGTTGTAAGCAATCACCCAATACGTCCATACAACAGCAGTTGCTGTGGTGTTAGTATCGGTGAAGCTACCCTTTGTGGTAATTGCCACTTCAATAGCAGCGGTTACATCGGTGGTGGTGCCGCGCAAGACTTTGTAACTCTTCACGTTGCCGCTCGTAGCCGTGTTAAGGGGCTTCTTCCACTTTAACTTCACTTCGTTTGGATTCAACTTGCGTGAAACGAAGTTGTGGAAGCCCTGCACCTTCTGAAGGATGCCCTGCGGCGTTCGCGTGTTGGCAAGCTGGTAACCGCCGCTGGTAATGATAGACGCCATCAGCACATAATTGCTTCCCGCAGCTGTTTGTGCGGTGTTCTGCACATACTGACTCAACGATTTCAGCATTTGAGCAAGCGTCAGTGCTTTCTGCCGCAGGTCAAGAAGATCGGCATGACCACCACGATTGCCTCTCGGACCCCACACTGCAATTGCATTTACAACATCCGTAATTGCCGTTTGGAGGGCTAAAATTGTTGGCAGTGGCGTCATAAAATTCAGGTTGCCTGTAAGGCTGGCAGCCACGCGATTGCCCAGATTGACAAGACCGGCGTAATTTTTCGAACTTAACTTAATTGAAATAATAGGCTTATTCATAGCTTATATATTTTAATTTGAGACCTGTTGTTCACCCTTAGTGCTTTAGAGAACAGGACACCCTTTGCACTAACTCTGTTTTACAGTATAGCATACAGAGATCTTTGTTGCAACCTATTCGCCGGATCCACACTGAATAGGAATAATTGTTCCGTTTTCACCTTTTATCTTGCGCAAGCGGTTACGCTCATACCGTCTCCACTCTTTCTCCAGTTTCTTTAACGCCTCCGCCTGATTGACATTGCTTCCATGCCACCTCAGCCGCTGATACTGCGCCAGCCGCCTGTGCACCATCTTCACATCCCTGCCATACGCTTTGTTATCTTTTAATTGAACAAGAATGCTTTTACATACCTGATCATTCGTTTTTGATCCGGAGATGTATTCCTGCTTCTTTGAACGAGCAGGAAAAATGCTTCTGATTATTGCACTTGAACGGCTGATTACTTTTTTAGAAAGACTCTCATTGTATATGCTGTTTATACATATATACCTTTCGGAGTCAAAACGCAACCTAAAAATGAAAATATTTTTTTTAATTATGCTTTTCAACATTATTTCATGGTTGTCACAAATCTGTAAAGGCTTTATCATTAGTGGAACCTATTAACGGCCTTCTTCATTTTGTTTAATGCTCTTGAATACAAAGCACGTGCAGTGTTAGTACTCACATGCATGATGACAGCAATTTCATAAAAGCTTCTTTCTTCCCATGCACGAAGTATAACTATCTGCCTTTCTGATCCAACCAGCCGGTTTAGCGATTGATGAAGCAGAGTTTCGCTTTCCTTATTGATTATACATTGTTCCGCATTCAACGCGCCATCCTGATTATCCGGCACTCCTTCATCACTATATTCAAACCTGTGTTCCTCATGCCATGCTTTTATGGCTTGCCTGTAGGCAATTCCCTTAATCCATTTGGTGAAGCGCTGCTCCTCTTTGTAGCTGCCATCTAAGATGGCGGTTATTACCACTACCCATGTATCCTGCATCACATCATGTGCCAGATCATCGCCCGCTATGGAGGCAATATATCTTGTCATCTTAACGTGATGGCGGCTAAACAGCACGTCCCATGCCTCTGAAGTACCATTGCGGTATTCCTGCACTAACTGTGCATCGTTTAATTGTTGTAATTCTTTTTTCATAGCTTTAAATTTTCTTGTGAATTTGAGTGAAACGGTTGCAAAACTGCGCAGATGAAATCAAACCTTTTCCCAAGGTGTTACCAAGGTGGGAGAGAAATATCTACGAATAACGAGCAATAGAATGCGGATGCGACGGATCAATGCGGATTAAAAAAAAGAACCGCAGAGGGTGCGGAGAAAATAAGCGCGGAGGGCGCGGAGAATAAAACTTGAGAGAAATGAGGATTGAAGTTGAGGATTGCTTGCCCGAAAAATCGGGAGAGGCTGTGCTCGCAATGACAGGTCTATTCTTCTGATTCGTCCATGCGCTTGATGAGATTTGCTTTTAGCAAATCGAGAAATTTTGTGCGGGATGACTTGCGTGCTTTTACTTCTAACCAGATGCGGTGAAAATCTCCATTCAAATTTTCGCTTATTCGCCCCCAATATTTTACTTTGAAGTATGAATAATTTTGGCTTTCTTTGCAAACAAATTAATGAAATGACGCCACGCAATTTATATTCCTTTTATTATTATCCGGGTATCTGTATCGGACCGGGAAGGGGAAATAATATGTGTGTTTAAAAAAAGATAAGAACAATATTTCCCAGGCGAGTCCGTTAAACGGACTCGCTTTTTTTTTGCAATAATTTGAATAATGAAGACTAATAAAAATAAAAAATGCTTATCCAGGAAGCCAATCGCCTTCAAAACATTCACGAGTATTATTTCTCTGTCAAGCTAAGACAAATTGCTGAGATCAATAAAGCGGGTCTAAACGTAATTAATATAGGCATTGGTAGTCCGGATATGAATCCGCCCGATGTTGCAATTGCAGCATTGATAGAGACTGCTCAAAAGAAAGGTATTCATGGGTACCAGGGTTATAAAGGGACTAATGAATTCCGAGAGGGCATTGTATCATGGTATAAACGCATTTATAAAGTTGATCTGAATGCTGAAACAGAAATTCTTCCACTCATTGGTTCCAAGGAAGGAATTGCGCACATATCGCTTGCATTCATTAATGAAAATGACAAAGTACTCGTGCCTGATCCGGGCTACCCTACTTATACTTCAGTGAGCAATCTTGTCGGGGCACAGGTGATTACTTACGATTTGAGTGAAGAAAACAACTGGGAAATAGATTTAAATCAAATTGTACAGCTTGCCGATGAAGGTATACGTATGATGTGGATTAATTATCCTCACATGCCAACAGGAATTAATGCAAATGAAACAGTCATAAGCAAATTGATTAAAATTGCTCAGGAGAAAAAATTTCTGATCGTTAATGATAATCCTTACAGCACCATTCTAACCAATCATCATTTCAGCATCTTCAAATTAGCGGGTGCAAAGGAAGTCTGTCTTGAATTGAATTCCCTGAGCAAATCTCACAATATGGCAGGATGGAGATTAGGGTGGGTGGCAGGAGATGCATCGTATATAAACAGTATCCTGAAAGTAAAAAGCAATATGGATTCAGGGATGTTCCTCGGTTTGCAAAATGCAGCAGCTGCAGCTTTGAAAATGGATGCAGAATGGATTAAGTCAGTAAATGATGAATATAAAAAAAGAAGAAAGATTGTCTGGAAAATCCTTCTGTCGCTTGGTTGCACTTTTAGTAAAGAGCAATCGGGTTTATTCGTTTGGGGAAAAATACCGCCTGCTTTTACAAATGGCAATGAATATGCTGATAAAATCCTGCGTGAAGCGCATGTATTCATCACACCGGGATTTATATTCGGGAAGAACGGAGATCAATATTTAAGAGTTTCATTATGCAGTAACACCGCAATATTAGCTGAATCGTTGAAGCGAATAGAATCCCGCACGTGCGGGATTAAAACAAATCGTATTAAAATATGAATGCAACCATTATCGGATTAGGATTAATAGGAGGTTCTTTATCAAAAGATTTAAAAGCGAGAGGTATTTTAAATCATGTCGTTGGCGTAGATGCAAACGCTACGAACGCTTCAGAAGCATTGAAACTAAAACTTGCCGATGAAATTAAACCATTGGAAGAGTCGTTCAATACAGACCTTATTATTCTTGCAATTCCTGTTGACGCCATAAAAAAGATGCTTCCTGAAATTCTGAACAGGATAAATCCGAAAACAATTGTCATTGATACGGGCAGCACAAAAGAGGGCATTTGCTATGAAGTAAGAAGTCATAAGAACAGGAATCGTTTTGTGGCAGCACATCCTATTGCAGGAACTGAAAACACAGGGCCATCGGCAGCCATCAATAATTTATTTGACCATAAAGTTTCGATTATCTGCGAGAAAGAATTAAGCGATAAAGATGCCATCGAAACGGCTGCGAAACTTTTCAGCATCCTGAAAATGAAACTGATCTATATGAATGCAAGTGATCATGACATGCACCTTGCATATATTTCGCACCTGTCGCACATCTCATCATTTGCATTAGGAAACACCGTTCTTGATATTGAAAAAAATCATAAAAATATTTTTAACCTGGCAGGCAGCGGATTTGCATCCACTGTGCGACTTGCAAAAAGTTCTCCCGATATGTGGCAACCGATATTGGAACAAAATTCAGAAAATGTTTTAAAAGCGTTAGATGCATATATTCAAAAATTGGAACAACTACGAAAACTCATTACTGAGAAAAATTCGGAGGAAATACATCGTTTTATGGCAGAAGCAAATGAAATAAGAAAAATATTAGAAAACATTTAATCCTGTTGTCTCGCACGTGCGTGGCTACGGGATTAATATAAATAAAGATAAAAAATGAAACCGCTATTAAATATTTCATCAATCCACACCTGGACCGGCAAAAAGAATAAACCCATAATCATCAGCGGACCTTGCAGCGCTGAAAATGAAACGCAGGTAATGTCCACGGCAAAAGCCATTGCAGCAATAGATTCTTCTGTCATTTTCAGAGCCGGAATATGGAAGCCAAGAACCCGTCCCAACTCCTTTGAAGGTGTCGGAACCATCGGCTTGAAGTGGCTGCAAAAAGTAAAACAAGAAACCGGGATGAAAGTAACCACGGAGGTTGCAAATGCAAAGCATGTGGAAGAATGTCTCCAAAGTGGAGTTGATATAGTATGGATCGGCGCTCGCACTACTGTAAGCCCTTTTGCCGTGCAAGAGATTGCAGATGCCTTGAAAGGAGTGGATATTCCTGTCATGATTAAAAATCCTGTCAATCCTGATCTTCAGTTATGGATTGGCGCCATCGAACGAATTTACCAGGCAGGGGTAACGAAGTTAGCAGCCATCCATCGCGGGTTTCATTCTTATGGAAATTCCCCTTTTCGAAATGAACCAAATTGGGAAATAGCTGTCGGATTAAGACTGGCTTACCCCTCACTTCCCATCATCTGCGACCCAAGCCATATTTGCGGCAACACGGAATTGATTCCGTACATCTCTCAAAAAGCATTGGATATGGAAATGGATGGATTGATGATTGAAACCCATATTATGCCGGGCATAGCCAAGAGCGATGCGAAACAACAGCTTACTCCGGTACAATTAAAGGAATTGCTTTCAAAGCTTGTTGTTCGTGAAATGATCTCACAGAACAAGGAATTCATTGATCAACTAACACAACTACGCACTCATATCAATAATGCAGATGATGAAATCTTACAAGTATTGATGAAACGAATGCAGATTGTAAGGGAGATAGGTCAATATAAAAAGGATAACAACGTAACGATATTGCAGGCAACGCGCTGGGAAGAAATACTGAATACCCGTATTTCAAACGGACAGATGATGGGATTAAGCGAAGAACTTATCAGAAAATTATATCATCTTATTCATGACGAATCTATCAGGATTCAAACTGAGATCATGAATAAATAAAGCGGCCAAAACCTCACCCCCGCCCTCACCAAATGTAAAGGGTGGGGACAATTTGTACCCACCCTTTGGACAGGTCCGAAGGGGAGGAGAAAAACAACTACGAATAACGAATCAATACGAATTTACGAATGGGAAACCGCAGAGGGCGCGGAGGAAATAAACGCAGAGTCAAGAGAAAAACATCCCCCTTAATCCCCCCTTCGCCTGCGCGCAAAATGCCAACGCACAAGGGGGAATGCGCTATGAAGTTGGGGATTGCTTTCCCGAAATAATCGGGACAGGCTGTGCCTCGCAATGACGAAGTGAATAGAGGGAAATGAGCAATTATCTTTCTTCGGATTCGTCCATGCGGCGGATGAGGTTGAATTTGAGGGAGTCGAGAAATTTTGTGCGGGATGACTTGCGCTCTTTCACTTCCAACCAGGTGCGGTAGAAATCTCCAAGGTCTATATTAAAAACAATTTCAAAATGAGAAGCGATGTCTTTGATACCTGCATTACCGGCATTGAAAACACCTGAAGAATGCAGGGCATATATAAGCTCTATTAATGAGGTTTTAGAATCAGACCAGGTAAGCCTTTCTTCAGGCAGGCGTTGTGGCTTGTCTGCGAAATCTTCCTTCCTATCGAGTAATGTTATTTCTGCTTTGAGATAAATTGCCAGTAAATCGTTAGCAAGAATCTTTGAAACTTTAAAATCATGGCTGGAACTGAAGCGTGGATCTGATTCAAAGAAGAAGGTATCGAGGTTGAGGCGAATATCGAATTTGCCACGCCTGAAATATTTCTCATCGAGGAAGGTGGATTGCATCCTGAAGTATTGGTAGAATTCGAGGTTGTTGTCGAAATAGCGCTGCAGGCGGTTTAATTCGCTTTCATAGTAACGTTTCTGCGCTCTATCGCTGGCGTTTGGCTTCTTAGTTTCAATATTAAAGCTCTTTACATAGAAAATAAGCTTGCTGAAGAAAAGCGGCTTTATTTCCTTGAAGAATTTGATTTCTTCCTTGACGCTTTTGAATTTGTATTTGATAATAAAGCTCTTGAGCGCCTCAACATGCAGATGAGTAACTTGTATACCCGTTTCTTTATGTTTTAGTGAATTGCTTTCATCAATTGATAGCCGCTTTAATTGTTCTTCCAGCTTATTATGAAGAACTCTTGTAAACGGAACCATATATAAGTAAGTGGGAAGCCAGCAGCCGGCAGTTGGGCAGTAATTGAGTTGTTAAGTTATTAGTTAGGTAAAAAATATCCCCCCTTTATCAATGTCGTTAAGTTA